>JBOGEN010000076.1:0-6800 GCA_050743265.1 Actinomycetes bacterium
GGGCGGGAAGCCGCTTGGCTTGCCGCCCCGTCGTCGACTCGCCGTCAGGAGTCGTCTCGCGTCAGGTCATGCCGGCGCGTACCCGCGGGTCGCCGTGGCAGCGCTTGAACTTGCGCCCCGAGCCGCAGGGGCACGGCGCGTTGCGCGGCACGTCGCCCCACTCCGAGTCGGTGGTGTCGTCGTCGCGGTGCACGACACCGCCCTCGCCGTCGACCGTGGGGGCGCTGTACTCGAGGTGGGCGGGACGCTTCGGGGCGGCCAGACCCTTCGCCCGGATCGACGGGTGCGCACCAGCCTGAGCCGCCTGCCGCCCGCCCGACTGGTCCACAGGCTGGCCGCCCATCGCGGCCGCGGTCGCTGCCGCGGAGTCCGCGTCGACCGTCGGGGCCGCGGGCTCCTGCTCCACCTGGACCTCGAGGTTGAACAGGAACCCGACGGACTCCTCCTTGATCGCGTCCATCATCGTCGCGAACATGTCGTAGCCCTCGCGCTGGTACTCGACGAGCGGGTCGCGCTGGGCCATCGCGCGGAGGCCGATGCCCTCCTGGAGGTAGTCCATCTCGTAGAGGTGCTCGCGCCACTTGCGGTCGAGCACGGAGAGGATGACCCGGCGCTCGAGCTCGCGCATGACCTCCGCGCCGAGCCCCTCCTCACGCCGGTCGTACGCCGACTGCGCGTCCGCCTTGAGCTCCTCCACCATGAACTCGGGGGTGAGCCCGGCACGGTCACCGCCTGAGCGCTCCTCCATGTCCTCGACGCTCGGGCCGACGGGGTAGAGCGTGCGCAGCGCGGACCAGAGCTTCTCGAGGTCCCACTCCTCCGGCAGGCCGTCGGACGTGGCCGCGGTGACGTACTCCTCGACCATGTCGTCGATCATGTGGCGCACCTGCTCGTGCAGGTCCGCGCCCTTGAGCACGCGGCGCCGCTCGTCGTAGATGACGTGCCGCTGGCGGTTGAGCACCTCGTCGTACTTGAGGACGTTCTTGCGGATCTCGAAGTTCTGCTGCTCGACCTGGCCCTGCGCGGACTGGATCGCGCGGGTCACCATCTTCGAGTCGATCGGCACGTCGTCCGGCAGGCGGGCCATCAGCGCCTGGACGCGGGGCCCGCCGAACCGCCGCATCAGGTCGTCCTCGAGCGAGAGGTAGAACCGCGACTCGCCCGGGTCACCCTGGCGCCCGGAGCGGCCCCGCAGCTGGTTGTCGATGCGCCGGGACTCGTGGCGCTCGGTGGCGACCACGTACAGGCCACCCGCCTCGAGCACCTCGCCGTGCTCGGCCTCCACCGCGCGGGTCGCCTTCTCCAGCGCGGACGCCCAGGCGGCCTCGTACTCCTCCGGCGTGTCCACCGGGTCGAGGCCCCGCTGCGCGAGCTCGGCGCGAGCGGTGAACTCGGTGTTGCCGCCGAGCATGATGTCCGTCCCGCGGCCTGCCATGTTCGTGGCGACGGTGACCGCGCCCTTGCGCCCGGCCTGGGCGACGATGGACGCCTCCCGCTCGTGGTGCTTGGCGTTGAGCACCTCGTGCGGGATGCCCCTTTTGCGGAGCAGGCCGGAGAGGTGCTCCGACTTCTCCACGCTGGTCGTGCCCACGAGGACGGGCTGGCCGGCGCGGTGCCGCTCGGCGATGTCCTCGGTGACCGCGTTGAACTTCGACTCCTCGCTGCGGTAGACGAGGTCCGAGCAGTCCTCGCGGACCATCGGCATGTTCGTCGGGATCGGGACGACGCCCAGCTTGTAGATCTTCTCGAACTCGGCCGCCTCGGTCTCGGCCGTCCCCGTCATGCCGGCGAGCTTGTCGTACAGGCGGAAGAAGTTCTGGAGGGTGATCGTCGCGAGCGTCTGGTTCTCGTCCTTGATCGGGACGGACTCCTTGGCCTCGATCGCCTGGTGCATGCCCTCGGAGTAGCGGCGGCCCGGGAGCATGCGGCCGGTGTGCTCGTCGACGATGAGGACCTCGCGGTCCATGACCACGTAGTCCTTGTCCTTCTTGTAGAGCTCCTTCGCCCGCAGCGCGTTGTTGAGGTAGCCGACCAGCGGGGTGTTCACGGACTCGTAGAGGTTGTCGATGCCGAGGTAGTCCTCGACCTTCTCGACCCCGGTCTCGAGGATGCCGACGGTGCGCTTCTTCTCGTCGACCTCGTAGTCGTTGTCGCGGGTGAGCCGCGGGACGAGGCGGGCGAACTCGGTGTACCACTTCGTGGCCACGTCGGCCGGCCCGGAGATGATCAACGGCGTCCTGGCCTCGTCGATGAGGATCGAGTCGACCTCGTCGACGATCGCGAAGTTGTGGCCACGCTGCACGAGCTCGTCGAGGCTCCAGGCCATGTTGTCGCGCAGGTAGTCGAAGCCGAACTCGTTGTTCGTGCCGTACGTGATGTCGCACGCGTACTGCTCGCGTCGCTCGGCCGGGGTCATGCGCGCGAGGATCACGCCCACGCTGAGACCGAGGAAGCGGTGGATGCGGCCCATCCACTCGGAGTCCCGCTCGGCGAGGTAGTCGTTCACCGTGACGACGTGGACGCCCTGGCCGGTCAGCGCGTTGAGGTACGCCGGCAGGGTCGCGACGAGAGTCTTTCCCTCACCGGTGCGCATCTCCGCGATGTTGCCGAGGTGCAGGGCCGCGCCGCCCATCAGCTGGACGTCGAAGTGGCGCTGCCCAAGGGTGCGGCGGGCCGCCTCGCGGACCGTCGCGAAGGCCTCGGGGAGAAGGTCGTCCAGCGTCTCCTCGCCGTCCAGGCGCTGTCTGAACTCGTCCGTCATGGCCCGCAGCTCGGCGTCCGTGAGGTCGGAGAAGTCCTCCTCGACGGAGTTGACCTGGGTGGCGATCCCGGTGAGCTTCCGGAGGATCTTGCCTTCGCCGGCGCGAAGGACCTTGTCGAAGACTGCAGGCACGCGTTCGGCTCCTTGCGGGACAGGCTGACCGCGTTGCTTGGCGGACACGCGGCGGTACGGCGTTTCGCGGCTGTCCTCGACATCGTAGGCCGTCACGGCCGGTGAGCCAGCCACCTCTTCGAGTAATCGGGACTTCGAGGGCCTCCTCGGCCTGTCCCCGGTTGACGGCCGGCCAGAACGAGGCACTCTGATTCCCGGACGTGCCGACGAGGGGGGAGGTAAGCGGATGCCTTACGGCGCACGTGGCAGGCCGATGTCCTGGATCGCGGTCTGCATCATCGTGCTCGGCTTCACGGTCGGGGGGCTGGGGCTGGTCCTCGGGCCGGCGTGGTGGCTCTTCTGGGCCGGGGTGTCGGTCACGGGCGCGGGAGCGATCTTCGCCTGGGCAATCGGGATCATGGAGGACTACTCGGAGGACATTCACTGACCTGGGGGGACGAACGGGCGCGGTCCCTGTCGGACCCCACCTCTAGGGTGGCCGCCCGTGACCTCCCCCGCTCCCCTGACCGCTCCGCCCGCCGTCGCCGCCAGCCTGTCCACGGACGAGGCTCGGCGCGCGGCGCTGCGGGCCCAGGGGCTGCTCGGCTCGTCCGGCAGGCGCGGGGGCGTCCCCGGCATGCTGCGCCGGCTCGGCGCCGTCCAGCTCGACACGATCTCGGTGCTCGCGCGGTCCCACGAGCTGGTCCCGTACGCCCGGCTCGGCGCCGTGGGGCGCAGACGGGTCGAGGCCGCGTACTGGGGCCACCGGCCCGCCCGCACGTTCGAGTACTGGTCACACGCCGCCTGCGTCCTGCCCGTCGAGGAATGGCCGTTCTTCGCCTTCCGGCGGAGGGAGTTCCGCCGCCGGGGCCGTCGCTGGCACCAGGTCGACGAGAAGACCTGCCGCGAGGTGCTGGCCCGGCTCCGGGCAGACGGACCGCTCACGGCGACCGACCTCGGTGGCGCCAAGGCCGGCGGCCCGTGGTGGGACTGGTCGTCGGTGAAGATCGCTGTCGAGTGGCTGCTCGACCTCGGTGAGGTCGTCGTGACCGAGCGGCGGGGGTGGCGCCGGGTGTACGACCTGCCGGAACGGGCGCTGCCTCCCTCGGTGCTCGGGATCGAGGCGTCGGACGAGGAGTGCGTCCGGCGGCTCGTGTGCTTCGCGGGCCGAGCCATGGGCGTGGCGACGGTCGCCGACCTCGCCGACTACCACCGGCTGGCCAAGGAGCAGGTGGCGAGGGCCGTCCCCGACTCCGGTCTCCTCCCCGTCGAGGTCGACGGGTGGCGCCAGGCCGCGTGGGCCGACCCGGAGGTGCTGGAGGCACCCGTCCGCGGCCGGCACCGCACGACGCTGCTGTCCCCGTTCGACTCCCTCGTGTGGGACCGACCGCGGACCAGGCGCCTGTTCGGCTTCGCCCACGCGCTCGAGGCGTACAAGCCGCGTGGCAAGCGTGTGTACGGCTACTTCGCGATGCCCGTGCTGGCCGGCGGCAGGCTCGTCGGCCGAGTGGACCCGAGCCGCCAGGGCGCCACGCTCGTCGCCCGTCACGTCTCGCTCGAGACGGCCCGCGGGGTGGAGCCGGTGGCGGACGCCCTGGCCGAGGCCGCGGGGTGGGTTGGCTGCGACGCCGTCGGTGTGGAGCGGGTCACCCCCGCGTCGCTCGACGCCCCGGTACGTGCGGCCGTCGCCACCCGTACCGGCTGACCGGCCGCGGCACGGCCTCAGCGCGTGACCCGCGTGGTCACCCGAGCGGTGTGACTCCGCCCGTCCTCGGGCAGCCGGGAGACGAAGGAGTCGCCCGCTCTCAGGTGATCTCGAGCAGCTTCTCGCGGACGGCGTACACGACCGCCTCCATGCGTGAGTGCAGCTGCAGCTTCTCGAGGATATTGCGGATGTGGTTCTTCACCGTGTTCTCGCTGATGAAGAGCTGCTTGGCGATGTCCCGGTTGTTCAGCCCCTTGGCGACGAGCTTGAGCACCTCCATCTCGCGCTCGGTCAGCCGGGGGGCGGGCACCTGCTGGCGCTCCTCACCGCGCTTGATCATGGACGCGAACTCGGTGAGCAGCTTCGACGCCATCGAGGGGCTGATCAGCGACTGGCCGTTGTACACCGCACGGATCGCGGAGGCCACCTCGTCGATGGAGATCTCCTTGAGAAGGTAGCCAGTGGCGCCGGCCTTGATCGCGTCGTAGAGGTCGGCCTCCTCGTCGCTGATCGTGAGCATGATGATCTTGGCGCTCGGGACGATCTCCTTGATCGCGGTGCAGGCGTCGATGCCGCCCCGGCGGGGCATCCGGACGTCCATGAGGACGATGTCCGGCAGGAGCTCAGTCGCCTTCGTGACGGCCTCGGCGCCGTCGCTCGCCTCTCCGACGACCTCGACGTCGCTCTCCTGCGCGAGGACCATCTCGAGCCCGCGCCGGAAGAGCGCGTGGTCGTCCACGACGAGCACGCGAATCGCGTCACCCTGCCCTGCCGATGGACCTGGTTCGCCCGCCGGCTCGGGTCGGTCCGTCACGTGTCTCTCCCTCGGCGGCCGACGGCGCTGCGGCGGCGATATCCGTCCGTCCAGCGTCACCGGGCATCATCGCACGCCACCCCCGAAGTCGTGGGTGTTTGTCCGATACGCGGACGCTGCCGGCCGCCGGGTCAGGACTCCAGTCGGATCACACCGTAGTCATAGCCGCGCCGCCGGTAGACGACGCTCGGGCGGCGGGAGTCCCCGTCCACGAACAGGTAGAAATCGTGGCCAACGAGCTCCATCTCGAACAGCGCCTGGTCGAGGCTCATCGGCTCGGCGGCGTGCACCTTCTCGCGGACGACGAGGGGCCCGTCGCCCTCCACGTCCATCGGCACGATCCGGTCCCCGTCCTCGACCGCCCTCGCGGTACCGCCGGAACCCGCCGCCGCTCCCTCACCGGAGCCGGCCGGCTCCGACCCGTTCAGCAGGGCGTCCGCCGTATGCTCGGTGGCCGCCGCGACCGAGATCGGCGTACGGCTGCCGTGGTGCACCCGCCGCCGGTCGGCCACCTTGCGCAGGCGCGCCTCGAGCTTCGCGCAGGCCAGGTCGAGCGCGCCGTACGGGTCGTCCGCGGCGGCCTCGGCGCGGATGACCGGGCCGCGCGACACGCAGGTCAGCTGGACGCGGTCCGAATGGTCGGAGAGACGGGGGTTGCGCTCCTTGGACACCTCGACGTCGATACGGATGACCTTGTGGTCGAGCTTCTCCACCTTGCCGAGCTTGTCCGCCACGTGCTTGCGGAAGCGGTCGGGCACCTCGGTGTGACGGCTCCTGACGACGATGTCCACGGGAACAGTCCTCCTGATCGACGACGACGAGGGAGGGATGGCACCCGCCCGGCCGACCTGGTCTTCGACCCCACATCCGCCTGCAGAGGGGTTCGCAGCACTGTGGCCACTACTGCCCTTCTCCCGGAGCGGGAGGCATCTGGCCTCCCGGCGGGGCAGGACTTACCTCTAAGCCGCTCCGTGATCGGTCGACGAAGAGTCGCCTTACGTGGGCCGTTTCGCCTGCGGCTGGCATCGGCTTGTCGGAACGGGCGACCCGGACGCACCCGGCCTCCCGACCTGACGCAACCACGGACCCGAGCGGGTGCCATGGAGGAACGCTAGTCCGATCCGCTCCCGACGTGTAGGGCCCGGGCAGACCCGGGTGTCCGCCGCACGGTGGACGCCACGGCGGCCGCCGACACCGGGGCCGCCCCGGCCTCGCGGAGCGCCCGCACGGCCTCGGCCAGCGTGGCTCCCGTAGTGATCACGTCGTCGACCACCACCAGTCTCAGGTCGGAACCGTCGATCATGGGGGGCCGGGCGACGTGGGCCCCTGCCAGGTTCGCCGCGCGGGCAGCCTCGTCGAGGCCGGCCTGGTCCGCCACCCGCCGGGTGAGGCGCAGCAGCGGGCGGACG
>JBOGEN010000077.1:0-3583 GCA_050743265.1 Actinomycetes bacterium
GCCAGGGCCGCGTCCAGCTCGGTGCGCCAGTCGGCGGAGTGGCCCAGCGGCTCCTCGCGGACCACGCCACGGCTCACGCCGGCGACGTACGCCGTCGACACGTGCACGACGTGCGGGCGGATCCCCGCTGTCCGCAGCGCCTCGTGCAGGTGGACGGTGCCGAGCAGGTTGGTGCGGAAGCCCTCGTCGATGGTCGGGTCGAAGGAGACCGTGGACGCGCAGTGCACGACCACGTCCACGTCGTCCGGCACGTCCGGAGGTCCCTCGGCCAGGTCGCCGGACACCACACGGACCCGCTCGGCGACGGTGGCCTCGACCTGCTCGTCCCCAACGCGCTCCCGCCAGCGGGAGAAGATCGGCTGGGTCAGCAGGTCGCGCAGCCTCGTCTCGGCGTCCGCACCGTTGCGCGGGCGGACGAGGGCCACCACGGACGTCTGCGGCAGGTCGGCGAGGAGACGCTCGAGCACCGCCTGGCCCAGGAACCCGGTGACCCCCGTGACGAGCACCGTGCGTCCGGCGAGCGCGTCGAGCACCATGCGTTGCGGCCCTCCTCCGACGTGGCGGAGCGCGGACCACCCGCCTCCGACGAGGCGGAGCCTTCCGGCGACGCTGAACATCGTCAAGCCCGCCCCGCCGGAGCGCGCGGGATCGTGGATGGTGCCCCCGGCAGGATTCGAACCTGCATCTTTCGGTTTAGAAGACCGACGCCTTGTCCCTTAGGCCACGGGGGCTCGGTGCGTGCGCGGCCGAGCAGCGGTCACGCACGCCGCTCCGAGTGTCGTCCCCACTGTAGAGACCGGGGCTGTGACCCATCTGACCGTCGTCGCAATGGGTGCGCTTGTCGTCACCCTGGGTGGACAGGGCACCCTAGGGGTGTGAAAGCGCAGGAGGACGACGTCGCGGCCCTCCTCCCGATGCTGACCGGCCTTCGTGACGAGGCGGCCGCCACCCGGTTTCCGCTCGCCACGCCCGGCAGTGCCGAGGCACGCCGCACACAGGACCTGCTGGTCCGCCAGGTCGGGACGTACCTCGTCCCGCGGCTGGAGACGCTGGACGCGCCCGCGCTCGTGGTGCTGGGCGGGCCCACAGGCGGGGGCAAGTCGACGCTGGTGAACACGCTGGCCGGACGCGCGGTGAGCCAGGTCGGCGTGCTGCGCCCCACGACACGCACACCCGTACTCCTGTGCCACCCGGACGACGCTGCTGCGTTCACCGATGACCGGGTGCTGCCCTCCCTCCGCCGAACCGAGGAGCCCACGCCGGACCCGCGGACCGTTCACGTGGCCACGTCACCACAGGTGCCCGCCGGCGTGGCGCTGCTGGACGCGCCCGACCTCGACTCCGTTGTCGAGGACAACCGCGCCCTGGCACGCGAACTGCTCGACGCCGCGGACATCTGGCTGTTCGTCCTCTCCGCCACGCGTTACGCCGACGCGGTGCCGTGGGACGTGCTGCACACCGCGCGGCGACGCGGCACGTCGGTGGCCCTTCTCCTTTCCCGGGTGAACGAGGGAGCTGTGGACGAGGTCACGGCTGACCTGGCCCGGATCCTCGCCGAGCGCGGCCCCGGGCACACGCCGATGTTCGTCGTGCCCGAGTGCGAGCCGGCCGACGGCCTGCTGCCCGAGGACGAGATCGCGCTGGTCCGAGGCTGGCTCGACCACCTTGCGGACGACTGGGACACCCGCGCCCGCCTCATGCACCACACCCTCATCGGCACGCTCGACGGTCTCGGCGCCCAGGCCGTCCAGCTCGCGGACGAGGCAGACGTGCAGTGTGCCGAGGTGGCGCGCCTCCGGGAGGAGGCCGAGCGAGCCTACGCGGACGAGGTCACCGCCCTGCACGCCTCGATCCGCGAGGGCGCCGGTCTCGGAGGCAGGGCGCTCACCGTCTGGCGTCGCTCCCCGCTGGCCGGCGGGCTGGAGAACCCGGACAGCGCCCCGCGGACGACGCTCGGCCGCCTCGTCCGGTCGGGCCGGCGAACGTCCTCGGTGGAGGAGCTGCGCACGGTCGTCGACGAGGGGCTGTCTGCGCTGCTGCGGTCCCACGCGGACGCCGCGGCCGCCCGGCTCACGGAGGCCTGGCAGCGCGCGCCGGCCGGAACGGGCCTGCTCGCCACCACGCAGTCGGACCTCTCCCAGTCCTCCGCCGGACTGCATCGCGAGGTCGACCGGGCGCTGGAGGAGTGGCACCGCTGGCTGGTGGGACTCGTCGGGCGGCAGGGGGGCGGCCGTCGTACCGCACGGCACCACCCGGTGGAGCCCGAGGGCCTGGCGCTCGCCTGCGCCGTGGCGCTGCTCGCCCCTCCGGGCACGGCTGACGCTCACCGGCTGGTGCGCGGCGTCCTGGGTCAGGAGCAGGCGGACGCGCTGACCACGCAGGCCCGCGACGACCTGTTCCGTCGGCTCGAGGACATGCTCGTCGCCGAGCGCGCCCGCTTCACCGGCCTGCTCGACCAGGTCGAGCTCGACCCGCAGTCGGGTGAGGCGCTGCGTGCGGCACTCGCGTACGTGGAGAGGGTGCGATGACGTCAGACGTGAAGACGCCGGAGCTCCGCACGCGGTTCGAGGCACTCGGACGGGCGGCGGACCTGCTCGACGGCCGGGTCGACCCGAACGTCGTCACCGACGCCCGAGCCCTCGTCACGAAGACGAAGGAACGGGCCGCCCTGACCGGCCCGCACACGGTGGTGGCCCTCGCCGGCTCGACAGGGACGGGGAAGTCGTCCCTCTACAACGCGCTGTCCGGGCTCGACCTGTCGACGGTCGGCGTGCTCCGGCCGACGACGGCCAGTGCCCACGCGTGCGTGTGGGGGCGGGAGGACGCGAGCCCGCTGCTGGACTGGCTCGGTGTCCCGGAGCGGCAGCGGGTCACGCACGACAGCGAGCTCGACCTGCACCCCGACGACGACCTGGCCGGTCTCGTCCTGCTCGACCTGCCGGACCACGACTCCACCCAGGACCAGCACCGTGAGGAGGTCGACCGGCTGACCGCGCGCGTCGACCTGCTGGTCTGGGTGACCGACCCGCAGAAGTACGCGGACGCGGCGACGTACGACAGGTACCTGCGGCGGCTGTCGGACTCCGAGGTCGTCTCGGTCGTCGTGCTCAACCAGGTGGACCGCCTGTCCGCGGAGGCCGGCGAGCAGTGCCTGCAGGACCTGCGCCGCCTGGTCACCGAGGCAGGCCTGGAGAAGTCCCTGGTGCTGGCGGCCTCCGCGGTCGCGGGCACCGGCGTGGGCCCGTTGCGCAGCCTGCTCGCCGAGCAGGTCAAGGGGCACCGCTCGGCGACGGAGCGGCTGCTCACCGACCTGGCCCGGTCCGCTGACCGGCTCGCGGAGACGGCCGGCCTGAACGGCCGGATCCCGTCCACGCCGGGTGCGGCGGCGACCCAGGCGGACAGCGCCGAGGCGTCCGACACCCTCGTGGACGATCTGCTGGAGGCTGCGGGTGTGCCCGCGGTGGGCGAGGCAGTGGAGGACGCTCGCCGGTACGACGGCTGGCGTGCCACCGCCTGGAGGCCCACGCGGTGGTGGGTCCGGCAGGCGACGTTCTCGACGGGGACGGGGGCCGGTGGTGTGGCG
>JBOGEN010000078.1:0-6489 GCA_050743265.1 Actinomycetes bacterium
CTCCCAGGCCGGCCCGGCTGCTCCGCGCGACTAGAAGAGGTCCACGACCTCGGTGTACGCGAGGACGGCGAACAGGGCGAGGCACAGCAGAAGCATCCCGTTGGGGAGGACGCCGTTGCGCGACTCACGCGGCACCCGCTTGGAGTTGAACATGACCAGCAGCGCAACCGCGAGGAACGGCATGATCAACGCGCCCAGCGCCGCGTAGACGATCACCAGCATCACCGGCTCGCCGAGGAGGAACAGCAGCATCGGCGGGAACGTGCACCAGAGCAGGAACGCGCGGAACGGGAGCACCTTCTGCGTGGTGTGCTCGGTCGCCTGCTCGTCGGGGACTCCGCGGAACATCCGGACGAGGTCGGCGAACAGGTACGCCATCGCGTTGAACGCCCCCAGGACGGACGTGAACGCGGCGCAGAAGAACCCGCCGAGGAACAGCCACCGCGCGGTGTCGCCGAAGCGCTCGCCGAACGGCTCGGACAGGGCGATGAGCCCCTCCTCGCTGTCCAGGCCCTGGGCCGCCCCGTGCAGGAACTGAGCCCCGACGATGAGCATCGAGACCATGAACACCGGCGTGAGCACGTACCCGACGATGAGGTCCAGGCGCATGACCGGTAGCCAGGCCGGGCCGCTCCACCCCTTGTCGCGCAGCCAGTACCCGTACGAAGCGAGCGTGATCGTCGCCCCGACGCCACCCACGAGGCCGAGCACGTAGAGCAGGCTGCCGTCGGGGATCTGGAACGTCATGCCCTTCGCGAGGGCGGGCAGGCTCGGGGTGGTCAGCGCCGCGGAGCCCACGACCGTGACGAACATCAGGGCGACGAGCAGCCCCATGATCTTCTCGAACGTGCCGTAGCGCCCGATCCAGAGGATGCCCAGCCCCACGACGCCGGAGACTGCGGCCCACAGGTTGACCGACCCGACGGGGAACATCGCGTTGAGCGCCAGCCCGCAGGCGGACATCACGGCCGCGCCGAAGACGAACGCGAGGACGACGAGGTACGCGGTGACGTACCAGGCGGACCACGTGCCGAGGGAGACGATGCCCCGCATCGGAGTGGTCCCGGTGACGAGGTACCACCGACCGAGGCCCTCGTTGATCACGTACTTGAGGAAGGCGCCGAGGAAGATCGCCCAAGCGAGGATGAGCCCGTACTCGCCGCCGGCGGCGATCGAGGACACCATGTCCCCGGCGCCCACCCCGGTCGCGGCCATCACCAGACCCGGTCCGATGTAGCGCCACCGCGCGGTATCCGGGGCGGGCGCAGTGGTGGTCGCCTGCGTGTGCTGGTCGGTCACGTGGACTCCTCCGACGGATGGCAGCCCTGGCCGGGCGACAGGTTGCGAGAATTCGCCCATAACGGCTGCACGTGACCACTTGTATACATTCTGTCGACAACGCGCATCAACCCCGCCGCGCTGCGGCCCGGGGCCCGAGCGGGGCGGTGAGGGCTCAGTCCTCCACGACGTGCTGGGAGAACCGGAGCCGGGCCGCGGTCCAGGCCGACCTGTCGAACCCGTCCCTGCCCAGCGCGTCCACCGCGTCGTATGCCATGACCAGCGCGTGGTGGGTGTTGTCGTGCGCGAAGAGCCCGAGCCGGCCGAACGTGGTCACCGAGGGCAGCGACGAGGCCCACCCGTCGAGGCCGGCGAGATGGCGCTCGAAGCCCATCTCGTAGACGGGGTACACATGCGGCAGCCGTTCGACGTGCACGCCCGCGATCTTCACGGGGGGGAGCCCGGCCCGGGCCAGCCCCTCGCCGACCAGCTCGGCCAGTGCGCCGTCGCCGAGGCTCCAGACCCCGTCGCCGACGGCGCAGGGGATCTCCGCGCACAGCACCGACCTGTCGGCGGGGTCGTCGGCGGACTCGCGGTAGTTCGCCGGCTCGGAGACACGGGTCACCGCGGTCTCGGGGCCGGGTAGGTAGTGGGCGTCGTACGGGCTCCAGCGCCCGCCGCTGTGCACGACGTAGACGAGGACCATCGCGCGGAACTTCAGCCGGGCCGCACTCTCCACCGACGCGAGCGACGGCCCGGGAGAGGTCACCCGGGCGAGCACCGGCAGCGGCAGCGTGGAGAACGCGTGCCCCGCCTCCCACTCGTCGCCCCCGGTCGTGCCGACCTGGACGGTGCCACCGGAGAGGTGGACGGAGTCGACCTCGGTGCCGAGCCGGATGTCCACTCCGGCCCCCGCAGCGGCCGCGGCGAGCGCCTCGGTGAGCTGTCCGAACCCGCGCCGCGGGTAGTGGAAGACCCGCCCCTGCCCCTTCTGCCGGCGCGCCGGCCGGCGCACCATGCGCCCGGCGAGCTTCCACGGAGTGTCCGCGGTGACGCGACGTCGCGCCTGCTCCCCCGCGATGCGTTCCCCGGGCAGCCCCCAGAGCTTCTGGGCGTACGGCGCGTAGACGGCGTCGTAGATCGAGGGACCCAGGCCGGAGCGCAGCACCTCGGCGAAGGAGTCCTCCCGCGGACGGCGCACCGGCGCCAGCGCGGCGTCCTTGGCGATCCCGGCGAGCAGCGGGCGGGGAAGCGTGCGCGCGAGCTCGACGGCCTGGACGGGGAAGCCGACCCAGCGATCGGCAACGCGCAGCCGCCCGCGTCGCGGGCGCGTCTGCAGGTCGCGCCCCAGGAGGTCGCTGAGGTCGGCGAGGAGCCGGCCCGGGGTCGCGGGGTGCAGCCGGTGGCTGCCGAGGTCGACACTCTGGCCGGCCACCTCGATGCTTCCCGCCATGCCGCCGACCCGGTGACCGCGTTCGAGCAGCGTGACCGCGAGCCCGTTGCGCGCGGCCCGCCAGGCCGCGGCGAGCCCCGCCGGGCCCGCGCCGAGGACGACGAGGTCGGGAGCACGCGAGGACATCTTCGGCAATGTAGCCCTCCCGCGTCATCGGCCCCACGCGTCCCTCCCCCTCCTGTGGACGCCGCGCGCGGGCACACCGGTGCCGTCACCGTGCCCGGGTGGGCCGCCGGGCAGGCAGTTGTTACCCGCGAGTAGCATCGGAGCGACCCCGAACGTCCAGCACCAGGAGATGCCGTGCCTCGAACCGTCCGGGAGGTCGTCTTCGCCGACGGCGTCCGCACGCCGTTCGGCAAGGCGGGCCCGACCGGCCTCTACGCCGAGACCCGTGCGGACGACCTCGTCGTGAAGGTCGTCCGCGAGCTGCTGCGCCGCAACCCCACCCTGCCGCCCGAGCGCGTGGACGAGGTGGCCATCGCCGCCACCACCCAGACCGGCGACCAGGGGCTGACCATCGGGAGGACTGCCGCCATCCTCGCCGGCCTGCCGAAGACGGTGCCGGGCTTCGCGATCGACCGCATGTGCGCCGGGGCGATGACGGCGGTCACCACGACCGCGAGCGGCATCGCGATGGGCGCGTACGACGTCGCCGTTGCCGGTGGCGTCGAGCACATGGGCCACCACCCGATGGGCGAGGGTGTCGACCCGAACCCGCGGTTC
The DNA here is from genome assembly GCA_050743265.1 of Actinomycetes bacterium. GTDB lineage: Bacteria > Actinomycetota > Actinomycetes > JBOGEN01 > JBOGEN01 > JBOGEN01. The sequence continues at coordinate 3,455 of JBOGEN010000078.1, forward strand.
CTCGCGGAGAAGCTCGTCGACCCCTCGGCCCTGGTCATGGGCCAGACCGCGGAGAACCTGCACGACAGGTTCCCGCACCTCACGAGGAGCCGCGCCGACGCGTTCGCCGCGGCGAGCCAGGAGAAGCTGGCGAAGGCGTACGCGAACGGCCAGATCCAGGCCGACCTCGTCCCTGTCGCCACCCGCAACGCCGACCAGGGATGGGGCCTCGCGACACAGGACGAGCCCCCGCGCCCCGGCACCACCCTCGAGGAGCTGGCCGGGCTCAAGACGCCGTTCCGCCCCCACGGGCGGGTGACCGCGGGCAACTCCGCCGGGCTCAACGACGGCGCGACAGGCTGCGTCGTCGCCGACGAGGACACGGCGCGCGAGCTCGGGCTGACGGCGAAGATGCGGCTCGTCGGGTACGCGTTCGCCGGTGTCGAGCCCGAGGTCATGGGGGTGGGCCCGGTGCCGTCCACCGAGAAGGCCCTGGCCCGCACCGGCCTCACGATCGACGACATCGGCCTGTTCGAGCTGAACGAGGCCTTCGCGGTCCAGGTGCTCGCGTTCCTCGAGCACTTCGGGCTCGCGGACGACGACCCGCGCGTCAACCCGTACGGCGGGGCGGTCGCGGTCGGGCACCCGCTCGCCTCGTCCGGCGTACGCCTGATGACCCAGCTCGCCCGGCAGTTCTCCGAGCACCCCGAGGTGCGGTACGGGCTCACCGCGATGTGCGTGGGCATCGGCATGGGCGGCAGCGTGATCTGGGAGAACCCCCACTGGGAGGGAGACAAGTGACCGGGCCCGACGTCACCGCGACGCAGATCGAGTTCCCCGGCGAGGTCGTGACCGCCGCCCACGTGAGGTACGTGGACCTGCCACTCGGCGCCGGAAAGGCCGCGCTGGTCACGCTCGACAACGGGTACGACCACACGAAGCCGAACACGTTCGGCCCGGGCGGGCTGCGTGCGCTCTCCGCCGCGCTGGACGAGGTCGCCGCCCGCGACGACCTCGCAGCCGTCGCCGTCACCGGCAAGCCGTTCATCTTCGCCGTCGGCGCCGACCTCAAGGGCGTCGGGCTGCTCTCCGGCCGTGAGGAGGGCCTCGCCGTGGCCCGGCTCGGGCACGCGGTGTTCCGCCGCCTCGGCGAGCTGGACGTCCCGACGTTCGCGCTCGTCAACGGTGCGGCCATGGGCGGCGGGCTCGAGCTGGCGCTGCACTGCACGTACCGGACCGTCTCGTCCGGTGCCCAGGGCATCGCGACCCCGGAGTGCTTCCTCGGCCTCGTTCCCGGCTGGGGCGGGACGTACCTGCTGCCGCGACTCGTCGGGGCGGAGAAGGCCGTCACGGTGGTCGTGTCGAACGCGCTGAGCCAGAACCGCATGCTCGACGGGCCGAAGGCCCATGCCCTGGGTATCGCGGACGCGATGTTCGAGCCCGCGGACTTCCTCGAGAGGTCGCTGCACTGGGTGGCCCAGGTGCTCAGGGACGAGGTGGCCGTCGAGCGTCCCGACCACACGGCGGACGCCGAGGTCTGGGATGCCGCGGTGACCGCCGGACGCGCGACGGCCGACGCCGTGGTGCACGGGGCCGCGCCCGCGCCGTACCGAGCGCTCGACCTCATCGCAGCGGCCCGTACCGCGTCCCGGGACGAGGGGTTCGCCGCCGAGGACGAGGCGCTGGCCGATCTCGTGATGAGCGAGGAGCTGCGCTCGGGCATCTACGCGTTCGACCTCGTGCAGCGGCGGGCGAAGAAGCCCGTCGGTGCGCCCGACCCGGGCATGGCCCGCCAGGTCGGCAAGGTCGGCCTGGTCGGCGCCGGGCTCATGGCCGGCCAGCTCGCGCTGCTCGTGGCGCGCCGGCTCGAGGTGCCCGTCGTGATGACGGACCTGGACCAGGCCCGGGTGGACAAGGGTGTCGGGTACGTCCACGGCGAGATCGACACGCTGCTCGGCAAGGGCCGCGTCTCACCGGACAAGGCCAACCGCCTCAAGGCCCTGGTCACCGGCTCGACCGAGACGGCGGCGTTCGCCGACGCCGACTTCGTCCTCGAGGCCGTGTTCGAGGAGATGAAGGTCAAGAAGCAGGTGTTCGCCGAAGTCGAGCAGCACGTCTCGCCCGAGTGCATCCTGGCCACGAACACCTCCTCAATGTCGGTGACCGAGATGGCCGCCGACCTGGCCCACCCCGAGCGGCTCGTGGGCTTCCACTTCTTCAACCCGGTGGCCGTCCTGCCGCTGCTCGAGGTGGTGCGCGGGGGACGCACCGACGACGCCTCGCTCGCCACCGCGTTCGCCGTGGGAAAAGCGCTGAAGAAGTCGTGCGTGCTGGTGAAGGACGCCCCCGCGTTCGTGGTCAACCGGCTGCTCACGCGGTTCCTCGGCGAGATCACCGCGGCCGTGGACGAGGGCACGCCGGTGGACGTGGCCGACCGTGCGCTCGCGCCGCTCGGCCTGCCGATGACCCCGTTCGTCCTGCTGCAGCTCGTGGGTCCCGCGGTCGCGCTGCACGTCGCAGAGACGATGCACGAGGCGTACCCGGACCGGTTCGCGGTCTCGGACAACCTGCGCCGCATCGTCGAGGCCGGCAAGACCGGCGTGTACGTGTGGAACGGGCCCACCCCCGAGGTCGACCCCGAGGTGGCCGCGCTGATGCAGCAGGGTGACGCCCCGCTGACCGAGGAGGCGGTGCGCGACCGTGCACTTGCGGCGCTGGCCGAGGAGGCACGGCTCATGCTCGACGAGGGCGTGGTCGCCGAGGCGCAGGACATCGACCTGTGCCTGGTGCTCGGGGCCGGGTGGCCGTTCCACCTGGGCGGCGTGACACCGTACCTGGACCGTGTCGGCGTCTCCGAGCGGGTCACCGGCCAGCGGTTCCTGCCCCGCGGGGTGGCGAGCCTGCCCGGCTGAGCTCCCCGGTAGGCGAGCACGACAGCACGCTGGGCCGGTCCCGTCGCGACGGGACCGGCCCAGCGTCGTCCGGGCGGGGCGGGGTCAGCCGCCGGCGGTGCCGGCGCTGGCGCCCGCGTGGTCGGCCGGCACGGCGTCCGGGCG
>JBOGEN010000079.1:0-4164 GCA_050743265.1 Actinomycetes bacterium
GATCGACCTGTTCTGCGCGAACGCGGGCGTCGCCCCGGAGGGCGGCCCGGAGGCCGACGAGGACGCCTGGGCAACGGCCTGGGAGGTCAACGTGATGGCGCACGTCCGGTCCTCACGGGCACTGCTGCCGGGGTGGCTCGAGCGGGGCCGCGGGCACTTCCTCGCCACGGTGTCGGCGGCGGGGCTGCTCACCATGCTCGGCTCAGCCCCGTACTCGGTGACCAAGCACGGCGCGCTGGCCTTCGCCGAGTGGATGTCCGTGACGTACGCCGACCGCGGGATCACCGTGCAGGCCCTCTGTCCGCAGGGCGTCCGCACGCGGATGCTCGACCAGACCGGGCCTGCGGCCGACCTCGTGCTCGCCGCCGGCGCGATCGAGCCCGAGCAGGTCGCCGAGGACGTGGTCGCGTCGCTCGACGACGGGCCCTTCCTCGTCCTGCCGCACCCCGAGGTCGCGCGGTACTACGCCGCACGCGCCCACGACACCGACAGGTGGCTCGCCGGCATGCAGAAGCTGCAGCGCCGGCTCGAGCCGCATCGATGAGCGCACGGGCGCGTACGGCCACACTCACCAGCGAGACGGACGCGACGCGGGGGCGGGTGCTCGTCGCCGCCTGGGCGCTGCTCGTCGCGCTGAACCTGCGTCCCGCCGTGGCCGCCCTCGGCCCGGTGCTTCACGACGTGCGGGCTGACCTCGACCTCTCCCGCGGGGGCGCCGGGCTGCTCACCACGTTGCCGGTGCTCTGCTTCGGTCTGCTCGCCCCGACGGCGACGTGGCTGGGGCGGCGCGCCGGTCTCGAGACCGCGTTGACCGCGGCCATGGCCGTGCTCGGCCTGGGCATCCTCGTCCGGTCGCTCGGCCCGCTGTGGCTCGTCGTCGGCGGCACGGTCGTCGTGGGCGCGGGCATCGCGGTCGGCAACGTGCTTGTGCCCGCGCTCATCAAGCAGCACTTCCCGGCCGCGCTGGGGCTGATGACCGCCCTGTTCACGATGTCGCTCACCGGCGGGGCAGCGCTGGCCGGCGGGCTGACCGGTGTGAGCGCGGAGTCCTTCGGCTGGGACTGGCGGGTCGCCACGCTCGTGTGGGCGGTGCCGGCGTTCGCCGCCGCGCTGGTCTGGGTGCCGCTGCGCGCGCGGTACGGCACCGCAGGACCGGGTGCCCTCCCCACGTCCACGGGTGGCGGGTCGGTGTGGCGTGCCGGACGGGCGTGGGCGCTCGCCGCGTTCATGGGCATCCAGGCGCTGGGCTTCTACACGATGCTGGCCTGGCTGCCCGACATCCTGCTGGACCACGGGTTCGGGACCGGCGTGGCGAGCCTGTCGCTCGTGGTGTTCAACGTGCTCGGCATCGCGGCGACGTTGACCGTCGCTCCGCTCGCGACACGGACGCCCAGCCAGATCTCGCTCGCCTGCGCCACGTGCCTGGTCTGGGCGGTCGGCCTGACCGGGCTCATGGTGTGGCCGGCCGCTGCGCTGGTCTGGTCCGTGTTCATCGGTCTCGGGCAGGGTGCCGGCGTCAGCCTGGCCATGACGCTGATGTCGCTCAAGGCGTCCACGCCGGACGTCGCCAGGGAGCTGTCCGGCATGTGCCAGGGGGTCGGCTACACGGTCGCGGCCGGTGGTCCCTTCCTCGTCGGCTGGCTTCGTGACCTCTCCGGCGGCTGGACGTTGCCGTTGGGCGTCCTCGTGGCCGCCGCCGGGATGCTCGCCGTGACCGGCAGCATCGCCGGACGCACGGGGCACATTCGGTGACGTGCACCCTCCGGTGACGTGCGCCTCCTGGTGACCCGCGCGCCCGGGAGCACGGCGCTCAGCCCTCGAGCAGCGCCTCGACCACATGCGGGCCCGGCTCGGACACGGCCTCCCGGAGGGCCGACGCGAGCTGCTCGCCGCTCGTGACCTGTCGGGCGGGCACGCCCATGCCCGCGGCGAGCGAGCACCAGTCCAGCACGGGGCTGCCGAGGTCGGTCAGCGTGCCCGCAGCCGGTCCGGGGGCGGTCCCCGCCCGTTGCATCTCCGCCTGGAGGATGCGGTAGCTGCGGTTCGCGCAGACGACCGTGGTCACGTCGAGGCCTTCGCGCGCCTGCGTCCAGAGCGCCTGCAGCGTGTACATGCCGCTGCCGTCCGCCTGCAGCGCGAGCACCGGACGGTCCGGCGCGGCGACCGCGGCGCCGGTGGCGAGCGGCATCCCGTGCCCGATCGCCCCGCCCGCGTTCGCCAGGTACGTGTGCGGGGGCGCCCCGTGCGACCTCGTGAGGTACTCGCGCGTGCTCGTGATGCCCTCGTCCACGACGATCGCGCCCTCCGGCTGCACCGAGGCCACGGCGGGGCCGAACGTCTGCGCGGTCAGCGGGCCGCGCGGTGCCTCGCCGGTCGGGGGCGGAAAGTTCGAGAGCGCACCACCGCTCGTGGCGTCCCCGCTCTCCGCGACCCGCTCGGCCAGACGCCGGAGCGCATCGGCCGCGGCTTCGTCCGGACGGGCGAGGGTCGTGACCGAGCATCCCTGCGGGATCTCGGAGCTCGGCAGACCCGGGTAGCCGAAGAACGCGACAGGCTCGCGCGCCCCCACGAGGACGACCGCGCCGTCCGAGGGCAGGCTCCCGGCCGCCACCTCGGGAAAGTAGCCGAGCTTGTCGACCGCGGGCAGCCCGCCGCCGCGCTCGACACGGGTCGGGAACTTCTCCAGCATCAGCCGGCACCCCGTGGCCTCGGCGATGAGGGCTGCGGCCCGCAGCCCCTCGGCGGTCGTGGCGTCCCCGCCGAGGAGGAGGGTGACGCGGCCGGCCCCCTCGAGTGCCTTGGCCGCCTCGCGAATCTCGCCGTCGGACACCGTGCCGCGGGCCGACTGCGGCGCGGCCGGGCTCCCGTACGCGTCGACCTGCTCGGCCTGCACGTCCGCGGGTACGACGAGCGTGACCGGGCCCGGCGTGCCGGTGGCCGCGACCAGCGCGTCGCCCAGGTCGCCCGGCAGGGCCGCAGCCGTCCGCGACTCCCTGACCCACACCGAGACAGGCTTGGCCAGCCCGGCGATGTCGCTCGCCAGCGGGGGGTCGTACGGGCGGTGCCAGGTGGCGTGGTCGCCGACCAGGGTGACCACGGGGCTCGCCGAGCGCCGTGCGTTGTGCAGGCAGGCCGCTCCGTTGGCGAACCCGGGGCCGAGGTGGACGAGCGCCAGTGCGGGACGTCCGGCCATGCGGGTGTAGCCGTCGGCGGCCCCGGTCGCCACGCCTTCGAACAGGCTGAGCACCGGCCGGATCCGCGGCTCACCGTCCAGCGCCGTCACGAGGTCGAGCTCGGTCGTCCCCGGGTTGGCGAAGCAGACCTCGACACGGGCGTCCGCGGCAGCGCGGACGAGCGCCTGGGCCCCGTTCACGCCTGTCCTCCGGCGTGGTTCACGGCCACGTCAGCCGGCCACGTCCACGACGTGGCGGGCGATCCGCTCGCGGTGGGTGCTGGCGTCGCCGTAGGCGTACTCCTCGCGCTTTGCGCGCTTGAAGAAGAGGTGCGTCTCATGCTCCCAGGTGTACCCAATTCCGCCGTGGTACTGGACCATCGCCGCCGTCACCTCGCGGGCGACGTCGCTCGCCTTGGCCTTCGCGATCGAGGCCGCGATCCGAGCGTCGGGCAGCCCGGCGTCGGCTGCGTGCGCGGCGTACAGGCCGGCGTGCTCGGCCATCGTGAGGCCGACGTGCAGGTCGGCCATGTGGTGCTTGAGCGCCTGGAACGACCCGACCGGACGTCCGAACTGCTCGCGCTGGCTGTCGTACGCGACGGTACGGGTCAAGGACTCGCGAGCCAGCCCGACGAGGTCGTTCGCGTACAGCACCGCTGCCCGGTCGAGGACGTCGGTGAGCACGGCGTCCGACCCCTGGGTCAACCGCTCACCCGGCGCGCCCTCGAACGTCACGCGCGCCACCCGGGTCGACCGGTCGAGGGCGTCCTGACGGGTGACCGTCACCTCGGGGGCGTCCGGGTCGACGAGCCAGAGGCTGACGTCGCCGCTGGCCCCGCTGCTGGCCTCGCTGCCGGTGGCGGCGACCACGAGCCGGTCGGCCACGTGCGCGTACTCGACGTGGGCCGCGGTACCGGACAGCAGGTCGCCGTCGACGGTGACCCCGACGCCGGCCGCGTCCCATGAGCCGCCGTCGCGCCGCAGGGCGGGGG
>JBOGEN010000080.1:0-6517 GCA_050743265.1 Actinomycetes bacterium
GTGCCGACGCCCTCGAGCCAGGCCTCGTCGACCTCGTCGGCCTTGTCCACGAGGTACGCGGCCGTGGCGCCGGACTCGAGCGCGACCTCCACCAGACGTACCGAGTTGGACGAGTTCGTGGACCCGAACACGATGAAGAGGTCGGACTCGGCGGCCACCAACTTGATGGCGACCTGCCGGTTCTGGGTGGCGTAGCAGATGTCGTCGCTCGGCGGGTCCTGCAGGAGCGGCAGCCGGGTGCGCAGCGCCTCGACCGTCTTCTGCGTCTCGTCCACCGACAGCGTGGTCTGGGACAGCCACACCACCTTGCTCGGGTCGCGCACGTGGACGTCGTCCACGGCGTCCGGCCCGTCGACGAGCTGGACGCGTGTGGGGGCCTCGCCGGAGGTGCCCTCCACCTCCTCGTGACCCTCGTGGCCGATCAGCAGGATGTCGTAGTCCTGGTTTGCGAACCGGCGCGCCTCGGCGTGCACCTTCGTGACGAGCGGGCACGTGGCGTCGATCGCGGAGAGGCTGCGCGCCCGCGCCTCCTCGTGCACGGACGGGGCGACGCCGTGGGCCGAGAACACCACCCGGGCACCCTCCGGTACCTCCGAGGTCTCCTCGACGAAGATCGCGCCCCGCTTCTCCAGCGTCTCGACGACGTGCTTGTTGTGCACGATCTGCTTGCGGACGTACACCGGCGGGCCGTACAGCTCGAGCGCCCTCTCCACGGTCTCCACGGCCCGGTCCACGCCGGCGCAGTAGCCCCGGGGCGCGGCGAGCAGGACACGGCGGGTCGGCGAGGTCATGGGCCCCATGGTAGGTGCGCTCGCGGGTCGGCCGTCCCGCCCCGGGCGGGTCCACCCCCGAGGCGGTGGTTGCGTACGGGGCCGGGATGGCGTAGATCGAGCGCGTGGCCCTCGACACCTCGCCGGAGAAGCCGGCACCCGTCCGCACGATCGCCAACCTGATCGGGCAGTGGATCTCCCGCCTGGGCAGCGTCTGGGTGGAGGGCCAGGTCACCGAGGTGAACCGGCGCCCGGGTGCCGGCGTGGTGTTCGTCACACTCCGCGACCCGGTGGCTGACGTCTCGCTGCGCTGCACCTGCCAGCGAGCGCTCTTCGACGAGGTCGCGGGGACGCTCGCGGACGGTGCGCGGGTGATCGTGCGCGGCCGTCCCACCTTCTACATGAACCGGGGGACGCTCTCCCTCGCGCTCGAGGAGATCCGCCCGGTCGGGGTCGGGGAGCTGCTGGCCCGGGTGGAACGACTCCGCACCATGCTCGCCGCCGAGGGCCTGTTCGCGGCCGGGCGCAAGCGCCCGCTCCCGTTCCTGCCGCGTGTGGTCGGCCTGGTCTCGGGCCGGGGCGGGGCGGCGGAGCACGACGTGCTGGAGAACGCGCGGCGGCGGTGGCCGGGGGTGCGGTTCCGGGTGGAGAACGTCGCGGTGCAGGGACCGCTGGCGGTCGGCCAGGTCACCGAGGCGGTCCAGGCCCTCGACCGCGACCCCGAGGTGGACGTGATCGTGGTAGCACGCGGCGGGGGCTCTCTCGAGGACCTGCTGCCGTTCTCGGACGAGGCCCTGCTCCGCGTCGTCGCCGCCTGCCGTACGCCGCTGGTGAGCGCGATCGGGCACGAGCAGGACGCGCCGCTGCTCGACCACGTCGCGGACGTCCGCGCCTCCACGCCGACCGACGCCGCGAAACGGGTCGTCCCGGACGTGGGCGAGGAACAGCGACTCGTCGCGCACCTGCGCGACCGCGGCCGACGCAGCGTGACCGCACGGCTCGACCGCGAACAGCACACCGTCGACGGGCTGCGGGCGCGCCCGGTGCTCGCGGCACCCCACCGGGAGCTCGACCGCCGGGCCGCGGACGTCTCCGGCCTGCGGGACCGGGCGCGCCGCTGCCTCGCGGCACGGCTCGACCGGGCGCGGGACGAGCTCGTCCACACTCGGGCCCGGGTGCGGGCGCTGTCCCCCGCAGCGACGCTCGACCGGGGGTACGCGATCGTCCAGCGGGCCGACGGCCGCGTGGTCGCCGCGTACGACGAGGTCGAGGACGGCGACACCCTCGGCGTACGACTCGCGTCGGGCGGGTTGGACGTGCGCGTCACGGGCCGTCGCGCCGGCAGGTCAGGGGAGGCCAGGGCAGAGGGGGCCACGGCAGAGGGGCCCGCGGCAGCGGGGCCCGCGGCAGACGAAGCCGGAGTCGAGGCCGTGGACGGGGCCCACGACGGGGCGGAGACGTGACGCGCGCGGCGAGCGCCCGGGCGACGCGCGGGTCTCGGCCTAGGGTGGGGCCCATGACCGCCGCCGCCGAGGACCAGCCCGAGAACGAGCTGGGCTACGAGCAGGCGAGGGACGAGCTCGCCCAGGTCGTCTCGCGGCTCGAGGCGGGCGGTCTCACCCTCGAGGAGTCGCTCGCCCTGTGGGAGCGGGGAGAGCACCTGGCGCGGGTGTGCCAGGACCGGCTCGACGGTGCCCGGGCCCGGCTCACCGCCGCGTTGGAGACCTCCGACGACGAGACCGCGCCTCCGTCCTGACGGGTCCCCGCGGTGATGCCGCGGCCGGTGCGCCTGGCCTCCGTCACCCCGGCCGCAAGGCGGTGGCGAGACGCTGCAGCTCACCCCACCCGGCGCTGCCGGCGACGACGACGGTGACGCCGTCGGTGACACGGACGAGCGACCGGCGCTCCTGCTCGGTGCTCACGTACCGCTCCCACGTGCGGCCCTCGAGCTCGACCCGCCCGTCCGGACGGCCCCCCAGGCTCTGCGTCGCGACGAACGCCTCGCTGTCGCCGTCGGACTGCTCCAGCCCCGCGTACTGGTCGGACGGGGTCTCGAAGCCGAGGTGCCAGGTCACGTCACCGTCCGCCGCGGTGCGGTAGCGCACGCTCGTCGCGTCCCAGGTCGCCGGCAGGGCCTGCGGCGCCAGCAGCGCGTACGGGGCTCCCCGGCGTGCGGACGCCAGCTCGGTCGCGTAGTCGATCTCCGGCGTCGGGTCACTGTGCTCGCGTGGCGTGATGATGAGGATCACCGCGACCACGAGCAGCACCACGCCGAGCGAGCGGACCATGTCCGTGACGGTCTGCGACCCGCGCCTGCGGCCGGGCGCCGGCGCGCTCTCGGTGGGGGTCTGCGACATGCCCCCATCCTCACCGATCCACAGCCGTGCTGCGGAGAGGGCCGGGGGCCCGCCGCCATGGCAGGGAGAGGAGCCGCCGTCAGGTGGACGCGGGGAGCGGCGGCCAGACCAGCGTGCTGAGGTCGGACACGATCAGGTCGGCACCGTCGAGCGCGACCACCTCGTGCGTGGTGGTCAGCGCGACGCAGTACATGCCGGCCGCTTTCACCGCCGCGACGCCGGCCGCCGAGTCCTCGAACGCGACGGCACAGGCGGGCTCGACCCTCAGCGCGTCGCATGCGGCGAGGTAGCCCTCCGGGTGCGGCTTTCCCTGCTGCACGTCCTCCGCGACCACGCGGACGGCGAGTGCCTCGGCCAGTCCCGTGTCCTGGAGGTGCCCGGCCGCGTGCGCCCCCCGCGCGGACGTGACCAGCGCCAGTGGGACGCCCGCCCGGTGCAACCGCTGCACGTACGCCACCGCCCCGGGCACGGCCTCGACCGCGGGCAGCGCCAGGCGACCCTCGACCTCGCGGATCGAGTCGGCCAGGCCGTCGAGCGTCCAGCCGGGGAAGAGGTGGGCAAGCTCGGTCAGCGAGTCCTCGCCACGGCGCCCGGTCACGAACGCGAGGAGCGCCTCGTCGACCTCCACGCCGTGCGCGTCGAAGAAGCCCGTCCACACCGCGCGGTTGCGTGCCTCGGACAGCACGAGCGTGCCGTCGAGGTCGAACACCGCGGCCTGCACGTCCGCCAGCCCCTTGTTGCTGGGACCGCCGACGGAGCGGTCGCCGGGGCGCAGGCTCCCCGGACCGTCCAGGTTCACGTCCATGTGAACAGGGTGTCTCCTGCGGCGACGACGGCGTCCGGCCGGCGCGACGTCAGGGTCACACGGGCAGGGTCGGCGTCCAGCGCGACGACCGGGCAGGAGGGGGCGCGCCCGCCCCGCTCGACCTCGGCGGCGTCCCAGACGACGACCGGGTCACCCGGGCGTACGTCGTCGCCCTCCGCCGCGAGCCGGGTGAAGCCGTCGCCCTTCAGCGCGACCGTGTCGATGCCCAGGTGGACGAGGACGCCGCGCCCGTCCGGTGTGAGGACGACGAACGCGTGCGGGTGCACCTTGAACAGCCGCCCGGCCACCGGGGACACCGCCTGCACGGGCCCCCGCTCCGGGTCCACGGCGAGCCCGGGCCCGACCATGCCGCCCGCGAAGACCGGGTCGGGAACCTCGGCGAGCGCGAGCACCCGACCGGGCACCGGCGCACCCACCCGCAGCGGGCCAGAAGGCTCGGTCGTCGAGCTCACTCGAGCAGGTCCTCGATGTCGCTCGCGATCGTGTCCGCCTGCGGACCGACGACGACCTGCACCACGCTGCCCGAGCGCAGCACCCCGTGCGCTCCCGCGGCCCGCAGGGCGGCCTCGTCGACGAGGTCGGGGTCGCCCACCTCGGTCCGCAGCCGGGTGATGCACGGCTCGATCTCGACGATGTTGCCTGCACCGCCCAGCGCGGCGACGATCTGCTCGGCGACGTCCGCCATCGGTCTCCTCCTTCGTCCGGCGCTGCCGGCTCGCCGTGGTACGCAGCGGGTCAGCCGCCGCGTGTCAGGTGCGGCCCCGGCCGGCTCACGTCTGGGTCACCTTGCCGAGCCCGCGGGGTACGTCCGGGTCGAGGCCCTTGGCGCGGGCCAGCGCCTCGGCGACGAGCTGCCCGGGGACGACCAGGGCGAGCGGGGCGAGATCCTCGGGGAGCGACGGCCCGGGCAGCGCCGCGTCGCAGTGCTCGGTGAGGGACGCGTCGCCGCCGATGCCGTACACCCGGGTCCCGGTCGAGTGCAGCCGCCGCGCGAGGTCGGCGAGCCCGGGCAGCACCGGACCCTCACGCGGGGCCGCGACGAGAACGGGCGTGCCCTCGTCCACGGCGGCGATCGGACCATGCAGGAGGTCGCCGTACGACAGGCCGAGCGCGGTGACGTGGCAGGTCTCGGTGAGCTTGAGCGCGATCTCGTACGCGGTCGAGGCGGTGAAGCCGCGCCCGGTGACGACGAGACGCTCCGCGTCGACGAGCAGGCCGGCGACCCGCTCGGCCTCCGCCGCGGTCTCGAGCATGCGCGCCATCTCCGGCGGGACGAGGTCGAGCCGGCCGGTCCCGTCCTCACCCGCGAGCGCCTCGGCCAGCACCGCGAGCGCCGTGAGCTGAGTCGTGTACGTCTTGGTGGCGGGGACGGCACGCTCGCTCCCGGCGTCGGTCACGAGCGCGAGGTCGGCGCGGGCCGCGAGCGGCGACGCCGGGTCGTTGGTCACCGCGAGCGTGGCCGCACCCGACCGTGCGGCCCAGGCCAGGGCGTCGACGATCTCCTCGGTCGCCCCCGACTGCGAGACGCCGACCGCGAGCACGCCGTGCAGGTCGACCTCCGCCCGGTAGGCGGTCGCGAGCGAGGGCGAACCCAGCGTGGCCAGCCGGCGGCCACGGGTGCTGCACGCGTACTGCGCGTAGACCGCGGCGTTGTCGGACGACCCTCGGGCGAGCAACAACACGTGCCGGCAGGACGCGACGAGCCGGCGCAGCTCGGGCATCTCCGGGCGCAGGCGCGCGAGCGTGCGCGCCACCGCGTCCGGCTGCTCGGCGATCTCGGCCCGCATCCGGGTCGGGGACGTCCCGGTCACCGCTGCGCCCCCGCGGACACCGCGCGCGGCACCGTCCCGAACGCGAGGTGCCCCGACGTCCACGTGGCCCGAGCCCGCAGGTCGTCGCCGAGCCAGACGAGGTCGCCGCGGGCACCGGGCTCGAGCCTGCCCAGATCGGGCCGGCCGAGCAGGTCCGCGGGACGCCGGCTTGCCGCCTCGACCGCGGTCACGAGGTCGACCCCGAGGCCGACCGCATGGGCCACCGCGTCGTCCAGCCTGAGGCCTGACCCGGCGATGACGCCGTCGTCGCGCAGCGGTGGCCCGTCCTCGGTGACCACGACGGGCTCGCCGCCCAGGACGTACCGCCCGGGCGGCATGTCCGCCGCCGCCACCGCGTCGGTGACGAGCACGACCCGGTCACCTGCGACGGCGAACACGAGCCGTACGGCGTCCGCGACGACGTGGTGCAGGTCGAGGATCAGGCCCGGGGAGAGTCGGTCGTCCACCAGGGCCGTACCGGAGACGCCCATCTCACGGTGGTGCAGCCCCCGCTGGGCGTTGAACACGTGGGTGACCATCCGGGCGCCGTCGTCCCCAGCGGCACGGACCTGCGCGGCGGTCGCGTCCGAGTGACCGACCGCGACGAGCACGCCCGCCTCGACGAGGCGTCGTACGGCGTCCAGCGCGCCGGGCCGCTCCGGCGCGAGCGTCATCGCGACGACGGTGCCCGGCGCCGCGCCGAGGAGACGGCGCAGTCGCTCGGGTGTCGGGTCGACGAGGTGCTCCGCGCGG
>JBOGEN010000081.1:0-29770 GCA_050743265.1 Actinomycetes bacterium
CCTCCCGGGCGACCGCACGCCACCGGGCCAGCGCCCGCTCCGCCCGGTCGTCCCGCCAGCGCACCACCGAACGGGACGCCGCCCACGGCACCACCGCGTCCACGCCCACCTCGGTCATCGCCTCGACAGCACGCTCGGCGCGATCCCCCTTGGCCAGGGCCTGGACGACGACGACGCGCGGCACCGGCTCGGGTTCGACCTCGCGTCCGGTGACCCGCAGCTCGAGCACGTCCGAGGCGGCCCGCGCGACCACGCAGTGGGCCCGCGTCCCCGCTCCGTCGGCGAGATCGACCTGTTCCCCCACCGCCAGCCGCCGGACGCGGACCGCGTGCCGGCCCTCGGGACCCTCGAGCCGGACGGTCGCCCCGACCGCTGCGGCGTCACCGGCGAGGCGTGCCGCCTCCACGAGGAACACCGGCGGGCTCACGGGTGACGCCCCGGTCAGCGGGAGTTGAAGGCGTCCCGCAGGCGGGAGAACAGCCCGCCCACGCCCGGCGCGACACGACCCTCGGGGCGCTCCTCGTCCCGCAGCGACGCCAGCTCGCGCAGCAGCTCGCGCTGCCGGTCGTCGAGCCTCGTCGGGGTCTCCACGTCGATGTGGACGAGGAGGTCCCCGCGCCCGGTGCCGCGCAGGTGGGCGATGCCGCGCGCGCCGAGCGTGATGACCTGCCCGGTATGGGTGCCCGGCCTGATCTCGATCTCCTGCGGCCCGTCGAGGGACTCCAGGGTGATCGACGTGCCGAGCGCGGCGGCGGTCATCGGCACCGCGACCGTGCAGTGCAGGTCGTCCCCCTTGCGGCTGAACACCGGGTGCGGCGCCTCGACGATCTCGACGTAGAGGTCGCCCGCCGGCCCGCCGCCCTGACCGACCTCGCCCTCGCCGGCCAGCTGGATGCGGGTGCCCGTGTCCACGCCGGCGGGGATCTTCACGGTGAGGTCGCGCCGCGTACGCACCCGGCCCTCCCCCGAGCACTCGCCGCACGGGTCAGGGATCACGCTGCCGTACCCCCCGCACTGCGGGCACGGGCGCGCGGTCATGATCTGGCCGAGGAACGAGCGCTGCACCTGCTGCACCTCGCCACGGCCGTGGCAGATGTCGCACGTCGCCGGCTCGGTGCCGGGCGCCGCGCCAGGGCCCCCGCACGTCGGGCAGGTCACGGCGGTGTCGACGGTGATGTCGCGCTTGGTGCCGAACGCCGCCTCGGACAGGTCGATCTCGAGGCGGATCAGCGCGTCCTGGCCGCGGCGGCTGCGGCTGCGGGGGCCGCGCGTGGTCGCCGCGCCGAAGAACGCGTCCATGATGTCGGAGAACCCGAACCCGGCCCCGAACCCGCCGGCCCCGCCGGCCGCGGAGCCCTGGCCGAGCGGGTCGCCGCCCATGTCGTACACCTGGCGCTTCTTCGGGTCCGAGAGCACCTCGTACGCCCGGGTGACCTCCTTGAAACGCTCCTGCGTCTCCGGGTCGGGGTTGACGTCCGGGTGGAGCTCACGGGCGAGCCTCCGGTAGGCCTTCTTGACCTCGTCCGGGGTCGCGTCTCGGCGAATTCCCAGGGTCGTGTAGTAATCGGCCACCTAGGACCCCGCGAGGATCTGTCCGACGTACCTGGCCACTGCGCGTACCGCTCCCATCGTGCCGGGGTAGTCCATTCGTGTGGGGCCGAGGACGCCGAGCTTCGCCACGGCCTCCGGTCCTGCGCCGTACCCGATCGAGACCACCGAGGTGCTCGTGAGCCCCTCGTACGGGTTCTCGTGCCCGATCCGCACGGTGAGCGCGGACGGGTTGCTCGCCTCGCCGAGCAGGCGCAGCAGGACGACGTGTTCCTCCAGCGCCTCCAGGACGGGCTGCACGGTGAGCGGGAAGTCCTGGCCGAACCGGGTGAGGTTCGCCGTGCCGCCGAGCACGACCCGCTCCTCGTGCTGGTCCACGAGGCACTCGATCAGGGTGGAGATCACGCCGGCGACGAGCGGACGCTCCTCCGCGCCGTACGCCTCGGTCAGGTCCGCGATCGCATCGGGGACGTCGCCCAGCCCGCGACCCGCGACCACCTGGTTGAGCCGGGCGCGCAGGTCACCGACGACCTGATCGGGGACCTCGTGCTGCGCCTCGACGAGCCGCTGCTCGACCCGGCCGGTGTTCGTGATGAGGACGAGCATGACCCGCGTGCTCGACACCGGCACGAGCTCGACGTGCCGCACGGTCGACCGGCTGAGCGAGGGGTACTGGACCACCGCCACCTGCCGCGTGATCTGTGCGAGCAGCCTGACGGTGCGGTCCACCACGTCGTCGAGGTCCACCGCACCGTCGAGGAACTGCGAGATCGCCCGGCGCTCCGCCTGGCTCAGCGGCTTGACCGAGGAGAGCCGGTCGACGAAGAGCCGGTAGCCCTTGTCCGTGGGGATGCGGCCCGCGCTCGTGTGGGGCTGGGCGATGTAGCCCTCCTCCTCGAGCGCGGCCATGTCGTTGCGGATCGTCGCCGGGGAGACACCGAGGTTGTGGCGTTCGACGAGCGACTTCGACCCCACCGGCTCCTGGGTGGACACGTAGTCCTCGACGATGGCGCGGAGCACTTCGAGCTTGCGGTCCTCGAGCACCGGCCACCTCCCTCTGGCACTCACGCACTGCGAGTGCCAAGTCTACGTGCAGGTCGCTCGGTTGCGCTCCTCTCGGGTCCGCGTGCCGGGGCGGACGGGCTCGGGACGAGCGTGCCGCCGGCCTCGAGGCGCTGCTCCACCTCGCGGCAGGCGCTCGCGTACGCCAGCTCCTCGACCTCGTCCACCCGCTCGGCACGCAACGGGTTGACGCCCAGGACCGCCAGCAGTCTGCCCCCCGGGGTGAACGTCCACACGGCAACGCCACGCCGGCGCAACCGGACGACCTCCTCGGCAAGATAGCGGCGCCAGAGCAGGCGCAGAGACAGGTCCAGGGTCGGACGTACCCCGCGCAGGGACACGGCCATCGGCGCGCTCACGATCGCGAGGTCGAGGTCGTCCGTCCCGCGGAGCAGGGCGTCGGCGTTGGTCGGCGAGTGCGCCCCACCGTCCACGTACGCCTCGCCCGCGGCGACGACGGGCCGGAACACCCCGGGCACGGCGCAGGACGCGGACACCGCCTCGGCGACCGTCACCGGCGGCGCGCCCGGCCGCCCGAAGACGATGCGGCGCCCGTCGCGGCGACGGACCGCGGTGACCCAGAGGTCGCGGTCGGGCCAGTCGTCACCGAACCGCCGCACCAGCCCGTCGGTGAGGAAGTCGGTCGACTGTCCCCACGGCGGCACCACGCTCGAGGCCAGCACGCCGAGCCGTGCACGCCACGGCCGCCTGGCGGCAGCGGCGAGGACGCCAAGGGCCGGCAGAGGTGCCAGCCGCCCGTCCGGCACGCCGGCGGCCACGTCGTCGAGGCCGCGGTCCCCGGTCGCCTCCGCACCGGGGCTACGCAGCGAGGCGGCCACCAGCGCCCCCGCCGAGGTGCCCACGATGAGCGGTGCGCTCCGCGCGTCCCACCCGGCCACGTCACGCAGCGCGCGGAGGACGCCGCGGTGGAACGCCTCGCCGGTGACGCCTCCGGCGCCCAGGACGAGACCCGTGCCTGCCATGACCCTCTCCGTTCCCCACGTGGGCCGGGCGCACGCCCCTCGTGACCCCCGAGCGGCGTGCCGGTCACCCTGCCCGCACGCCGGGATCGGTACGGTCACGGCGTGTACGGCAGGGACTACGGACGTGACGTCCTCGCCGGGGACTGGCGCCAGCACGGCAGGCGACCCCCGGCCCGTGAGGTGGAGGCCGAGCGCGACCTCGTCGTCGAGGACGCCGAGACCGGCTGGTGCGGGGCGGTGGTCGCGGTCGAGAAGGGCCCTGGAGGCGTGATCGTCTCGCTGGAGGACCGGCACCGACGCCGCAAGGCCTTCCCCCTCGGCCCGGGTTTCCTGTTGGCAGGCGAGCCGGTCGTGCTCGTCCCGCCCCGGCCTTCCGGTGGGCAGGCACCGGCCCGGCCGACGCGTACGGCGTCCGGCTCGGTCGCCGTGGACGGGCAGCGGGCCCGCGTCGCCCGGGAGAGCCGCATCCTCGTCGAGGGACGCCACGACGCCGAGCTGGTGGAGCGCGTGTGGGGCGACGACCTGCGCGTCGACGGCATCGTGGTCGAGTACCTCGAGGGCGTGGACGACCTCCCCGCCGTCGTGCGGTCGTTCTCCCCCGGCCGGGGCCGCCGTCTCGGCGTCCTGGTCGACCACCTGGTGCCGGGGTCGAAGGAGAGCCGCCTGGCCGTCGAGGTGTCCTCGCCGTCCGTCCTCGTGGTCGGCCACCCGTACGTGGACGTCTGGCAGGCGGTCAAGCCGTCGGCGGTCGGGATCCCTGCCTGGCCGGACGTCCCCCGCGGCGTCCCCTGGAAGGAGGGGGTGTGCGACGCGCTGGGCTGGCCGCAGGACACGGGCGCGGCGTGGCGGCGCATCCTCGCCGCGGTGGGCTCCTACGCCGACCTCGAGCCTGCCCTGCTCGGACGCGTGGAGGAGCTCATCGACTTTGTGACGGCTCCCTGACGAAGGTCGCCCCTGCCCTGCCTGCCCGCCCTAGTCTGAGCAGGAGTCGGGAGGAGTCGTCATGACCACGACACCGCACGAGCCGGACCCCCAGCAGCCGGGCACGCCCGGGCCGGGAGCGCAGCCACCTCCGCCGGCGGGAGCCCCCCAGCCCCCGCCCCAGAGCGGGCCGCTGGGGACACCACCTGGAGCCCAGCAGCCCGGCACCCCGGGTCCCGGAGCCCAGCCACCCCCGGAGTGGGGCGCGCCCGGATGGGGACCCTCAGCGGCCGAGAGCACGAGCGACGAGCGCACGTGGGCCCTTTTGACCCACCTGAGCTACTTCGTGATCGCGCTGATCGGCCCGCTCATCGTCATGCTCACGAAGGGCAAGGAGTCGCCCTTCGTCCGTCACCATGCGGTCGAGGCGCTGAACTTCCACCTCACGCTCCTCATCGCCGTGATCGTGTCCGCCCTGCTCATCTTCGTGATCATCGGGATCTTCACCATGATCGCCGCACTGATCGTGGGCGTCGTGTACACGATCATCGCGGCGATCGCGGCGAGCCGCGGTGAGCTGTACCGCTACCCGCTCACGATCAGGATGGTGAAGTAGCGCACCGCGAGACGGCCCACCAGGTCTCACGCGAGCAGGTCGCGCACCACGGCGTCGGCGAGAAGCCGGCCACGCACGGTGAGCACGCCTCGCCCCTCCTCGTACGCCTTGGGCTCGAGCAGGCCGTCGGCGACACAGCGCGCAGCAGCCGCGACACCCGCATCGCCCAGGTCGGCGAGAGGGTGCCCGGCCGCCAACCGGATGCCGAGCATGACCCGCTCGACCCGGCGGTCCTCCTCGCCGAGCACCTCGCGGGAGAGCGCCGGGCTCGCGCACTCGGCCAGGCGCTCCGCGTACGGGGCCGGGTGCCGGACGTTCCACCAGCGCACGCCGCCGACGTGGCTGTGCGCCCCGGGCCCGACGCCCCACCAGTCGTCGCCGCGCCAGTACGCGAGGTTGTGCCGGCACTGCGCGTCGGCGGAGGTGGCCCAGTTCGACACCTCGTACCAGCCCAGCCCCGCCGACCCCAGGACCTCCTCGGCCTGGAGGTACCGGTCAGCGAGCACGTCGTCGTCCGGCGCCGGGACCTCGCCCCGCCGGACCTGTGCGGCCAGGCGGGTGCCCGGCTCGACGACCAAGGCGTACGCGCTCACGTGGTCGGTGCCGGTGTCGAGCACTGCGCGCAGGGAGCCGCCCCAGTCGGACTCGGTCTCCCCGGGTGTGCCGTAGATGAGGTCGAGGTTGACGTGGTCGAAGCCGGCCGTACGCGCTTCGGCAACGGCCTGCTCGGCACGCCCGGGCGTGTGCGTACGGTCGAGCACCGCGAGGACGTGGGGCACCGCGCTCTGCATGCCGAACGAGACGCGGGTGAACCCGGCCTCGCGCAGGTCGGCCAGCCCGCGCGCGTCCACCGAGTCGGGGTTGGCCTCGGTGGTGACCTCGGCGTCCGGCGCGAGCCCGAACTCGTCGCGGATCGCGTCGAGGATCCGCGCGAGGTCGCCCGCGGGGAGCAGGGTGGGCGTGCCCCCGCCGAAGAACGCCGTCTGCACCGGCACGTCAGCGGCGCCGAGGACCTGCCGCGCCAGCCGGACCTCGCGCACCGCAGTCTGCGCGTAGGCGGCCTGGGACGCGCCCCCGCCGAGCTCGGTCGCGGTGTAGGTGGTGAAGTCGCAGTAGCCGCAGCGGGTGGCGCAGAACGGCACGTGCACGTACACGCTGAACGGGCGGCTCCCCAGCCCCGACAGCGCGGACGGCGGCAGCGCCCCGTCGCGTGGAGCGGGCTCACCGTCCGGCGGCGTCGAGGGCATGGCTCCAGTGTGCGTCAGCGGCAGGTGCTCAGCGGCGGCCAGACCGGCGAGGTCTGGGTCAGCGCCCGAGGATCCGCCGGGCGTACGCGTGGGACCCCGCGGGCAGCTCGGGAGCGTCGAGCAGGCGCGGCACGAGCTCCCGGTCACCGGTCAGCGCGCGGAACGTCTCTCCCAGGGTCAGCCCGTGCGCGGGGCGGTGGACGACCTCGACGGCATCGCCCACCTCGAGCGCGCCCTCCTCGACGACCCGCAGGTACGCCCCGGGCCGCCCCCGCTGGGTGAACCGCTTGACCCACTTCTGCTCGTCCATCCACCCGGCGAACACCGAGCACGGGATGCGCGGGCTGGACACCTCGACGACGGCGGTCCCGGCCCGCCAGCGTTCGCCGATGACCGCGCCGGTGACGTCGAGGCCCAGGGTGGTGAGGTTCTCGCCGAAGCTGCCGCTCGCGAGCTCGCGGCCGAGCAGGCCGGCCCACTCGTCGAGGTCCTCCCGGGCGAACGCGTAGACCGCCTGGTCGACACCCCCGTGACTCTCCGTGTCGGCCACGGCGTCCCCGTCGAGCCCGAGCCGGTGGACCCGGACCCGTCCCTCGACGGGCTGCTTGTCGATCGCCGAGCGCTTGAGGCTCCCCCACGGGACGGGTCGGGGCTGGCCGCAGTTCACCGAGAGGAGGCGGGCGGGGGGCGGCGCGCTCATCCGGCCAGCCTGCCCGGCCTGAACGTCCGGGGCCACCGTCTGCTGCTCACTTCTTGGGCTTGTCAGTCGACACCTCGGTGGACAGCGCGGCGATGAAGGCCTCCTGGGGAACCTCCACGCGCCCCACCGTCTTCATCCGCCGCTTGCCCTCCTTCTGCTTCTCCAACAGCTTGCGCTTGCGGCTGATGTCGCCGCCGTAGCACTTCGCGAGGACGTCCTTGCGGATGGCGCGGATGTTCTCCCTGGCGATGATCCGCGAGCCGATCGCGGCCTGGATCGGCACCTCGAACTGCTGCCGCGGGATCAGCTCGCGCAGCTTCTTCGTCATGTCCACGCCGTACGCGTACGCCTTGTCGCGGTGGACGATCGCGCTGAACGCGTCCACAGGCTCTCCCTGCAGCAGGATGTCGACCTTGACCAGGTCGGCCTCCTGCTCGCCCACCGGCTCGTAGTCGAAGCTCGCGTACCCGCGGGTCTTCGACTTGAGCGCGTCGAAGAAGTCGAAGACGATCTCGGCGAGCGGCAGCGTGTAGCGGAGCTCGACCCGGTCCTCGGACAGGTAGTCCATTCCGCCGAGCACGCCGCGACGGGTCTGGCAGAGCTCCATGACCGGGCCGATGAACTCGCTCGGTCCGAGCACCGTGGACCGCACCACCGGCTCGTGGACGGAGGCGACCTTGCCGCCGGGGAACTCGCTCGGGTTGGTGACTGTGAGCTCCTCCCCCGACTCCATGACCACGCGGTACACGACGTTCGGGGCCGTCGAGATGAGCTCGAGGCCGAACTCCCGCTCCAGGCGCGTCCGGGTGATCTCCAGATGCAGCATTCCGAGGAACCCGCAGCGGAACCCGAACCCCAGCGCGACCGACGTCTCCGGTTCGAACACGAGCGCGGCGTCGTTGAGCTGGAGCCTGTCGAGCGCGTCGCGGAGGTCCGGGTACTGGTCACCGTCGATCGGATAGAGCCCGGAGAAGACCATGGGCTTGGGCTCCTTGTACCCGGCGAGCATCTGCGTCGCCCGCCCGGACGAGGTCGTCACCGTGTCGCCCACCTTGGACTGGCGCACGTCCTTGACCCCGGTGATGAGGTACCCGACCTCGCCGACGCCGAGCCCCTCCGTCGGCTTCGGCTCCGGGGAGATCACGCCGACCTCCAGCGTGTCGTGCTGGGCCCGTGTCGACATCATGAGCACCTTGTCGCGCGACGGCAGGTACCCGTCCACCACGCGGACGTACGTGACGACCCCGCGGTACGTGTCGTACGTCGAGTCGAAGATCATCGCGCGAGCGGGCGCATCCGGGTCGCCGACCGGCGGCGGGACGTCGTGGACGATCGTGTCCAGCAGCGCCGTGACGCCCTCGCCGGTCTTCGCACTCACGCGCAGCACATCGGACGGCTCGCACCCGATGATGTGCGCGAGCTCGGCGGCGTACTTGTCGGGCTGGGCCGCCGGCAGGTCGATCTTGTTGAGGACCGGGATGATGTGCAGGTCGTTCTCGAGGGCGAGGTAGAGGTTCGCCAGCGTCTGCGCCTCGATGCCCTGGGCCGCGTCGACGAGCAGCAGCGCCCCCTCGCAGGCGGCGAGCGACCGCGACACCTCGTACGTGAAGTCGACGTGGCCCGGCGTGTCGATGAGGTTGAGGACGAAGGCGTTGCCGGCCTCCTCGCCCTGGGTGGCGGTCCACGGCAGGCGGACGGCCTGGCTCTTGATCGTGATGCCCCGCTCGCGCTCGATGTCCATGCGGTCGAGGTACTGCGCGCGGCGGGAGCGCTCGTCGAGCACGCCGGTGTACTCGAGCATCCGGTCGGCCAGCGTCGACTTGCCGTGGTCGATGTGGGCGATGACGCAGAAGTTGCGGATCACCGCCGGGTCGGTACGGCTCGGGGCCGTGGCGCTCTCGGTCGCGGGCACGCGTCTCATCCTCGAAGGCGAGCGGGGGTCTCCCCCATCGTCCCACGCCCCGGCGCGTGCTGGTGCCGCTGCGGCACCGGCACAGGGGCCCGGGCGGGGGCGTATCCCACCCGGGCCCCTGCGCGCTGACCCCGGTCTGGGTTCTCCAGGGGTCCCGGGGCGGACCCGGCTACGGCCTGCCGGGGTCGACCAGGAACCTGGCCCAGGAGTCGTCTCCCGCCCGGGTGAGGACGGAGAAGCGGACCCCGATCTGGGCGTCCTCGTCACCCGGGTTGCCGGACCCGAGCGTCGTGAACCCGAGATCGGTGCCGTACACGTCCTCGGCCGGGTTGCCGTCGGCGTCCACCACGCGCGTGGTGTACGGGGCGTTGCCGCGCGACGGGACCACCGTCGACGCGTCCGGGTCCCGCCAGAAGAGGCCGTCAGCGCCCCGGTACTCGATGCCCGGGACCCAGCCCTTCGCGTCGGTGAACGTGGGCACGGCGGCCTGACGGTCGAACCGCTGCAGTACTCGCTGAACGGCTCGCCCGGCGCCTCGAAGCACTCGGTGAACGCCTTCGTCCTCGTCAGGCCGAAGGCCACGTTCGAGGACTGCGGACGGCTGGGCAGGTTGTTCAGCACCGACGGGTCCTTGTCCGCCGCCTTGCCGGCCCGCCGCAGCGGGTCGAAGTGCGAGTCGACGAGCAGGAGCCCACCCTTGGCGCCGCCGCTCGGCGCCGCCTGCAGGCTGTTGAGCACGTGGTTGACGCCGCCGTACGGGGTGTCCCGGTACCAGACGAGCATGCCGGGCGCGTTGTAGGCGATCTTGTCGACCTTCCATGCCCCCTCGCGCTGGTAGGCCGTGTCGTACGCGTACCGCAGGCCCTCGTCGAACCCGTCGTAGTTGCGCCACTCGGCCAGGTAGTACTGCTCCTTCACCGAGGTGCCGGAGTCGATCGTCCAGCCCTCGCCGAGCGGGCCGCCGACCCACGAGCCCACCGTCGCCGTCCAGTCGTTCAGGCCGGCCTCGACGTCGTCGCTCCAGACCGTCTCAGTGCCGCTGGTGACCGAGAAGTCGTCGGCGAACCAGCCGCGCTCCTCGAACGCCGCGTCGGTGGCGTACCGCAGGCGGACCTGCACCGTCTGGCCGGCGTACGGCGTCAGGTCGACGTAGTGGTGCGCCCAGCCTTCGGTCGTCCCCGTGAGGCCGTACTTCTTGCCCCCGAAGTCCGAGAGCCGGCCGTTGGGGTCGGCGTAGTCGTCGCCGGTGAAGACCTCTGCGCCGGCCTCGTCGAAGACCTTCTGCTCCGTCCATGTCGAGCCGCCGTCGGTCGAGACCTCGACGAAGCCGAAGTCCCAGTCCGCCTCGATGACGAGGTTGTTCCACATCCAGAACTTCGCGTCGCTCCCGGCCGGGACCTCGACGTCACGGGACAGCGCGAGGTCGGCCCAGCTCTGGTCGTTGTTCGACCACCACATGTTCTCGCCCGAGTGCGGCTCGGCCAGCGTGACGGTCTTCGGCGGGAGGTTCACCCGGACGCCGTCCGCGGTACGCGCCGGCGTCCGCGAGGTCTGCCCGACCTTGACCTGGGTCTCGTCGCCCTGCGACAGCACGACCGGGTCGGCCCAGCCGAGCACCCACTTGTCCCACAGGCCCATGTGGGCCGGCATCGACTGGAAGATCGGCCCCGAGTGCGACCCCGAGGACATGAGGTCCCAGAAGCCGATGTCGGACTCGCCCCCGCTGCCCGTGTCGTAGAGGTCGGGCAGGCCGAGGTCGTGGCCGTACTCGTGGAACACGCCGACACCGGAGTCCTCCGGCTGGACGATGTAGTTCGACACCTTCAGGCCGTTGGCGCCGGGGATCTCGTAGCCCCCGGGCACGGCGGACGAGTGGGCCCAGATGGCGTACGGGCCCTGCGCGCCGCCGCCGCCGGACTTGTCCCCTCCGGCGTGGACGAGCACGAGGTGGTCGATGACCCCGTCCAGCTCGTGGACGTTGCCGTCCCCGTCCATGTCGCCCTGGTCCTCGACGTCGTACTCATGCCAGGGAAACTCCGGGGCCTGCGCGGCGAGCGCGTCGACGGCGTCGATCGCCAGCCGGCCCGGTCCGTTCGGGTTGTCCGGGTGCCCGACCATCGTCTGGGGCGCACCGGCGACCCAGTCACCGTTCTCGTCCTGGAAGCAGCGGTCCGCGCCGTACCAGGCCTCGGAGTGCGGGACCGTGATCCACGGGCTCGCCTCGCCGGTCACGGTGTACGCGCCCTTGGACATCTCCTCGTACATGGTGCGCATCGTGTAGCCGGAGATGTCGATGCCGGGCTTGCCGTCCGGCCGGTCAGGTCGGGTCGTACGCGCTCGGTGATGCCCTCCTTGGTGTAGAGCATCTTGTCGAAGTGCGCGGAGGAGAAGTCGTCGACCCAGAAGGAGTTGTTGTCCCGGTGGGACAGCATCGACGGGTCCGGGATGCCGTTGTGCACCGGTCCGCTCTGGACGGTGCCCGGGACGCACTCGCGGCTCTCGAAGACGGTCTCGGGCACCATCGTGCCGCTGAAGTCGTCCGCCGCGTTCTCGTCGAACTCGACGAGCAGGGTGAGGAGCTTGGCCTCCTGCATCTGGGGTGCCTGCTTGAAGGTCGCCGGGTTCTCCCCGGTCCGCACCGCCCGGCGCTCGGTCTTGGCCAGCAGGCGTGCCGCCCGCGGGTTGCCGTCGGGGTGCTTGTGGTCGAACGCCTTGGCCTCGGCGACCGCCGCGCTCACGGCGCCGTCGCCGCCCTGGGTGGTGACCGACTCACCGCGACGGGTGATCCGGGTCTCCGTGCTGACCGGGGACTCCACCTGCGGCGCGACGTAGTTGACGTTCGCGTCGGAGGGGGACAGGGGCGCGGGGGTCCCGTGCGCCGTGTCGGACGAGCGCGTGTCGGCCTGCACGCCCGTACCGGCGAGCCCACCCGCGACCAGCGCGACGGCTGGGACCAGGGCGAGCAACTGCCATCGGCGCCGGTTGAGCCCAGATCGGGACAACTCTGCCCCTTCCCCGCGACCGCCTCCACCGGCGACCGCGCACCAGGGTGCGGACGCCGGGCGGCGCCAGCGCAGGTCCGTAGGAGCCCTGCTGACCGGGTTCTCGGTGCAGCGTGACGGGACTGCGCGTAAGTGAACGCACCCGACAGTGAAGACAAATAGACCCTTTGCCCCTCTGTTCGGGGATCGTGACGAAAGGGGCGCACGTTCGATCATGGAATGGGGAAAGGCGACCCGTCGTCCGTCTCCCGGGTCCGGTCACTGCCTCGTCGCCCTGTGCGGCGCAGGTCGAGGCGCTGCTAAGGTGGTCAGTCGCGTACGGCACGTGCCGCTGAGGCGTGCCCGCTGGACCGCACGACACCTCTCCGACGTGACCAATGAGGCTTCTCCGTGGCGAACATCAAGTCCCAGATCAAGCGGATCAGGACCAACGAGCAGGCCCGCCTGCGCAACAAGGCGGCCAAGTCCTCGCTCCGGACGTCCATCCGCAAGTTCCGCGAGGCGGCTGCCACCGGTGACCGCGACAAGGCCGTCGCGCTGCTGCACGACGCCTCGCGTGAGCTCGACAAGGCCGTGAGCAAGGGCGTCATCCACAAGAACCAGGCCGCGAACAAGAAGTCGGCCATGGCCAAGCGCCTCACCTCGGCCTGACGCCCTCGGTCTGACGCGGCCCTGCCGCGAGGTCGTCACGACGGCGCCGCTCCTCGAGGGCGGCGCCGTTCGTCATGCCTGGGTCACGGGTCGCCCGACGCATGCGGCAGGGCGGCGGCCCCTTGGGCACAGCGGGCCGCGTTCATCGAGCGCGGCGGGCCGCGTTCATCGGGCGCGGCGGGCCGCGTTCATCGGGCGCGGCGCGCCTGCGACACGTCGACCACCGCCCGCTCGACCGTGTACGCCTTGTCGGCACCGGTCTTGAGCCGCTCGTCGGCCACCGCCACGGCACGGACGGCCGTGGCCACCGCGTCGGGCGTCCAGCCGTGCACCTGCTTGCGGACCCGGTCGACCTTCCACGGCGGCATGCCCAGCTCGCGGGCGAGGTCGGCCGGCCTGGCGTTACGGGGTGCCTCGGCCACCCGGACGACCTGGCGCAGCCCCTGGGCGAGCGCGACCACGACGCCCAGCGGCGAGCGGGGGTCACCGAGGGCGAGCAGCCACCGCAGCTGGGAGAGGGCGTCCACGGTGCGGCCCTCCACGGCGGCGTCGGCGACCTGGAACGACGTGACCTCGGCCCGGCCGCGGTAGTAGCGGGCCACCACGTCCTCGTCGACCGTGCCCTCTGTGTCGGAGATGAGCTGGTCGCACGCGTTCGCGAGCTCGCGCAGGTCGTTGCCCACGGCGTCGATGAGCGCCCGTGCCGCGGGTTCGCCGAGTGACCGGCCGGCCGCGGCGAACTCCTCGCGGACGAACCGCACCCGGTCCCCCGGGCGGGTGATCTTGGGGCAGGTCACCTCCTGCGCGCCGGCTGCACGTGCCGCGTCGACGGCCGAGGTGCCCTTCGTCGTCCCGCTGTGGGTCAGCACGAGGACGACCTCCGGCTCGGGCGACATGACGTAGGCGGCGACCTCCTCGAGCACGGTCTTGGCCGCGTCCTGCACTCCCTCGAGCACGAGGACGCGACGCTCGCCGAACAGCGAGGGGCTGGTGAGCGCGGTGACGTCCCCGGGCTCGAGCTCGGCGGCCGGGACGCGCTGGGCCTCCACCCGTGTGGTCGCGCCGGCCTCGTCCCGTGTTGCGGCGGCGCGCGCGGCGTCGAGGACCGCGGCGACGGCGCGGTCGGCGAGCAGCGCCTCCGGGCCCGTCACGAGCACGACGGGCGGCGGTTCGTCCAGAGCAGGCACGAGGCGCAGCATCGCACAGCCCACCCACGGTGAGGGCACCCTCCGACGCGTCGGTGAACCCCGACGGGCCTGCCGACCCGGCCGGCCGTACGGAGTGCGCCGACCGCCTCGTGGGGGTCGCGCCACGGGCGACCGCGATCACACCCTCCTCCCCGGCCAGCACGGCTACGTCCCCGTTCCGGTCGGTACGGGCCACCGCCGCACCCGCGGCACGAAGCCCCGCCAGGGTGCTCCGCGCGGGATGGCCGTAGCCGTTGTCTGCGCCGACGGACACGAGCGCCACCTCCGGCGACACCGCGCCGACCCACTCCGGGTCCTGGTAGCGGGACCCGTGGTGCGCGACCTTGAGCACGTCCGCGTCGAGGCTCGCCGGATCCGCCAGGAGGGCCCGCTGTGCCTCGGGCTCCACGTCCCCGGTGAGCAGCAGGTGGACGCCGGCGGTCGTGACGGACAGGACGATGCTCGCGTTGTTCTCGGTACCGTCGCCGGGGATCTCGCGTTTCGGCCACAGCACCCTCCACCGCACGCCTGCCACCCGGCGGACCTCCCCCACTCCGGCCACGCTCACCGGTACGCCGGACCTGCCCGCCCACCGCTCGACCTGGCCGGGCAGCGGCCCCGCCCGCCCGTACGGCGTGGTCTGCACCTCACCGACCGCGCGGCCACCGAGGACACCGGGAAGCCCGGCCACGTGGTCCGCGTGGAAGTGCGTCAGCACCACCAGCGGGACGCGGTCCGCGCCGAGCCGGCGCAGGCAGGCGTCCACCGCCCGGGGGTCGGGCCCGGCATCGACGACGACCACGGAGCCCTCGCCCGCGGCCAGTGCCAGCGCATCACCCTGGCCGACGTCGCACGCGACGAGCAGCCAGCCCCGCGGCGGCCACCCAGGCGCGACGTGATGCACCCCGACCAGGGCGAGCACCATCACGGCGCAGACGACCATCACCCGGGGACGGCGGACCAGGAACGCGCACCCCGCCAGGACAACGACGGTGGCCACAAGCGCCGCGGCCGCCCCAGGCACCCCGTCCGGCCAGGGGACCGTGGCCGCGGGCAGGTCGGCAGCCGTCCGCGCGACCCCGACGATCCACGCGGCTGGGACCCCGGACGCGTAGCCCGCGGCGAGCGCCGTCGTCGCGGACACGGGGGCCAGCACCGCCGCGATCAGCCCCAGCACCGTGGCCGCGGGGACGAGCGGGCCGGCGAGGAGGTTGGCGGGGACGGCCACAAGGCTCACCCCGGCCGCGAGGCCGGCAAGGATCGGCGTGCAGGCCGCCTGGGCGGCCGCCGTGACGGCCAACGCGTCGGCGAGCAGGGCGGGCAGCCGCCGGCCGAACGTACGACGCCAACGTGGCGCCAGCAGGAGGATGCCCGCGGTGGCGGCCACGGACAGCGCGAACCCCGCCGACCGCGCGAGCCCGGGGTCGACGAGCACGAGCACCACCACGGCGGCGCAGAGCGCGGGGACCCCGCGGCGGCCTCGTCCCGTGGCGAGCGCGGCCAACGCCACCGTCCCCATCACCGAGGCCCGCAGGACGCTCGGCTCCGGACGACAGAGCACCACGAAGAAGATGACGCCGACGAGCGCGACTGCGGGGACCGCCCGACCACGCAGACCCGACCAGCGACCCAGGGCCAGGACCACGAGCACGACGATGGCCACGTTGGCACCGGACACGGCGGTGAGGTGGCTGAGCCCGGCGTCGCGGAAGTCCTGCTCGACGTCGGCGGGCATCCGTGAGGTGTCCCCGACAACGAGACCGGGCACGAGCCCGCGCTCGGCCGGCGGCAACCCGGACACTGCCTCGCGGAGCCCCGCCCGCAGCCGCCCCGCGACGCGTTGGTACAGCGGTGGCTCGGCCACGACCCGCGGCGGGTCACCCGTGCGCAGGACGGCGGCAAGCCCGGTGTCGTCGCGCGGCGCGACGAGCCGACCCCGGACGACGACCTCGTGGCCAGGCAGGAGCCCCCGCCAGCCCGGCCCGGACGCGAGCACGACGACCGGCGCGCGCACGTCGAGCGTGGCGCCGCGTGCCGCCACCCGCTCGAGCCGCACGGGCGTGAGAGCGAGCGACGCCACGGGAAACGGTGCCGACGGCGAGGCCCGGACGCGACGCGGGTCACCCGTAACAACCGCACGCACAGTCGCCGTGGCGCCGGACCGTGCGAAGGAGGCGAGCGGTTCGGCCCGTACGGACGCGACCCGCGCCGCCGCGTCGGCGGTCGCCGCACTCCCACAGGCGAGCGCAACCAGGAGCGCGACGGCAATCCCACGGCGAGGTGAGCGGGGCCCGCGGGCACGGACGACGAGCAGGAGGACGACACCCCCGGCGGCTAGGACCACGGCAAGAACGAGGGCCGACAGGACGGGCAGCGCAGGCGCAAGGCAGGCACCCGCCAAGCACGCCAGCGCGGCCGGCACGAGGCGCAGGTCGGCGTTAACCGGCGCGAGGCGCAGGCGGGCTGCACCGGGCAAGCCCGGCTGGGGCGAGCCAGTCAGGCCGCGGCGCTCGGGATGGACCTCCTTCTCGGCCCCACCTGCGGTCACACACGGACCAGCGGCTGGACGTCGGCCAGGGTCTGCTCGCCGATTCCGGAGACCTCGAGCAGCTCGTCCACCGAGGAGAAGCCCCCGATGCTGGTGCGGTGGTCGATGATGCGCTGGCCCAGCACGGGCCCCACCCCGGGGAGCTCCTCGAGCTGGTCGAGCGTGGCGGTGTTGAGGTCGAGTAGCCCGCCGGCCGCCGGGTCCACTGCAGCTCCGCCCGCGGGCGGAGCGCCGGGGACTCCGACGAGCACCTGCTCCCCGTCCGCGAGCACACGGGCGAGGTTCAGGCTGGTCGTGTCGGCGCCGCGCCGTGGCCCGCCCGCCGCCTCCAGCGCGTCCACCACCCGGGACCCCTCGGGCAGCGTGAACACCCCGGGCTCACGCACCTTGCCCGCGACGTCGACGACGACCGTGCTCGGGCTCGGGGTGTCCGATGGCGAGGGTGCGGCCGCGGAGACGACGGTGGCCCGGGGCGGCGGGACGGGCACCGGCCGACTCCGCCACAGGTAGAGCGCACCGATCAGGACGCCGAGGACGGCGACGAGGACAACGCCCGCGGCCGCAGGGGCGTCGACGCCGAGCCTGGCCCGTACCGGACGCGACGCAGGGGCGCCCCCCACCCCCTCGCGCGTCTCAGCCACGTCGGCCGTCACGTCCGCCGTCGCGTCGGCGGCCGCGTCTGCGGTGGCCACCGCGGTTGCGGCCACCTCGCCGGGGTCAGGCAGGCAGCGCGTGCGGAGGCCCTCCAGAACGCGCTGCAGCCGGACGCGCGCGGCGGTGCGGGCGTCCACGCCCCGGATGTGGTGCGGGGATCGGGCGAGAAGAGCCAGGGGCATGGCGGGACGGTAAGGACGGCGCCCTCGCCGGAGCGGGGCGCGCGGTCGACCGGTGGACAACACGACGGTCTCGTACGGCTGTGGACACGACGGTCGGCGGTTCACCGGTGCCGGCCCACCACGACGGGCGGCCAGCGCGGCCCGCTCACCCGGACAGGCTCAGCGGGGTGAGAGCACCACCCCGAGCAGCCCAGGCCCCACGTGGGCGCCGACCGCTCCGGACACCTCGGAGACGAAGCACTCCCCCACGCCGGGCAGGCGAGCGGACAGCCGGGCGGCCAGGGCCGACGCACGCTCGCCCGCGTCCAGGTGGTGCACGGCGACGTCCACCGTGGCGGAGCCCGCCGCGGCGAGGGCCAGCTCCTCGAGGCGGGCCACCGCGCGGGCGGCCGTCCGCACCTTCTCGAACGGCTCGACCCGGCCGTCCACGAGGTGCAGCAGCGGCTTGACCGCGAGGGCGGAGCCGAGCAGCGCCTGTGCGGCGCCGATGCGTCCCCCGCGGCGCAGGTGCTCGAGGGTGTCCAGGGAGAACAGGACGGTTCCGGCCGCGGACCGTTCGGCCGCCACCCGGGCGACCTCCGCGAGGTCACCGTCCTTCGCGGCGACCTCGGCCGCGGCGAGGGCCCCGAAGCCGAGTCCCATGCCGAGCGAGCGCGAGTCGACCACCCTCACCTCGACGGGAAGGTCGTCCGCGGCCAGGCGCGCCGCCTCCCACGTCCCGGACAGCTCGCCGGACAGGTGCACCGACACGATTCCCTCGGCGCCACGGTCGACCGCCTGGCCGTACGCCTGGGCGAGCGCCTTCGGCGACGGCCGCGACGTCGACACCGGTACCCGCCGACGCAGCGCGGCCGCGACCTCGCCGGACGTGATGTCGACAAGGTCCGCGTGGGCACGCCCGCCCACCAGGACGGTGAGCGGGACGACGGTCACGCCGAGGCGCTCGGCCATCGGCACGGGCAGGCAGGCCGCGGAGTCGGTGACCACCGCGATGCGGGCGGGGGTCACCCCGGCACGACGTTGACGAGCTTCGGCGCGCGCACCACGACGGTACGGACCGGCCGGTCCCCCAGCGCCTGGC
Organism: Actinomycetes bacterium; assembly: GCA_050743265.1. Lineage (GTDB taxonomy): Bacteria > Actinomycetota > Actinomycetes > JBOGEN01 > JBOGEN01 > JBOGEN01. Next base: position 18,295 of record JBOGEN010000081.1, read on the forward strand.
GCACCTTGGGTGAGGCGAGCGCCAGCTCCCGCAGCGCGTCCTCGCTCACCGAGGGCGGCACCTCGAGCTTGTCGCGCAGCTTGCCCGCGACCTGGACGACGCAGGTCACCGACTCCTCGACGAGCAGCGCTGGATCGGCAGCCGGCCAGCCGGCCAGGGCGACGGTCGGCTCGTGGCCGAGCCGTGCCCACATGTCCTCAGCCGTGTACGGGGCGAACAGCGAGAGCATCACCGCGACGACCTCGGCTGCCTCCCGGACCGCAGGGTCGCCCGGCCCGGAGCCGGTGTCGATGGCCTTCCGCGCCGCGTTCACCAGCTCCATCACACGCGCCACGGCGACGTTGAACCGGAAGTGGTCCATCAGCCCGGTGACCTCGTGCACGACGTGGTGGGTCACCCGGCGCAGCGCCACGTCCCCCGTGGAGGGGTCGGTGCCGGGGTCGCTGGTGACGTCCCCGGCCAGGCGCCACGCCCGGGCCAGGAACCGCCGCGACCCCTCGGGGGACACGTCCGCCCAGTCGATGTCGTCCTCGGGTGGGCCGGCGAACACCATCGTCAGGCGAACCGCGTCCACGCCGTACGCCTCGATCTGCTCGCCCAAGTCGACCATGTTGCCCCGGGACTTGCTCATCGCCGCGCCGTTGAGGATGACCTGCCCCTGGTTCAGCAGCGCGCGGAAGGGCTCGGTGAAGTCGAGCAGGCCGACGTCGTACAGCACCTTGGTGATGAACCGGCTGTACAGCAGGTGCAGGATCGCGTGCTCGACGCCGCCGACGTACTGGTCCACCGGCAGCCACCGGCGGTCGGCCTCCACGTCGAACGGCACGTCGTCACGGTCCGCGGACGGGTAGCGCAGGTAGTACCAGGACGAGTCGACGAACGTGTCCATGGTGTCGGTGTCCCGGCGGGCCTCGCCCCCGCACTTCGGGCACGTGGTACGGACCCAGTCCTCCGCCGCGGCCAGCGGCGAGACGCCCTTCGGCGCGAGGTCGGCGCCGCGCAGGTCCGGCAGCAGCACGGGCAGCCACTCGACGGGCACCGGCACCTCGCCGCACGCCTCGCAGTGCACCACCGGGATCGGGGCGCCCCAGAACCGCTGCCGCGACAGCAGCCAGTCGCGCAGGCGGTAGTTGACCGTCCCGCGCCCCTGGCCGCGGGCCTCCAGGTCGCCGATGATGCGGCCGATCGCGTCGTCGGCGCGCATGCCGTCGTACGGTCCCGAGTTGACCATCACGCCGTCGTGCGTCGTGGCGACGTACGTCTCGGACGGGTCGTCCGCTCCCTCGACCGAGACGACCGTGCGCACGTCGAGACCGAACGTCCGGGCGAAGTCCAGGTCGCGCTGGTCGTGCGCGGGCACGGCCATGATGGCGCCGGTGCCGTACTCGGCCAGGACGTAGTCGCTCGCCCAGATCGGGATGCGCTCGCCGTTGACCGGGTTGACCGCGTACCGGCCCAGGAAGACGCCCGTCTTCTCCCGCTCGGCCGACATGCGCTCGACCTCGGTCTCGCGCTGCACCTGCGTGACGTACTCGTCGAAGTCCGCGCGCGCCTCGGGCGCGCACAGCTCGTCGGCCAGCGGGGAGTCGGCGGCCACGACGAAGAACGTCGCGCCGTACAGCGTGTCCGGCCGGGTGGTGAACACCGTGACGGGCTCGTCGCGGCCCTCGATGGCGAACTCGACCTCGGCGCCGGTCGACCGTCCGATCCAGTTGCGCTGCATGGTGAGCACGCGCTCGGGCCAGCGCCCGCGCAGCTCCTCCATGTCCTCGAGCAGCCGGTCGGCGTACTCGGTGATCCTGAAGTACCACTGGGTGAGGTTGCGCTTCGTCACCTCGGCGCCGCAGCGCTCACAGAAGCCGTTGACCACCTGCTCGTTCGCCAGCACGGTCTGGTCCCGCGGGCACCAGTTGACGGCGGACGCCTTGCGGTACGCCAGGCCGCGCTCGTACAGGGTGAGGAACAGCCACTGCGTCCACCGGTAGTACTCGGGATCGCAGGTGTGCAGCCGCGTGGACCAGTCGAACGAGACCCCGTACCGGCGGAAGGACGCCGCCTGCGTCTCGATGTTCGCGTACGTCCAGTCGGCGGGGTGGGCGTTGCGCGCGATGGCGGCGTTCTCGGCCGGCAGGCCGAACGCGTCCCATCCGATCGGGTGCAGCACGTTGCGGCCCTGCTGGAACTGGTAGCGGGCCACGACGTCCCCGATCGCGAACGCCTCGCCGTGCCCCATGTGCAGGTCGCCCGAGGGGTACGGGAACATGTCGAGCACGTAGACGCGCTCCCGCTCGTCCTCGGGCCCGCCGGCGCGGAACGCGTCCATCCGCTGCCACACGGGCAGCCACCGCCGCTGCACGGCACCGAAGTCGTACGTCTCGGTCGGGCTCTCGGTCATCTGGTCCTCACACTCGCGGCGGCGCGGGCGGCCGGTGCCCGCTGCGGGCGGCCTGCGCGGGGTCATGAAAAAACCCCTCGCACAGGAGGGGTCGCCGCGCTGACGTTGCCTCGGTGCCGGAGGGCACCGTGGGTCAGCGCGGCCCGCCAAGGAGCAGGGCAGCCCGCATGCGGGTCAGGGTAGCGCAGCCGTCCGGATCAGGCAGGACCGTCTGCCGCCCGCCGCGCGGGCGCGTCGCTCCCACGCAGCACGCGGCGGACGTAGAGCTCCTGCTCACACAGGGCGAGCAGGGTACCGAGGTTGCCGGAGTCCCAGGGGGCCAGCGAGGCGGCGGCCGCCGTCACGGCCGGCGTCCAGTCCTCGGGCGGGATCGCGGGGTGGCGGGCCAGCGCGTCACGGATCCGGCGCTCCAGGTCGTACGGCGAGACCCCGACGCCGGGGCCGACCACGCAGAACAGGCGGTCGTCCCAGCGGGCGGCCACGTCGGTGCCGCGGATGGCGCTGGACACGGCTCCGGCCGCGGCCACCAGCACGTCGTCCACGGCGGTGGGGCCCAGCCGGCCCACGGTCCTGTCGAGGCCGCCGACCTCCACGAACAGGCAGTGCACGGCGTCACCCTGCCGGCGTGCGCTCTCGATCATCCGGGTTGCCACCAGGGAGAGCCCGCGCCGCGAGGCGAGCCCGGTGAGCGGGTCGGTGGCCCGGACCGCCGCGTGCGCGTCGAGCGCGCGCGCGACCTTCCCGGCCTGACGGTGCCGCCCGGTCTCGAGCAGGGCGGCGGTGGCACAGGCCAGGACGAGCACCGCCACGGGAGCCGGCCAGGCGGACGGGGCCACCGCGCCGAAGAGCACGCCCAGCGAGGCCGCCGAGAGCGCCCCGGCCAGGACAGCGAGCCAGCGCGGGTTCGCGAGCACCAGGCCGGCGAGCACGGCGACCGCGACGACGCCGAGGTCGGCCACCGCGTGACGCCCGGCCAGCGCGACCACGACGAGGGCCTGGGCGGAGACGGCGCCGAGCGCGAGGACGACGACGACCCGGGCGGTGGTCTCGGCCACGGGCCCGCGGAACCAGACCGCGAGGGCGGTACCGGCGACCACGAGGAGACCGGCGCCGGCCACCCAGGCAGCCGCTGGCCCGGCCAGGCCGGACTGCAGCACGGCCCGCACGAGGGCGAGCCCGAGCAGCAGCGTCGCGGCACCGGCGAGGATCGGCCAGGTGGAGAGCGGCGGGTCTGGCTCGACGATCGGTACGGGCGGGCGGGGGCCCGCGTCCGGCTGGGTCACACCGAGGTCATCGGCGGGGAGACGCCCTGGTTGACCCGAAGGCCTCAGGATCGCCCAAGCGGACTACGAGGTGACCGAAGGGACGAGAGGAGGGGCTGCCGGAGAGACCGGGCCGGCGACGAGCCGGTGACGGAGGCCGACGGAACGCCGGCCCGTGGTGGAGCTAGCCGGACTCGAACCGGCGACCTTCTGCATGCCATGCAGACGCGCTACCAGCTGCGCCATAGCCCCGCGTGGTGGGATCACCCAAAGGCCCGCACAGTCTAGCCCGTGCTCGCGCGGGCCACGAAATCACGTCGTACCGGGCGCTTCCGCCCACCGCGGGGTGTCGTCCCGGGCGGGGCCGCCATTGACCGCGCCGACGTTGTGCGCGAGCAGGCACCAGCCGCCCGGTGACTCCTCGAGCACGGACCAGGCGCAGTTGGCCAGCGGCCCCAGCACGCCCGCCCGGGCCACGTCGAGCCCCAGCAGGGCGCAGAGCACCCCGCGCGCGGTGGCCCCGTGCGTCACGGCGACCACCGTGGCTCCGTCGGGCAGCGGCGCCAGGGTCTTCGCCAGCGTGTCGACGGCCCGCGCGCCAGCCTCCGCCAGCGTCTCCCCGGCGGGCGGGCGGACGTCCCCACCCGGCGTACGCCAGGAGGGCTGTCCCGGGTGAGCGGCCAGGAACTCCTTGAGCGTGCGGCCTTGCCACAACCCCCCGTGCCGCTCCCTCAGCCCCTCGTCGTACGTGACCTCGGTGCCGGTCACGCGGCCGAGTCGCATCGCGGTGGACGACGCGCGGGCCAGGTCGGAGGACACGATCACGTCCGGGCGGGTGGCCGCCAGCACGCGTGCCGCACGCGTCGCCTGGCGTGCCCCGACGTCGTCGAGTGGGACGTCCGTCTGCCCCTGGAAGCGCTGCGCGACGTTCCACGCCGTACGGCCGTGACGCCACAGGACGAGGCGGCGCCCCTCACTCACCCCACGAGCCCGTCGCGGCCACTGCCAGCCGTCACGGTCTCGGGCAGGTCCACGAGCGGGCAGTCCTTCCACAGTCGCTCGAGCGCGTAGAAGGTGCGCTCCTCCGCGTGCTGGACGTGGACGACGACGTCGGCGTAGTCCAACAGCACCCAGCGCCCCTCGCGCTCCCCCTCCCTGCGGACCGGTTTGGCCTCGTGGTCACGAAGCCGCTCCTCCACCTCGTCGACGATCGCCTTGACCTGACGGTCGTTGGGCGCGGAGCAGAGGAGGAACGCGTCGGTGATGACGAGCTGGTCGCTCACGTCGATCGCGACGATGTCATCGGCCAGCTTGTCCGCTGCCGCCTCGGCTGCTGCGGTGACGAGCTCGAGGGCCCGGGGGGATGCGGTCATGTAGCCAATCCAGGGGTCGAGGTCACTCACCCCTAGGGTGCCACGGATCGTCCGCTGTCCGCCGGTGGGATCGCCCCGACTCCCCCGGTTGGATCGGCCCGTCGTGGCGCGCGCAGCCTCGCTTGTCACCCCACGTAACCGTCGCGGTACAGATGGCACTTGTTGATGTACTGCACCACCCCGTCCGGCACGAGGTACCAGACCGGCATGCCCCGCGCGACCCGGTGCCGGCAGTCGGTGGACGAGATCGACATCGCCGGCACCTCGACGAGGCTGACGCCCCCGTCCGGCAGGCCCGGGTCCGCGAGGTGGTGGCCGGGACGGGTCACCCCGACGAAGTGCGCGAGGCCGAACAGCTCGTCCACGTCCCGCCAGGACAGGATCTGGGCCAGCGCGTCCGCCCCGGTGATGAAGTACAGGTCGACGTCGGGCCCGCGCAACCGGCGCAGCTCGCGCAGCGTGTCGATGGTGTACGTGGGACCGTGCCTGTCGATGTCGATCCGGCTGACGGAGAACCGCGGGTTCGACGCGGTCGCGATCACCGTCATGAGGTAGCGGTCCTCCGCCGGCGCCACCCGCTCGTGCGTCTTCTGCCACGGCTGCCCGGTCGGGACGAACACCACCTCGTCCATGGCGAAGCCCGCCGCAACCTCACTGGCCGCGACGAGGTGCCCGTGGTGGATCGGGTCGAACGTGCCGCCCATGATCCCCAGGCGCTGCCGGTCACTCACGTCCCGCACAGTAGCCGTCCGCCCGGCCGTGGCGGTCAGGTCAGGCCGGGCAGGGGCGCCTCGCCCTGCGTCCAGGTCACGCGCCGGACGGCCTTGCCGACCTCGGTGCGCGGCAGGGTCCCCGGCGGGTAGAGCCGGACCTCGGCGCGCAGTCCGAGCCGCTGCCCGAGGAGGCGGTCGAGGTCGCTGCGCACCTCGTCCCCGCCGGACACCTGCTCGACCCCGACCACCAGCCGGGCGCCCGCCGAGTCCCGCTGGTCGAAAACGAGCAGGTAGTGCGGCGCGACCCGCGTGTCGGCGAGCACGACCGCCTCGACCTCGCTCGGGTACACGTTCACCCCGCGCACGACGAGCATGTCGTCCCGGCGGCCGAGCACCTTGCTCATGCGGACGAGCGTGCGCCCGCACGCGCAGGGGTCACGAGTGAGCGAGGCGATGTCCCCGGTGCGGTAGCGCAGCAGCGGCAGCGCCTGCTTCGTCGGCGTGGTGAACACGAGCTCGCCCGGCGTACCCTCAGGCACCGTCTCGCCGGTGACCGGGTCGAGCGTCTCGACGAGGAAGTGGTCCTCGTTCACGTGCAGGCCGTCCTGGGCCTCGAGGCACTCAGTGGCCACCCCGGGCCCGATCACCTCGGACAGGCCGTAGATGTCGAGCGCCTTGAGCGGCAGCAGGCTCTCGATCTTCTCCCGCATGCCGTCCGTCCACGGCTCGGCGCCGAAGACCCCTGCGCGTAGGGCCAGCGAGCCCGGGTCGATGCCGGCCTCGCGCAGCGCCTCATCGAGGTAGACCGCGTACGAGGGGGTGCACGTGAGGATGTCGGGCACGAGGTCGACGAGCAGCCGGACCTGCCGCGCCGTCTGTCCCGCGGAGTTGGGGACGACCGTCGCCCCCAGGCGTACGCCGCCCTGGTGGATGCCGAGGCCCCCGGTGAACAGGCCGTACCCGTACGCGTTGTGCACGGTGCTTCCCGACGTGGCGCCCGCACAGGCGAGGGACCGCGCACACATCTGCGCCCACAGGTCGAGGTCGCCGCGGGTGTAGCCGACGAGCGTGGGCCGGCCGCCGGTGCCGCTCGAGCCGTGCACGGCGACCACGTCGTCCCTCGGCACGGCGAGCATGCCGAACGGGTACGCGTCCCACAGGTCCTGCTTCGCAGTCGTGGGCAGACGTGCCAGGTCGGCCAGGCTGGCGTCCCGGCCGCCGGCCACCCCGGCCGCGCGGAGCCGGTCGCCCTGGACGCCGCCGAGTGCGAGCAGCCGGTCCACGAGGGCACGCAGCCGCTCCTGCTGGAGCGTCTCCAGGCTCTCGCGCGGCATCGCCTCGGCCGCCGGGTCGTACATGTGACCCCTCTCGTGGTGTCCGGGGTCAGCCTCGTACGTGGCCGTCGCCGGTGACCACCCACGTCGTGGAGGTGAGCTCGGTCAGCCCCATCGGCCCGCGCGCGTGCAGCTTCTGCGTCGAGATGCCGATCTCGGCACCGAACCCGAACTGCTCGCCGTCGGTGAACCTCGGGGAGGCGTTCACCATGACCGCGGCCGCGTCCACGGACGCGACGAACCGGCGCGCCGCCGGCTGGGACGCGGTGACGATGGTCTCGGTGTGCCCGGAGGAGTGGCGGCGGATGTGCGCGACCGCGGCGTCGAGGGAGGGCACGACCGCGGCGGAGAGGTCGAGCGAGAGGTACTCGGTGTCCCAGTCGTCGTCGGTCGCGGTCACGACCGCAGCGGGGTCGACCGCACGCACCGCCTCGTCCCCGTGCACAGTGACCCCGGCCTCGGTGAGCGCGGCCAGTGCCTGCGGCAGGAACGTCTCGGCCGCGTCAGCGTGGACGAGCAGCGTCTCGACCGCGTTGCACACGCTGGGTCGCCGGGTCTTCGCGTCGAGCAGGATGGCGAGGGCGTCGTCGAGGTCGGCATCCGCGTCGACGTACACATGGCAGTTGCCGACCCCGGTCTCGATGACCGGGACGGTCGACTCCTCGACGACCGAGCGGATCAGCGCGGCGCCGCCCCGCGGGATCAGGACGTCGACGAGCCCGCGCGCCCGCATCAGGTGCTTGACCGGGTCGCGGCCCTCGCCGGGGACGAGTCCGATGGCGTCGCGGGGAAGCCCGGCCTGGGCCGCAGCCCCGGCGAGCACGTCCACGATCGCCGCGTTGGAGGACACCGCGCTCGACGACCCCCGCAGCAGCGCCGCGTTGCCCGACTTCAGGCACAGCCCGGCGGCATCCGCGGTGACGTTCGGCCTGGCCTCGTAGATGATGCCGACGACACCGAGCGGGACGCGCACCTGGCGAAGCTCGAGCCCGTTCGGCAGCCGGGAGCCGCGCAGCACCTCCCCCACCGGGTCGGGCAAGCCGGCAACCTGGCGCAGGCCATCCGCCATGGCACGAACCCGCCCATCATCGAGCGTCAGCCGGTCGACGAGCGCGTCCGAGGTCCCGGCCGCACGGGCACGCGCGACGTCCACTGCATTGGCCTGGACGACCCGGCCCGAGGCGGAGTCGAGCGCGTCCGCCATCGCGTGCAGGGCGTCGTCCTTGCGGGCACGCGGGAGTGGGGCGAGGTCGGCGGCCGCGTGCTTCGCGCGGCGGGCCGCCTCGGTCACGGCCGTGGCGTCGCTCATGCGGGCAGCCTACGCGGGAGGAATCCCCCGCCGGCACGCCGTGCGCAGCCGCAGTCGCGTGCTGCGAAGCGGCGCCTTCAGAAGGGTTCGAGCCGACCCGCGGGGACCAGCGGACCGACGCCCGGAGGCCCCCCACCACGGCGCTGGAACGTCTCGCGGTCGACGACCTCGAGCCCGACCACGTGCCAGGGGGGCAGGTCGGCGGTGAGCCGGTGCTCGCCCCACAGCCGCAGGGCCAGGGCGGCAGCATCGTCGATGTCACGCGCCTCCTCCCAGTACTGGATCTCGGCGCGGTCGGAGGCGTATCGCCCGGTCAGCAGGAAGGGCCGCTCCAGGGAGAGTCGTTCGACGGCCGCCCGTACCTCGTCCGGCTGCTGACGGTCGCCCGCGACGGTTACCGTCACGTGCCACATCAGCGCCGCGGGGGCTCGGGACGCCTGGGGGGCCTCCATGTGTCGCTCGCTCCTTCGCACGCCGTCCCTCTCAGTGGCCAAGGACGACGAGGTCGTCCCGGTGCACGATCTCCCGCTCGTATGCCGGACCCAGCGCGACCGCCAGATCCCGCGTCGACCGGCCCAGCAGACCTGGTATCTCCCCCGCATCAAAGTTGACCAGTCCCCGTGCGACCGCGTGGCCCTTTTCGTCCAGAAGCTCGACCGGGTCGCCCGCGCGGAACGTGCCGTCCACGGCGGTGACCCCGGCGGGCAGCAGGGACGCCCTCCGGTCCACCACTGCGGCGACCGCGCCGGGGTCCAGGTGCAGCCGCCCGTGCGGGGAGGTCGCGTGAGCCAGCCAGGCCAGCCGGGTGGCCAGGCGGCGGCCCCGGCGACGGCTGAAGTACGTCCCGACCGGCTCCCCGGCGAGCGCGGCGGCGGCGTCGGTGGCCGCGGCCAGCACGACCGGGACGCCCCCCGCGGTGGCGATGCGTGCCGCGTCCACCTTCGTCGCCATGCCGCCGACGCCCACCCCGGACCTCCCCACCCGGCCCAGTACGACCCCCTCGAGCTGCTCCGGGCCGTGGACCTCGCGGACGAGGCGGGCCCCCTCTCGCCGGGGGTCGCCGTCGTAGAGTCCGGCGACGTCGGAGAGCAGCACGAGCGCGTCCGCGTGCACGAGATGGGCGACGAGGGCGGCCAGCCTGTCGTTGTCCCCGAAGCGGATCTCCTCGGTGGCGACGGTGTCGTTCTCGTTCACCACGGGGACGACCCCGAGCTCGAGCAGGCGCGTCAGCGTCCGGTGCGCGTTGCGGTAGTGCGCGCGCCGTACGACGTCGTCGGCGGTGAGGAGCACCTGGCCGACGCGCCTACCGTGCGCGGCGAACGCCGCGGCGTACCGCTCGACGAGCAGGCCCTGGCCCACGCTCGCCGCTGCCTGCTGCGTCGCGAGGTCACGGGGACGGCGGGCCAGCCCGAGCGGCGCCAGCCCGGCCGCGATCGCCCCGGACGAGACGAGCACGACCTCGCACCCGGTCGCGTCGGTGCGCGAGGCCAGGACATCGACGAGACCGTGCAGCCGGGCGGGGTCGAGCCCTCCGACGGGCGTGGTGAGCGAGGACGAGCCCACCTTGACGACGACGCGCCGGGCCGCCGCGACGTCGGCACGGGGCGCGGCCTCGGTGGGCGAAGGCGCTGCGTTCACCGGCCGTCCAGACGGATGTCACGGCCGCGCCGGCCGTGCGCGTGCGGGATGCCGGCGGCGATCGTGGGCTCCCAGTCGAACACCACGGCGTCGTCGCCCTCCCCGATGACGACGGTGGCTCCAGGCTCGGCCCCCAGTTCGGCGAGGCGCTTCTCGACCCCGAGCCGGGCCAGCCGGTCGGCGAGGTACCCGACCGCCTCGGCGTTGGTGAAGTCGGTCTGGCGCACCCACCGCCCCGGACGCGTCCCTGTCACGACGAAGCGACCCCCCTCCCGGCGTACGGCGAACCCTTCGTCGTCGACGGGCGCCGGACGCAGGACGATGCGCGCCTCGTCCGCGGACGGGGTGGCGGCGCGCGCCTCCGCGACGAGCCCGGCCATGGCGAACCCGAGCTCGCGCAGCCCGACGTGCGACACCGCGGACACCGCGAAGACCCGGTGTCCCCGCTCCTCGAGCAGCGGCGTGACGAGGTCGGCGAGCTCGCGGGCCTCCGAGACGTCCATCTTGTTGAGGACGACGAGCCGTGGGCGGTGGGACAGCCCGCCGTACGCGGCGAGCTCGGCCTCGATGACGTCGAGGTCGCTCACCGGGTCACGGCCGGGCTCCAGGGTGGCGCAGTCGAGCACGTGGACGAGCACGCTGCACCGCTCGACGTGCCGCAGGAACTCGAGCCCGAGCCCCTTGCCCTCGCTCGCCCCGGGGACGAGCCCGGGCACGTCGGCCACGGTGAACGTGGCCTCGCCCGCGGACACGACGCCCAGGTTGGGCACGAGCGTGGTGAACGGGTAGTCGGCGATCTTCGGCCGGGCCGCGGACATCGCCGCGACGAGGGAGGACTTGCCGGCGCTCGGGTACCCGACCAACGCCACGTCCGCGACGGTCTTCAGCTCGAGGACGACGTCGCCGGCGTCTCCCGGTTCGCCGAGCAAGGCGAACCCGGGAGCCTTGCGCCGCGGTGAGGCGAGCGCGGCGTTGCCCAGCCCGCCCCGGCCCCCGCGGGCCACGACGAAGCGCTCCCCGGGTACGAGGAGGTCGGCCAGCATGTCCCCGTCGCGGGTGGTGACCACCGTGCCGACCGGGACCGTGAGCACCAGGTCGAGGCCCTCGGCGCCGGACTTGTGCGCACCCTGGCCGGCCTTGCCACTCGTGGCGCGGCGGTGCGGCGACCGGTGGAACTCGAGCAGGCTCGTCGTGCCCGTGTCGGCGACCAGGGCGACGTCCCCCCCGCGGCCGCCGTTCCCGCCGTCCGGGCCACCGAGCGGCTTGAACTTCTCCCGGTGGACGGAGGCGCAGCCGTTCCCGCCGTCCCCCGCCGTGACGTGCAGGACCACGCGGTCGACGAACGTCACCACAGGTCCTCACCTCCACTCGGGGCACGGACGACTGGTGGCCTCCGACAGGAACGGGCGGCCTGCCGGCGAACCGATGAACGACGCAGAAGTGGGGGCGGGC
>JBOGEN010000082.1:0-7114 GCA_050743265.1 Actinomycetes bacterium
CGCCACAAGGGCACGGGCCGAGGCCGTGGCGTGGTCACGGCGCTGCTCCGCGTCCCGCCGGGCGGCGGCGCGGATGCGCTCGGCCTCGCGCTGCGTGCCCGCCAGGCGGGCGAGGACAGGCTCGAGCTCTGCGGACAGCTCCGCGACACGGTCAGCCGGAACCCCGGCCGCCGCAGCCGCGCCGGGAGCGCCGGCGGGGCGGAACCGCTCGAGGAAGTCCCCGGACCGTGGCATGCACCCTCCCATGGACGAGTGTGGTCCACGGCCACGGTGCTCGTGGGTGCATCGACCTGACCAGGGCGGACGTTCCGGGCCCACGGGGACCCTCGTCAGGCGTCCCCCGGCCCGCCGGTCAGGCCGCCGGTCGGTCGGCCTAGCGTCCCCGGACGAAGGCGGCCACGACCTCGCCGAGCCGCTCCCCCGCGTCCTCCTGAAGGAAGTGACCCGCACCCTCGATGACCGGGTGGTCCAGCCCGCGGGTCCCGGGGATGGACCGGCGGAACAGCGGGGCCATGCGGCTCGTGATCGGGTCGCCGTCGCTGAACGCGACGAGGAAGGGCTTGGTGCCGCTGCGGAGGAACTCCCAGGCCGCGCGGTTGGCGGTGCTCGCCGGGTCGTCCGGCGCGGTGGGGACGAGCAGCGGCATCACCCGAGGCCCCGCCTTGTACTCCTCGGCGGGGAACGGCGCGTCGTACGCCGCGCGGACCTCGTCCGGCAGCTGGGTCCGGCAGCCGGCCTGGACGAGGCGCCCCACGTCCAGCGTCGGCGCGGCCTCGACGGCCTTGCGGAAGCGCCACCACACGTCCGGCATGTTCTGGTCGCCGGTCGGCAGCCCGGTGTTGGACGCGACCACCCGCGCGAAGCGGTCCGGGTTCTCCGCGACCAGGCGCAGCCCGATGAGCCCGCCCCAGTCCTGCCCGACGAGCGTGACGTCATGCAGGTCGAGGACGTCGAAGGCCAACGCCCGGGCCCAGTCCACATGCCGGGCGAACGAGTGGTCGCTGCCGTTCAGCGGCTTGTCGGACCGGCCGAAGCCCACGAGGTCGGGCGCGACCGCCCGCAACCCCGCCTTCGAGAGCACCCGCATCACGTGCCGATAGACGTACGACCAGCTCGGCTCGCCGTGGAGGAGCAGGACGACAGGACCGTCCAGGGGCCCGTCCTCGACGTACGCCATCCGCAGGGTGCCGCCGTCGCCGTCCGGGAGGTCCGCGTACCGGGGCTCGTAGTCGAAGTCGGGCAGGTCGTTGAATCGCTCGTCCGGGGTCCGTACAACGCGCATGGGCCCGATAGTGCCCGGTATGTCACGCGGCTTCCACACCGGCTGGCATCAGGCGTACACGGCGCAGGGTCTGGGCGTTGAGCGCGACGACGATCGTCGACACCGACATGAGCACGGCCCCGACCGCCGGCGTGAGCGTCAGCCCGGCCCAGGCCAGCACCCCGGCTGCGAGGGGGATCGCGACCACGTTGTAGCCGGCGGCCCAGGCGAGGTTCTGCACCATCTTCCGGTAGCTGGCCCGCGACAGCCGGACCACGCCGACCACCGCCCGCGGGTCGCTCGAGGCGAGCACCACCCCGGCGGACTCGATCGCGACGTCGGTACCGGCGCCGATCGCGATGCCGACGTCGGCGCGGGCGAGGGCGGGCGCGTCGTTCACGCCGTCCCCGACCATGGCCACCGTGAGCCCGCGGGCTTGGAGGGTGGCCACGGCCTCGTCCTTGTCGGCCGGGAGTACCTCGGCGAACACCTCGTCCACGCCGAGGTCGGCCGCCACCGCCTCGGCCACCGGACGTGCGTCACCGGTGACCATGACGATCTGGCGTACTCCGACGCGGCGCAGTTCGGCGATCGCATCGCGTGCCTGCGGGCGTACCTCGTCCTCGAGGGCGAAGGCGCCCAGGGTGATCGGGTGCTCGCCGTCGAGACGCAGGAGGTGGAGGACGGCGGCGCCTCGCGCCGTCCACGGGGTCGTCGCGCTCTCGAGCTCAGGTGGGACGGTGACGCCTCGCTCGCGCAGCAGGGCCGGGCCGCCCACGGCGTACGGGACGCCGTCGACGGTGGCCTGCACACCGCGACCCGTCAGGGACCTGAAGTCGGCCGGGTGGGGAGTGGCGCCCTTGACTCGCGCCGCTGTGACGAGAGCGCGGGCCAGCGGGTGCTCGCTGTCGGACTCGACCGCGGCGGCGATCCGCAGCACCTCGTCCTCGCTGCGGCCCGTGGTCGTGGCGACGCCGGTGAGGACGTGCTCCCCCTTGGTGAGGGTGCCGGTCTTGTCGAAGAGGACGGCGTCGACGGTGCGCATCCGTTCGAGCGCGAGGCGGTCCTTGACGAGGACGCCGCTGCGCGCGGACACGGCCGTCGACAGCGAGATGACGAGCGGGATCGCCAGACCCAGGGCGTGCGGGCAGGCGATGACGAGCACGGTGACCGTACGGACCACCGCGTCGTCGGCGTTGCCGAGGCCGAGCCAGACGGCGAACGTGATCACACCTGCCGACGCCGCCACGTAGAAGAGCAGCGCAGCGAACCGGTCGGCGAGCACCTGGGCGCGCCCGCGGCTCTGCTGCGCCTGGTCGACGAGTCGCTGGATACCGGCCAGGGCGGTGTCCGCGCCCACCGCGTCGACCTCGACGCGGATCGCCGAGTCGGTGCTGACCGAGCCGGCGACGACCCGGTCGCCGACGCTTCGGGTCACCGGGCGGGACTCTCCCGTGATCATGGACTCGTCCACAGCCGCCTCGCCGGCGACGATCTTTCCGTCTGCCGGAGCGCGCCCGCCGGAGCGGACGAGGACGACGTCGCCGGGTTGGAGGGCGCTGGCGCGGACGCTCTCGGTCGTCCCGTCCGGAGCGACGCGTTCGGCCTCGTCCGGCAGCAGCGCCGCGAGCGCGGACAGCGCCCCCTGGGCCTGCCCGATCGCCTTCATCTCCTGCCAGTGGCCGAGCAGCATGATCGTGACGAGGGCGGCCAGCTCCCACCAGAACTCGAGGTCGAACCGGTCGAGGCTCGTGGCGAACGAGGCCGCGTACGCGACGACGAGCGCCATGGAGATCAGCAGCATCATCCCGGGCGTCCGCTGGCGTACCTCGGCCACGCCGCCGGCGAGGAAAGGCCAACCGCCCCACCAGAACACGACCGACCCGAGGACCGGGCCGACGAGCTCGAGGCCGGGGAAGTCGAGGGAGTAGCCGAACCAGTCCATGACCATCTCGCTGGTCAGGACGATCGGGACCGTGAACAGCAGGCTCAGCCAGAACCGGCGGCGGAACATCTCCGGGTCGTGGCCGGCGTGCCTATCGTGGCCGCCGTGCTCGTCGTGGCCGCCGTGCTCGACACGGTCAGACGGTGTCTGTGGCTGGGCACGCATGCCCCCACTGGTCATCTTGACCACCTCTGGTGGAGGTGCTTGGTCCGATACCCCCTAGGGGTATAGGCTTCGGGTGTGAGTCAACCCCTGCGAGGGCGTCCCGTCAAGGCCCACCTCTGGGAGAGAGGGTCGCGGACCCTGCGCTAGGGTGGACGAACCCCAAGGGCAGGTAGCTCAGTTGGTATGAGCGTCCGCCTGAAAAGCGGAAGGTCGGCGGTTCGACCCCGCCCCTGCCCACCTCTCTGACCAGTGATCACAGTTGACCGGGCCTCGTAGAACGCGCGGTTGACCGCAGTAGTTGACCGCAACGCGGATCACGCCAGCCGCTCATCGAGCCGTCGCATGGCCGTCCGCTTCTCGCCCAGAGGGGCGTGTGCGTAGATCGTCATGGTCACGTCGATGGCGCTGTGGCCGTCGATCTCTCGGACCACGTGCGGCGGGATCCCGCTGTCGAGCACCAGGCTCACGCAGGTGTGCCGGAGGTCATGGAACCGGGTCGGAGGCTCGCCGCTCGCGTGCCGGACCCGCTCCCACGAGCGACTCAGGTTGTCCGGCTCGACCGGCGTCTCCGACGGTCGTCGCGAACGCCACGTCCGAGTCGCGCCATTTCAGCCCGGTCGCCTGGCGTTCGCGATCTTGCGTCGCTCGATGCCCGCGCAGTGCCGTCACGCACGGCGCCGGGCAGCGGGATCGTCCGCCGCGAGTGCCGGGTCTTCGGCGGCAGGAAGCACAGCTTGCCCTCCACGCGCTGCAATGTGTGTGACCTGAAGGCACTCTTCGTCGAGGTCGACGTTCGCCCAGCGCAGTCCGCGACTGCCCTGCAGCGTCGCGGGCTCGCCGGGCTCGAGCGGGGGCGGATCAACCGCTACGGGTGCACGAGCTCGACGCCCCTACCCCGCGCGAGGTCTACCTTCACTGACCCGGGCACGCCGCAAAGTCGCCGCTCGCCGCCCACGCCACCGAGATCCCAATCGAAGTAGCGCGCGCTGGCCAGCAGGCCCCCCACCGTCGCATCCCCGACCGCTCGGGACACGTTCCCGAGTGATCGTCTGAGACGATCATTCTTATCACAAAGCATCGCTATACATGATGTAGGTCCCCGCATAGCGTCGCCAGCCTCACCGCAACGAGAGGCAACGAGCCATGAGTACATTCGCGCTCATCCACGGCGCCGGCGTCGGTGGGGGCTGGTACTGGCACCTCGTCGAAGCCGAACTCCGATCCCTCGGACACACCACCGTCGCCCCCACATTGGCGGCCGAGGACATTCCGGCGACCTTGTCCGACTACGCCGATACCGTCGTCAACGCGATCGACACACCGCAGGAACTCTTCGTGGTTGCACACTCCTTCGGCGGGTTCACCGCGCCCCTGGTGGCCGAACGCCTCCCCACCGCTGGGCTGATCTACGTCACCGCCATGATCCCCCGGCCCGGCGAAGCGCCGGCCGACTGGTGGAGCAACACCGGACACTCAGAGGCGGTGCGAATCCAGGCCGCCAAGGACGGCGGACTCACCAGCTCCCCCGACCCATACGTGTGCTACTTCCACGACGTACCCAAGAATCTGGCCGACCAGGCACTCAGCAAGGGACACGACCACCCCTCCAGCACCGCCTACTACGAACCCTGGCCTCTCGACAGATATCCGACCACGCCGACTCGATACGTCCTGTGCACCGAGGACCGGTTATTCCCCGCAACATTTCAGCGCCAACTGGCACATGACCGACTCGGAGTCACCCCGGACGAGATCACAAGCGGCCACTGCCCCGCCCTCAGCCGACCCACAGAACTCGCAGCAATGCTCAACACCTTCACACCGTGACGGTTTGCATGAACGTGGCATGAACGTGGCCTAGTCGTAGACCCGCACGAATACGGCAGCCCGGCCCTTCTCCCGCGACACGCGACTTCGGAAAGCAGTCGGAGTCGGACAACCAGAACCGGATGCACTAGTGAGAACTCTCTATGTTTCAAAGCGGCCTGCTCCGCGGGTCGCTGCGCGCGGCGCCGGGGGCGACGTGCTCGGGCCCGCGGCCCGCGTACCGCACATGCCGTCGACGAGTCACCTGGCCTGCGCGCCGGCCAGATCGTCAAAAGTCCTACTCACGACACGTCCCGGCTCTATGCTCCCGCCCTGGTCAGTCGATCACTGACCGCGACACGGGGAGACGAGCTGCCATGGCCAAGACGAAGAAGCGTCCGACGTCAGCGAAGGTAGTTGCAGGGGGCGCCGCGGGCGCCATCGCCACACTCTTCTGGTTCCTGGCGGTGAAGTTCTGGTGGAAGGATGACTTCACACCCAGCGAGATCGCCTTCGTGACCGGGCTGACGACCACGATCGTTGCCGCCGCGCTTGGCTGGCTCAAGTCGGACGGCATGAAGTACCTCGAGTACGCGATCAAGGACAGGCAGCAGGCCGACGAGCCAGTGGTTTCTCCGCCTGAGACCCCCGGAGCTGCGCCTGCGCCAGCTGGCTAGGGACCCTGCCGAACGGGGGCGCTGACGACCAGATTCGGTGACCTGGACGTGCCCGATCCGTGCCCGCTGGGCTACAAACGGGCACGTTCTCACCGGCACTCACGGTGATCCGATCATGGCCTAACCTGCGAATATGCTGGTCAACCGCGTTCCGATGTCGACCTTGATCCACTTCCCAAACTGATGGTGGTGCTGAGCGCACAACCGGTTTCGCGCATCAGCCAGCGAAGGCGAGGATCGCGGCAGATCCAGACGTCGTACTGCTCAGGGTTCGACACAGAACTCGTTGCCCTCGGGATCAGCCATGACAACGAGGTCTTCGCGCTCGGCCAGAACTCGCGCTCCCAACATGCGGAATCGCTGAACCTCTGCCTCTAGGTCTCCTGTGGCGCGTAGATCGAAGTGCTGACGGTTCTTCGCCGACTTGGGCTCCGGTACTCGTCGAAACCAAAGGTTGGGACCGCCCCAGCCGGGGGGTTCCACCCAAGCGCGGTCACACGTGCTGTCTTCGTCGACGTTTGATCCGAGAGCGGCAGCCCAGAACGTGGCGACCACCAGCGCGTCCCTGCAATCGAAGGTCACGGACTTGACGAATGACACCATCGTTTCACCGTACCGACTCAGGCCCTCCCGGCGCTGTCTCGAAACGTCCTCGACTCGGCATGAGCGGACGCCAGCCGTCGATTCGCCACGACCAGCGGAGTTCCCCGCCGTGACCGCAGCGCTGACCGCAACGACACGCGACAGACCACAGCCAGACCGGACCCCGGCGGACACCCGACCGCCTCTGACATGCGGGTATGTCGGAGGACTTCCAACATCGACTGAGAAGCGGAAGGTCGGCGGTTCGACCCCGCCCCTGCCCACCTGTGACCAGCGCGGATGTACTCCTGATACCGGCGGCGTCGGTGCGCTGACGGCTACGAACGAGTTCTGGTCAGTCACCTGGCCTCCCGCCTTCCCTCGGGCCGCGGGGACCGTCTCGGCGATGGGACGACGAGCGCCGCAGTTCGACTCCAGGTCTGGACACGCGGGCTGGCGGTCACCCACTGAGCGCTCATGGCGAGCAACACCAATGGTCGCGTTGTCTTGATTCTGCTGCCGGACGAGTTGCTTCGTGCGTGGGAGCGACGAGTCGTGTCCCGTCGGGTGGTGTAGTTCCCGGTTCTTGAGCGTCGTGTCGACCGAGGACGTGAAGGGCCACCGTGCGACGGTCAGTGAGACCCGCTCAAAGGTGCTCACGGAAGGACACGACGCACG
>JBOGEN010000083.1:0-42044 GCA_050743265.1 Actinomycetes bacterium
CGGCCAACGGGGACGAGCCCTCACGCCGTGCGAGTGTGGCCATGCCAGCCTCCTCTGCGTCTTTCGAGGGACCTGTCGATCCGTCTCCCAGTCAACTCCCCGGTCGCCCGGCTGACGAGGGCAGAACAGGTCCAGCACGAGGCGAGATTTCCCTCCGGCCCGGATCTTCTCCCGTCCCCCGTCCCCACACGTGGGGGCGGGGACGGCACCCTGTGACAGACGACGTCACCACGGAGAAGCCCATGCCTGCCAACCTGCGCCACCGCAGCTTCGTCAAGGAGCTCGACTTCACCCCTGCGGAGCTCGGCCACCTGCTCGACCTCTCCCGCGCGCTCAAGTCGGCCAAGCGCGCGGGAACTGAGCAGCCCCGCCTCACCGGCAAGAACATCGCGCTGATCTTCGAGAAGACCTCCACCCGGACGCGCTGCGCCTTCGAGGTCGCCGCCCACGACCAGGGCGCGCACGTCACCTACCTCGACCCGTCCGGCTCACAGCTCGGCCACAAGGAGTCCGCCAAGGACACCGCCCGGGTGCTCGGCCGCATGTACGACGGGATCCAGTACCGCGGCTCGGCGCAGGCCACGGTCGAGGAGCTGGCCGCGTACGCCGGCGTGCCCGTCTGGAACGGGCTCACGGACGAGTGGCACCCGACCCAGATGCTCGCCGACTTCCTCACCATGCAGGAGCACACGAGCAAGCCCCTCTCCCAGGTGGCGTACGCCTTCCTGGGGGACGCCCGGTTCAACATGGGCCGCTCGCTGCTCGTCACGGGCGCGCTCCTTGGCTGCGACGTCCGGCTGGTGGCCCCGGGGTCGCTGTGGCCGGACGAGTCGCTCGTCGAGCAGGCGCGGGAGATCGCTGCGGGCACGGGGGCCAGGGTCACGCTCACCGAGGACGTCGTCGACGGCGTCCGCGGTGCCGACTACGTCCACACCGACGTGTGGGTCTCCATGGGAGAGCCCAAGGAGGTCTGGGACGAGCGTGTGGAGCTGCTCCGCCCGTACCAGGTGACCGCGGACGTCATGAAGGCCACGGGTAACCCGCAGGCGAGGTTCATGCACTGCCTGCCGGCGTTCCACAACCGCGAGACCGCCGTCGGTCAGCAGGTGTACGCCCGGACCGGGATGACCGCGCTCGAGGTCACCGACGACGTGTTCGAGTCCGAGGCGTCCCTCGTCTTCGACCAGGCCGAGAACCGCATGCACACGATCAAGGCCATCCTCGTCGCGACGCTGGGGAGCTGAGCGATGCGCATCGTCGTCGCGCTCGGGGGCAACGCCCTCCTCGAGCGGGGCCAGCGACCCGACGCCGAGGTGCAGGAGGAGAACGTCCACCGTGCGGTGGCGGCTCTGGTGCCCCTGGCCGAGCAGCACGAGATCGTCGTGACCCACGGCAACGGGCCGCAGGTCGGCGTGCTCGCCCTGCAGAGCGCGGCCGACACTGCGCTGTCCGAGCCGTACCCGCTCGACGTCCTCGGTGCGATGACGCAGGGCATGATCGGCTACTGGCTGCTCCAGGCGCTGCAGAACGCGCTCCCCGGCCGGCAGGTCGCGAGCCTGATCTGCCAGACGCTCGTCTCCGCGGTCGACCCGGCGTTCGACAACCCGACGAAGTTCGTCGGCCCGGTGTACGAGGAGGACGAGGCCAAGCGGCTCGCGACGGAGAAGGGCTGGGAGGTCCGCAAGGACGGCGCCCGGTGGCGGCGCGTCGTCCCGTCCCCCCGGCCGCTGCGGGTCGTCGAGACGCGGCTCATCCGGCTGCTGATGGCCTCGGGCGCGGTCGTGGTGTGCGCGGGTGGCGGCGGGGTGCCGGCGCTGCGCAACGAGCAGGGCAAGCTCGAGGGCGTCGAGGCCGTCGTGGACAAGGACCTCACCGCATCGCTGCTCGCCGAGGCCCTCGAGGCGGACGCGCTCCTCCTGCTGACGGACACCGCGAACGTGGTCCGCGGCTTCGGGACGGAAGCGGCGACCCCGATCCTCCACGCGACGCCGGCGGACATGCGCCGCGAGGACTTCCCCGCCGGGTCGATGGGGCCGAAGGTCGAGGCGGCCTGCCGGTTCGTCGAGCTGACCGGTGACATGGCGGCCATCGGTGCGCTCGAGGACGCCGTACGCATCCTCGCCGGTGAGGCGGGCACGATCCTCACGCCGAGCGGGCGCTACCCCGAAGCCGCGCCGACGTGCTAGGGACACGCGAGGGCAGACGGGCGTCTGGGTCAGACGAGTAGGGCCACGCCCGTGGCGACGAGCCAGAGGGACCAGGCGGTGTAGGCCACCGGGGTGACGACCGCGGCGAGCTTCCAGCCCCGCGGCTCGAACGGACCGACGAACTCGAGCGAGCACAGCGCGAGGGCCGCTCCGACCACGAGGCCGGGTAGCCCGAGCCAGTGGGGCGCGACGGTGGTCTGGGTGAGCGCCGCTCCGACGAGGATGCTCCAGGCTCCCGTCAGGAGGTAGCCCAGGTGCTCCCCGACGGCGACTCCGAGGTAGCGGTTGGCCGACTGGAAGACGAGGTCGACCGACTCTCGTCGGGCGGTGCCGGCGTCCGGCTCGGCGGCGACCCGGGCGAGGTAGGGCACGAGGAAGGGCCACCGGACGAGCCCGAGGCACTGTGCGAGCGAGGCGAGGACTCCGAGGGTCGCCGCCACGGTCGTGAGTGACGTGGGGGCGCCGGTGAGCGAGAGTGACAGGAGGACGGCGGTGGGCGCCAGGGCCAGCGCGGTCAGGGTGAAGGCCCACCACGTGAGCACCAACCGCGCACCACCCTCACGGAAGCGGTCCAGCACCTCGTGGGTCGGGCGACGCAGGATGTCGGGGTAGTCGAAGGTGCTCGCCAGGACTCCGAACGCTGCGTTGAAGGCCACCGGAAGGGCGACCAGCATCGCTCCGGCGAGGGACTCGGTCACCTGGCTACGCCAGTGCTCTCACCGGCGGGCGTACGACCGATCGTCCGAGACGTCCTGGCCATGGGCTCAGTATCGCCCGATCAGGCCTGAGGGACGTCGTGCTTCGCGTCCGTGTCGGGGTCCGGGAACAACGAGCTGACGGCGCCAGACAGGCGCAACCCGGCAGCAGGCGTACGCGGTCTCGCTCAGCGCCGCCCGGCGAAGCTCTCGGCGACGCCGATGAGCAGGACGGCAGCGATGACAGCGACGATGAAGCCCACGACGTTCAGCTCGAAGACGTCGCCCGTCCCGATGAGGCTCGCGATGACCCCGCCGATGACCGAGCCGGCAAGCCCCAGGAGCAGCGTCCACAGCAGGCCGAGGTTCTGCCTGCCCGGCTTGATGAGCCGTGCCAGTGCCCCGATGACCAGCCCGGCGACGATGAATCCGATCATTTTGAGCTGCACCCACACGGTGTCGAGACGACGAGGGTCTCGAACAGTACCCGCGGGATCGGGCATACGCGAGATGGTCGTGCGGAGGTCGCCCCCCGGGGCTTGCAGACGGGGACCCGGCGGTGGACGCTCCAGTGAGCTGATCAGTGCTGTCAGGGGAGGGGAAAATGGCTGGATTCGTGCAGATCGTCGAGTACCAGACGTCCCGGTTCGACGAGGTGAAGGACCTGGGGGAGAAGTTCCGCACGGAGCGGGCGGCTGAGGGACCCGGGCCGGTACGCCGCGTGACGGTCACCGCCGACAAGGACCGGCCCGGGTACTACCTGAGCCTCATCGAGTTCGACTCCTACGAGGCGGCGATGGAGAACTCGAAGAGTCCGGAGACGATGGAGTTCGCCGCCAAGATGACGGAGCTCTGTGACGGTCCGCCGAAGTTCTTCAACCTCGACGTGAAGGACAGCTGGACGTCCTGAGTCTCGCGTGGTGACGACGCGGCTCCCCGGGTTGCGCGGGGGTCACGAGCCGTACAGCCAGTCGACGTACCGGTAGTAGTCGACTGCGCGGTCACGGAACAGCGCGTTGCGCAGCTGCCTGGCGAGGCCGTCGACGTGCCAGATGTCGCCACAGGTCCGTGCGGTCGACTGCACCCGGGCCGTGCGCTCGGCAGCCGGCCCGGCGAAGGCCTCGAGCAACGCCGGCCAGTCGGGGAGACAGGCCGCCGATCCCCCCGCCGGCGACGACGACGTCGGTGTCCCGGGCTGCGGTGCTCATGCCGGACGTCCCCTCCGTGCGCCTACAGCCACGGGTCCAGGGTCGGTGCCGCGTCCGCCCGACCGGTGAGCCAGGCGGCGAGTGCCGCGGCCTCGCCCCGTGCGTTGCGCCTGCCGATCACGTCGGCCACCAGGGCGGCGTTGAGGTCGTCCGGCAGCTCGGAGAACGTGACGCCGGCGCCGAGGTCGACCGCGTGCACGGCCACCTCACGCGTCCGCATCCACACGATCTCGCGGGCCGGCACGGTGCGGCCCTGGGCGGTGACGACCTCGTTGTTCCACGCCGCGTGGGGAAGGCTCGTGATCCCGGTGGCGAGGGCGCCAGCCGAGGCGCGCACCAGCGCCCGCAGCTCGGCCGGGGGCAGCGCCGTGCCGCTCTCGATCTCGGCGGCACGCTGCTCCCTGCTCGCGTACATCGGGGTGGGCTCACCCGTCCTGGCCCACTGCAGCAGCCGGAGCAGCGCCTCGGCGTTGTAGTGCACGTGCGCCACCACGTGCGCACGCGTCCATCCGGGCAGGGCGGTCGGCGCGGAGAACCCCTCGTCGCCGAGGTCGTCGACGGCGGTGAGGAACAGCTTGGTCCCCTGGTCCATCCATTCGCGTACGGTCACGATGCCTCCTCGCCCGAGGTCAGCTGGCGGGTTGCGTCCTTGGTGAAATCCCGACCCTCGCTCACGTTCCTGGGTGCGGGATAGGGTTTTCTGTCGTGAAGAACAGGCCGCCGTACGCGATCGACTCGGTCGACCACGCGCTGCACCTCGCCGTCCTCCTGCAGCAGGAGGGCCCCCTGCGGGTGACCGACGCAGCGGACCGGTTGGGAGTCTCCCGGTCCACCGCGCACCGACTGCTCACGATGCTCGTCTACCGCGACTTCGCGGAGCAGCGGGACGACCGCCGGTACGAGCCGGGCAGCGTGCTGCGACCCGTCGAGGTCTCGGAGGCGCCGGTCGCGCTGCTGCGACGGCTCTCCCTGCCGCACCTGCAGGCGCTGACCGAGGCCGTGCAGGAGTCGACGAACCTCGTGGTGCCGGCGAGCACCGAGGTGCGCTTCGTCGTCACCGTGGAGTCGAGCCACATCCTGCGGGTCGGTGACCGGGTCGGGCGGGCGCTCCCCGCACACCTCGCCTCGGGCGGCAAGGCGCTGCTGGCCGCGCTCCCCGCCGAGGAGCTGGCCCAGCTGTACGAGGAGTCCGCCGACACGGTCGACCTTACCGCGCTGCGGCGTGAGCTGGCACTCGTGCGCAAGCGCGGCTTCGCCATCAACGACCAGGGCACCGAGACCGGCGTCACGGCGATCGGCAAGGCCCTCCGGGACCCGTCCGGTCACGCGTGCGCCGCCATCTCGATCGCCCTTCCGACCGCCCGTTTCGACACGACGCAGCTGCCCCGCTGGGTGAGCGGGCTGTCCGAGACCGTGGCGAGGATCGAGCACGACCTGGCCGTCCACGTCTGAGCGCCTCTTCGACAGCGACTCCTCGGGGTCCGCCCATCGCAGGGATCGGCCGGGAGGAGGTGCCGGAGAACGCGCGGCCGAGGTCGCGCCGGTTCCCAGGTCACCGTTGGCTAGCGTGAACCCGGCCTCGCCGGTCGAGCAGTCGCGGGTCGTCCCGCCCGCGGGAGAGGGGCTGATGGACGCGCTGGCGGCTGTCAGCACTCCCGCGACAGGGGGAGTCCAGGCTGCGGTCACCGTCGCGGTGCTCGCGAGCGCGCTGGCGCACGCGACCTGGAACGCGATCGCTGCGGCGATCAAGGACAAGCTCGTCGCGTTCACGGTCCTCGGCATGGGGAGCCTCGCGCTGGCCCTTCCGATGCTGGCCTGGGTGCCGGTCCCGGTCGCCGCGAGCTGGCCGTTCCTCGTCGCCTCGGCCGCCGTCCACGTCGCGTACAACGTGCTGCTCATGCAGTCGTACCGGGTGGGCGACTTCAGCCAGGTCTACCCGCTGGCCCGGGGCACCTCGCCGCTCGTGGTGACGGTCATCGCCGCGCTGTTCGTCGGTGAGCGGCTCACCGTGCCTCAGCTCGCCGGTGTCGTGGTCGTCTCGGCGGGACTGGCGAGCCTGGCCCTGGTCGGCCGGCGGCCAGGACGAGAGGACTGGCCCGCCGTCACCGCCGCGCTGGGCACCGGGCTGGCGATCGCCACGTACACCGTCGTCGACGGCGTCGGCGTCCGCCTGTCCGGGGACGCGCTGGGCTACATCGTGTGGCTCAGTGTCCTGCACGCCGCCGCCATCCCGGTGGGGGCGCTGTGCACGCGCGGGCGTGCGCTGGTCGCGCAGGTCCGGCCGTACTGGGTGCACGGCCTTCTCGGGGGAGCCCTCAGCCTGCTGGCGTACGGGCTGGTGCTGTGGGCTCAGACCCGGGGCGCGCTGGCCCCGATCGCGGCGCTGCGGGAGAGCAGCATCATCTTCGGTGCCGTCATCGGCGCCGTCTGGTTCCACGAGAGGTTCGGACCGCCGCGCGTCGTCGCGGCGGTCCTCGTCTCGGCCGGGATTGTGCTGCTGAACGTGCCGTGACGCGGGGTGCTGCCGTGGTCAGCCTCGCGTGACCGGGAGGTCAGCCCTGCGACTGCCCGATGTTGACCATCCACGTGACGCCGAACTGGTCCATGCACATGCCGAACTCGTCGCCCCACATCTGCTTCTCCAGGGGGATCATGACCGTCCCGCCCTCGGACAGCGGCTTCCAGTAGCCGCGCAGCTCGTCGCCGTTGTCGCCGCTCAGGCTCACCGACATGGTGTTGCCCGGCTTGTGCTCCATGCCAGGGGGGGTGTCGGCGCCCATGAGCGTGAAGCCGGCGTCCGTCTCGAGCTGGCTGTGCATGATCTTGTCGGGGTCCGGGGCGTTCGGGTCGCTGTACTCGCCGAACGTGTTCATCGACAGGGTGCCGCCGAAGACGCGCTTGTAGAACTCCATGGCGTCCCGCGCGTTGCCGCCGAAGCTGATGTACGGGTTGAGTCGAGAGGCCACAAGAGGCTCCTTGGGTCGTGACGGGGGGTCGTTTCCGCAGGCTAGCCGCGCAGCGGAACCGAGGAGACCTAACGCCGATTTCCCGTGGACCCGGCGGAGTGCAGCGCGTGCGCGCGGTCGAGGTGATCAGCTGCGGGCGCCACGCAGGAACTCGCGGACCACGCGGGTGGTCTCCTCGGGCGCTTCGAGGGTGCAGACGTGACCGACGTCCGGCAGGACGACGAGCGTCGCCCCCGAGACCGCCGCCTCGATGTCCCGGGCGACCTGGATCCCGGCCCGTACGTCCGCGTCGCCGTACACCAGCAGCGTCGGGACGTCGACCAGCGGCAGGACGTCGCGCAGGTCCTCGGCGGAAGCCCGCGCCATGGCCCGGAACCCGACCGGATGGAACGCCCGCATGCTGGCACCGAACGCCTCGACCGACTCCGGTGCTGTGCGGCCGGAGAACATGGTCGGGAGCAGCGTTGCGACGAACTCGTCGGGTGAGAGGTCCGCCAGCACGAGCGCCTGGAGGAGGCGCTGCTCCGCCACATCCGCCGGCAGCGAGCCGCGCCACCCGGCGTACGCGGACACGAGGACCAGCGTCCTCGCGACCCCGGGGTGTCGGTGGGAGAGCGCCAGCGCGAGCGCGCCGCCGAACGACACCCCGGCGACGTGCGGCCTCGCCAGGCCGAGAGCGTCCACGAACCCGGCCAGGCAGTCGGCGTACCCGGCCATGCCGAACGACTCCGGCGGGTCGGACGAGCCACCGGCACCCGGCGCGTCCCAGGCGACCACCGTGAACTCGTCACAGAGCGCGTCGAGCTGCGGCCGCCACGTCGTCGGGCCGTCGCCCACGTAGCCGTGGAGGAGGACGAGCGGCGGCCCGGAGCCGGCATGCTCGTACGCGACGCGCAGCCCGCCCACGTCGACCACGTCCATCGCGCGCCTCCTCGCAGGCGAAGTTAGCGCCTCCCGGCGTCGCGGTCGGCGTTTCGATGGCCCGGAGTCCGGTGGCGGGGTTACCGTCCCCGGGAGGGGCGTGTATTCACGAGATCGGTCGGCTCATGCGCAGCTATCGGCTGGTGTCCCGGGGGCTCGCCACCGTCCTCCGGCAGGCGCGGTACGAGGTCGTTCCCACGCCGTCGATCGCGGACGAGGTCGTCGCGCACGTGCCGCCCGACGTCCCGGTCGCGGTCACCGCCTCGCCCTCCAAGGGGCTCGAGCCGACCCTCGGCCTGACCGAGCGCCTGGTCGGGCACGGGTACAGGGTCGTGCCGCACGTGTCCGCCCGGCTCGTCGTCGACGAGGTGCACCTGGCGGAGATCGTGGCCCGGTTGCGCGCGCTGGGCGTGGACGACGTCTTCGTCCCCGCCGGTGACGCCGACCCCCCGTACGGGAGGTACGACGCGGCCCTGCCGCTGCTCGCCGACCTGACCGCGCTCGGGCGCCCGTTCGCCCGGGTCGGCATCACGGGCTACCCGCAGAGCCACCCGGCGATCTCCGACGCAGAGACCGTCCGGGCGATGACCGCGAAGAGCGGGCACGCCGACTACATCGTGAGCAACCTCTGCTTCGACCCGAAAGCGCTGCGTGCCTGGGTCGAGGACGTCCGCCGCCGCGGGGTGACCCTGCCCATCCGGCTCGGCGTCGCAGGCCCGGTGGAGCGCACGAGGCTGCTCAGCACCGCGACGAAGATCGGCGTGGAGGACGCGGCGCGGTTCCTCGGCTCTCACCTGTCATGGTTCCTGCGGCTCACGGCTCCCGGGGGCTACTCACCGGACCGCCTGCTCGGCCGGCTCTCGTCCACGCTGACCTCGCCGACCGCGGACGTCGTCGGCCTGCACGTCTTCACGTTCAACCAGGTGGCGCAGACCGAGCGGTGGCGCCGGAGACTCCTCGCCAGGCTCAGCGAGCGGCCCGACGCGGGCTCGGTGGCGTGACCGGGGCGACCGTCGTGACCCCGACCAGGTCGGCGAGCTGGCGCTCGAGCTCGGCCTCGCCCACCACGACGACCTCCAGCGGCAGGCCGAGGTACGCCGCGGCGTCCTCGGCCGCCGTCCGCAGCCCCGCCGTCGGGTGCTGTGCCAGCCACACGACACGGCGGTAGTGCCGGAAGTAGTCCTCGCGCAGGTCGGGGAAACGGTCCAGCCCCAGCTCGACGACCACGCTGCGCCGGAACGCGCGTACCAGGTAGTCGGTGAGCACGTACGTGCCGGGCTCGTCCTCGAGCAGGGCGCGCATCCGGTCGGCCCCGGCGATCACGTCGTAGCAGTGCAGGCCGGCCAGCCGTCGCAGACCGAGCCGCGCGCACACCTCGTCGAGCGCGCCGGCCGTGCCGCACTCCGCGAAGCCGACGGCCACCGTGTCGTACCGCTCGGCCAGCGGCGCGACAGCGGCCTCGACCTCGCCCGCGATCCGCCCCGGCTGGTTGTGCAGGAGCGGCGGCACGGGGTGCACGTCTACCGGCCACGCCCGTCGTGCGGCGATCTCGGAGACGTGACGAGCCAGCGCGCCGCATGCCACGACGGCCACCCGCCGCCCCTGAGCCGCCTGTGCGCCCTGAGCCGGGGCCGGGGCCGGCGAGTCAGGCCGGGAAGGCCAGTGCCTCGACGAAGCGGTCGTTGAAGTCCGGACGGTCGGAGAGCTCGACGTAGCGCACCTCCTCGAGCAGGGTCTGCGCGCCGGCGCGCTCGCGGGCGGACAGGAGCGTCATCTTCGCGCCCTCGCCCGCGACGTTGCCCGCGCTCACGATGCGCAGCAGCGACACGACCGGGACCAGCCCGATGCGGACGGCGCTGGACGGGGAGAGGTACGAGCCGAACGAGCCTGCCAGCAGGACCTGCGTCACGTCCGAGGGCTGCACGTCGAGCTCCTCGAGCAGCAGCCTCCAGGCGGTGGCGATCGCGGCCTTGGCGAACTGCAGCTCGCGGACGTCCCGCTGGGACAGGTACACCGCACACCCGACGTCGCCCGTCTCGCCCGTCCAGTGCAGGACGAAGACGCGCTCGCCGGCGACCTCGCACAGCCGGTCCGCCAGGCCCGGGAACCGCTCCCGCGCATCCTCGACGCCCACGAGCCGGCCGGACGAGTCCAGCATCCCGAGGTCGACGAGCTCGGCGACCGCGTCCACGAGTCCGGAGCCGCACAGCCCGAGCGGCGCGACGTCGCCGATGACCCCGAGCCGTACGTCGTCGGGCCCGATGTGGACCGTCTCGATCGCACCCGCAGAGGCACGCATCCCGCAGCGGATCGCGGCGCCCTCGAACGCGGGCCCGGCCGGGGCCGCCGTGGCGAGCAGCCGGACGCCGTCACCGAGCACGATCTCGCAGTTCGTCCCCACGTCGATGAACAGCCGCAGCCGCCGGTCCCTGTCCATGCCCGAGGCGAGCATGCCGGCGACGATGTCCCCGCCCACGTACGCGCCCAGCGCCGGGAACACGTACGCGCGGGCCCGCGGGTGGACGTGCACGCCGAGGTCCGCGGCGAGCAGCTCGGGCAGCGCGCGGGTGGACATGACGAACGGGGCGACCCCGAGCGCCTCCGGGTCCACCCCCAGCACGAGGTGGGTCATCGTGGCGTTGCCGGCGACCGCGATCTCGTACACCTCGCCCGGGTAGACGCCGCCCTCCGTGCACACCTCGCGGGTGAGCTCGTCGAGGGTCGCGTGGGCGCTCTCGGTCAGCCGCCCGAGTGCCTCGGGGTCGAGCATGGTCGCGCTGATCCGGGTGATCACGTCGCCGCCGTACGGCTGCTGCTTGTTGAGCACCGACCGCACGGCCACGGGGGTGCCCGTGGACAGGTCGAGGAGCGTGGCGACGACCGTGGTCGTGCCGAGGTCGAACGCGAGCCCGAAGCGGCGGGCGCTGGTGTCCCCGGGCTCGACGTCGACGAGCACGTCGTCGACCACGACCGCGGTCACCGTGAAGTCCGCACACCGCAGGGCACGCGGCAGCGCCCGCAGGGCGTGCAGGTCCGCCCGCAGCTCGAGGTCGTCCAGCGCCTCGGTGAGCCGCTCGAGGTCCGAACGCTGGTCGGCGAGCGTCGGCTCGGCCAGCTGCACGCACCGCTTCTGGACGGCAGGGCGGAGGATGACCTGCCGTCCCACGCCGACCGTCGCCGCCTTCGGCCGGGTGTCCAGCGGCGGGACCTCGACCTGGACGTCCTCCTGGGCCAGCGCCCGGCAGGCCAGCCGCCAGCCCGCCGTCAGCTCGTCGTACGTGAAGGCGCGCACGTCCGGCTGCGAGATCGGCACCGAGCCGTCCAGCACCAGCACCCGGCACTTGCGGCACGTGCCGTGGCCGGCGCACGTCGAGTCGATGGCGATGCCGTTCCAGCTCGCCGCGTCGAACAGCGAGACACCGGTCGGGACGCGGACCTCGCGGTCGTGCGGGACGAACGCGATCCGCACCCGGCCGGTCGCGTTCTCGACCGGGACCGGGACCGGGACGCTCACGCGCTCTGCTTCGCCCGGTGGGCGGCTATCCACGTCGCGCCCCACGCGTCGTGACCCATCAGCAGGTCTGCGGCCTTGACCGCCTCGACGATCGCCGCACTCCGGGCGTCCATGATCGCGCTGGTCAGGCCGCAGGTCATGGCCATCGGCAGGAACGTGGCCCCGAGGACGTGCCGGCCCGGCATGCCGAAGGACACGTTGGACGCGCCGAGCGTCATGTTCACGCCGAGCTCGTCCCGGATGAGCGCGATCGTCTCGAGCGTCTTCGCCACCAGCGTCGTGTCGGCACCGACCGGCATCGCCAGCGGGTCGATCATCACGTCCTCGAGCGGGATGCCGTACTGCCCGGTGGCCACGTCCACGATCTTGCAGGCGATCTCGAGCCGCTTGCGCGGGTCGTCGGGGATCTCGTCCTCCTCGTTCGGCAGCGCGATGACTGCGGCGCCGTACCGCTTGACCAGGGGGAGGACCGCGTCGAGACGTTCCCGCTCGCCGGTGACCGAGTTCACCAGGGCCTTGCCCTCGTACGCCGCCAGCCCGGCGTCGAGCGCCTCGACGACCGAGGAGTCGATGCACAGCGGCATGTCGGTCAGGCCCTGCACCATCCGGACCGCCCGGGCCAGCAGGTCCGCCTCGTCCGCCAGCGGTACGCCCATGTTGACGTCGAGCACGGCCGCGCCGGCCTGCTCGGCCACGTCCACCTCGATGCGGGAGAGGTCACCGGCGCGCAGCTGCTCGGCGAACCTCGAGCGCCCCGTGGGGTTGAGGCGTTCGCCGATGATGCAGAACGGCTGGTCCGGCCCGATGACGACCTCGCGCGTGGCCGATCGTAGAACGGTGTGCACTCGTCCTCCCCTGTGGTGCGCGGTACGGTCCCCCGAACGGCGCGGTCCGGCGTCAGGCCGGGACGGTCGCGCGCCGGCGTTCGATGAGCTCCTTGGCACGCCGGACGGCGGTCGCCGCGTCCGCGGCGTAGCCGTCGGCGCCTACGGCGTCGGCGTACTCCTGCGTCACCGGGGCCCCGCCCACCATGACGATGACCGAGTCGCGCAGGCCCGCCTTCTCCAGTGCGTTCACGTTGGCCTTGAACATCGGCATGGTCGTCGTGAGGAACGCGGAGAACCCCACGACGTCCGGCCGGTGCTCCTCGACGGCGGCGACGAACTTCTCCGGCGACACCTGGACGCCGAGGTCGATCACGTGGAAGCCGGCGCCCTCGAGCATGATGTTGACGAGGTTCTTGCCGATGTCGTGCACGTCGCCCTTGACCGTGCCCATGAGGAAGGTGCCGGCGCTGCTGGCCCCCGTGTCGGCGAGCAGCGGACGCAGCACGTCCAGCGCGCCCGCCATCGCCTTGCCGGCGATGAGCATCTCCGGCACGAAGAAGTCGCCGCGCTCGAAGCGTGCTCCCACCTCTTCCAGCGAGGGGATGAGCGCGTCGAAGAGCATGGACTCCGGGGTCATGCCACCGGCCAGTCCCTGGTTCGTGAGCTCGAGCACCTGCGGCGCGTTGCCGACGAGCGTCTCGTCGTAGAGGCCCCTGAGAATCTCCTCCGGGGTCATGCGACCCCCTCCTCCCCTGTGCGGTCGTGCCCAGCGATCTCCTTGCCGTGCCGGTCGGGCTCCCCGTCGCGCTGGTGGTCCCGCTCGTCGCCCGGGTCGTGGCCCAGCAGCGTCGACAG
This sequence comes from Actinomycetes bacterium, assembly GCA_050743265.1. Lineage (GTDB taxonomy): Bacteria > Actinomycetota > Actinomycetes > JBOGEN01 > JBOGEN01 > JBOGEN01. Next base: position 13,194 of record JBOGEN010000083.1, read on the forward strand.
TGCGCGGGCCTCGGCGCGGACGGCCCTGCCGAGGCGGGGGAGGTCCGCGCGGCTGATGCGGGCGGTCGGGCCGGCCACCGAGACCGCGGCCACCACCCGGCCCGGCCGCGCGCGCACCGGGGCGGCCACCGATGTGAGCCCGAGCTCGAGCTCCTCCCAGGACACGGCCCACCCCGTCCGCCTGACCTCGGCGAGGTCCGCCTCGAGCTCGCTCGGCCTCGCCCGCGTCGCAGGGGTGTAGCGCTCCAGGCTCCCGTCCGGCGGGGGGAGGGCGCCGTACGCGAGGAAGACCTTGCCCAGCGCGGAGCAGTGCGCGGGAACGTCCACCCCGACCCAGTTGGTCGTGCCCAGCAGGTGGTGGCTGTCGATCTGGGCCACCTGCATCGCCGCGCCGGCGCGCGGGACGGCGAGGTTGACCGTCTCCCCGGTGGCCACGGCGAGCCGTTCCAGCGCCGGGCGTGCCGCCTCGACGAGGTCGTGGACGGCGTCGTGTCGCGTCGCGTACGCGGTGAACAGCGAGCCGGCACGGAAGGACCCGTCGCGGTCGCGCTGCACGAGCCGGTTGCGTTCTAGCGCCTGGAGCAGCCGCGAGGTCGTGGACTTGGCCAGTCCGACCTCCTCGACGAGCGAGGTGAACGTCCGGGGCGCGTCGGACTCGACCACGAGCGCGAGCAGCGTCGCGGCCCGGTCGACGGCCTGGCTACCCCGTGGTGCCGGCACGCGCGCACCCCCCGGCTCGCGACTCCGGTGTGATGACCTTCTGGTGTGGTGACCTGCAACACAGAGTTCCACTTCATGGAACCTCTGTCCCAAGAACTAACCGTAAGATCCGCCCCAGGCAGCGTCAAGGACATCCGGCACAATGCCGCGACAGCCGCGGCGACAGCCCTGGGGGAGGGTGCATGTTCCGCAACACGATGCCCCGCTACGAGGTCCTCTCGGAGCAGGCCATGGCCACGCTCGACACCGGCTGGCGCCGCATCGTCACCGAGGTCGGGGTCGAGTTCGCGTCCGACCGGGCACTCGCCCTGTTCCGTCACGCAGGGCAGAAGGTCGAGGAGGGGGTCGTCCGCCCCGACCCCGACTTCCTGCTCGAGCAGCTGGCCAAGGCGCCTCGCGAGTTCGACGTCCAGGCCCGCAACCCCGAGCGAAGCCTCCATCTCGGCGGGGACCACATGGCCTTCGGCAGCGTGTACGGGCCCCCGTTCGTCCGGCAGGGCGACGTACGCCGCGAGGGCACCCTGGACGACTTCCGCGACTTCGCCCGCCTCGCCCAGGGCTTCGAGGTGCTCGACTCCGCGGGCGGGGTGATCTGCGAGCCGAACGACGCGCCGCTGGACTCGCGACACCTCGACATGACGTACGCGCTGGCGACCCTGACCGACAAGGTCTACATGGGCAACGTCGTCTCGGGCGTCAACGCGCGGGACACGCTGGCGATGTCGGAGATCCTCTTCGGCGGGCGCGAGGCGATCGAGCGGACACCGGCGACGCTCTCGCTGATCAACTGCAACTCGCCCTTGCGCTGGGACGACCGCATGCTCGACGCCCAGTTCGAGTACTCGGCCGCGAACCAGCCCGTGGTGCTGACCCCGTTCCTGCTCATGGGGGCCATGTCCCCCGTGTCCATCCCGGCGGCGCTGGCCCAGCAGATGGCCGAGGCGCTGTCCGGCATCGCGCTGTCGCAGCTGATCCGCCCGGGGGCCCCGGTCGTCCTCGGCTCGTTCCTGTCCAACATCGACATGCAGTCCGGTTCTCCCTGCTTCGGGACGCCGGAGTCGGCCGTCGGCCTGTTCTGCACCGGCCAGATCGCCCGCCGCTTCGGGATCCCGGTGCGGTCCGGCGGCGCGCTGACGTCCAGCCAGCTTCCCGACGCGCAGGCGGCGTACGAGGGGCTGATGACGATGCTGCCGACGTTCCTCGCGGGCATCAACTGGGTCATGCACTCCGCGGGCTGGCTCGAGGGCGGCCTCGTCTCCTCGTACGAGAAGTTCGTCATCGACGCCCAGGTGCTCGAGATGCTGCAGCACGAGTTCACCCCGGTCGAGTTCGACGAGGACGCGCTCGCGTTCGGCGCCCACGAGGAGGTCGGCCACGGCGGGCACTTCCTCGGCGCGGCCCACACCCTCGAGCGGTTCCGCACCTGCTTCTACCGCCCGTTCCTGTCGAGCGCGGACAACTACGAGCGGTGGGTGAAGGGCGGCGCCAAGGACGCCGCGGCCCGCGCTGCCGACATCTACCGCGGTCGGCTCGACGAGTACGAGCAGCCGCCGCTCGACGAGGCGATCCGCGAGGAGCTGGAGGAGTACGTCATCCGCCGTCGCCGCGAGCTGGGCGACTAGGTGCCCGAGGTCAGCGGAAGACGACCGTGCGGTTGCCGTTGAGCAGGACCCGGCGCTCGCTGTGCCAGCGGACGGCGCGTGCCAGCACCTGGGCCTCGATGTCGCGGCCCACGGTCACGAGCGCGTCCGGGTCGAGCGCGTGGTCCACCCGGGCGACGTCCTGCTCGATGATCGGGCCCTCGTCGAGGTCCGCCGTGACGTAGTGCGCGGTGGCGCCGATCAGCTTGACCCCGCGGGTGTGGGCCTGGTGGTACGGCCTGGCGCCCTTGAAGCTCGGCAGGAACGAGTGGTGGATGTTCATCGCGCGGCCCTCGAGCGCCTTGCACAGGTCGTCCGAGAGGACCTGCATGTAGCGGGCCAGCACGACGAGGTCGACATGGTGCTCCTCGACGAGCCCGAGCAGGCGTGCCTCGGCCTCCACCTTCGTGTTGGGAGTCACCGGGACGTGGAGGAAGGGCACGCCGTACCGCTCGGCGAGGGGCGCGAGATCCTCGTGGTTCGAGACCACCGCGGGGACGACGATGTTGAGCGCGCCGGCCTGCTGGCGGAACAGCAGGTCGTTGAGGCAGTGCCCGAGCCGGGAGACGAGGATCAGCGTGCGGGTCGGGGTGCCGACCGGCTCGAGGTGCCAGTGCATCTGGAACGAGTTCCCGACGTAGCCGAAGCCGCGGTGCAGGTCCTCGAGCCCGACCCGCTCGTCCGACACCTCGAACACGACCCGCATGAAGAAGCGGTCGTGCAGCCGGTCGTCGAACTGCTGGCTGGACAGGATGTTGCCGGAGTTCTGGACGAGGAAGCTGCTCACCGCGTACACGAGCCCGGGCCGGTCCGGACACGAGACGGTGAGCACGAACTCGCGCTGCTGGCCCGGTTCCGCGGACGACGTCACCCTGCCACCCCCGTGGCTCGCTCTGTCCGTGCCTTCACGCTCCGAGTATGCGCACACCCCGCCCGTCGCCCTCCGCCGATTCCCCCGACCGCGGGACGGTGGCATCTGCCGGGGATCGCTTGACAGCCCTTGGGGCCGCAGGAACGCTCGGTGCCCGGCGCGCAGGTCGCTGCGCACCGTGAGCACTGGGGGACCCATGGCCGGACCGCGCATGGTCATCATCGGGGCGGGAGTCGTCGGGGCGGCCCTGGCCGACGAGATCTCCGCCCGCGGCTGGGACCAGGTGACCCTGGTCGACCAGGGCCCGCTGCCCACGCCCGGCGGGTCGTCGTCCCACGCGCCCGGTCTGGTCTTCCAGACCAACGCGAGCAAGACCATGACCCAGATGGCCCGCTACACCGTCGAGAAGCTGTGCGCCCTCGACCTCGACGGGGCGCCGTGCTTCCTCCAGGTGGGCGGGCTCGAGATCGCGACCGAGCCGGAGCGCCTCGCCGAGCTGCAGCGCCGGCACGGCTGGGTCACCGCGTGGGGGGTCGAGGCGTCCCTGCTCGACCCGGACGAGTGCGTGGCCCGGTGGCCGATGCTCGACCGCGACCGGGTGCTGGGTGGCCTGCACACCCCGACCGACGGGCTGGCGAAGTCGGTCCGCGCGGTCGAGGCCCAGCTCCGGCGTGCCGAGAGTCGCGGCGTCCGGCTGCTCGGGCGGCACGAGGTGATCGACGTCCGGACCGAGACCGGGGCCGACGGCCGGGACAGGGTGGCCGCCGTCGTCACCGACCAGGAGGAGATCCCCGCCGACGTCGTCGTGTGCTGTGCCGGCATCTGGGGCCCCCGGGTCACCCGGATGGTGGGCATGACGCTGCCGCTCACCCCGCTCGCCCACCAGTTCGCCTGGACGGGGCAGGTCCCCGCGCTGGCCGGCCAGACGGAGGAGGCGGTCCGCCCGATCCTGCGCCACCAGGGCAACGACATGTACGTCCGCGAGCGGTACGACACGCTCGGCGTCGGCTGGTACGGCCACCGCCCCATGCCCCTCGACGCGGACGAGATCGTGCCGGTGGACGCGGCCGAGGTGATGCCCTCGGTCATGCCGTTCACCGAGGACGACTTCGCCGACGCCTGGGCCGAGACGCAGCGGATCCTGCCGTCCACCCGCGACGCCAAGGTGGACGAGGGCATGAACGGCCTGTTCTCGTTCACCCCGGACAGCATGCCGCTCATGGGCGAGTCGGCGTCGGTACGCGGCTTCTGGGTCGCCGAGGCGGTCTGGGTGACGCACTCGGCCGGCGTCGCGCGGGCGATGGCCGAGTGGCTCGTGGACGGCCACAGCAGCACGTTCGACCTGCACGAGTGCGACGTGAACCGGTTCGAGGCGCACATGCTCGCCCCGGAGTACCTGCTCGCGCGCGACTGCCAGAACTACGTCGAGGTGTACGACGTCATCCACCCGCTGCAGCCGATGGAGGAGCCGCGCCCCCTGCGGACGAGCCCCTTCTACCCGCGGCAGCAGGAGCTCGGCGCGTCCTTCCTCGAGGCCAACGGCTGGGAGCGGCCCCAGTGGTACGAGGCCAACGGCGGGCTGCTCGTCGGGCGCGACATCCCGACGCCGAACGACTGGGCCCGCCGCTACTGGTCGCCCGTCGTGGGCGCGGAGGCGCAGTACACCCGTGAGGCCGTCGCCCTGTACGACATGACCACCCTCAAGAGGGTCGAGGTCGGGGGACGCGGCGCGGCGGCGTTCCTCCAGCACGTGACCACCGGCGACGTGGACAAGTCGGTCGGTTCCGTCACGTACTGCCTGCTGCTCGACGTGGACGGCGGCATCCGCAGCGACGTCACCGTCGCCCGGCTCGACCGCGACCTCTACCAGGTCGGGGTCAACGGCAACCTCGACCTCGACTGGTTCACCCGGCACCTGCCGGCCGACGGGTCCGCGTGGGTGCGCGACGTGACCCCGGGGACGTGCTGCCTCGGCGTCTGGGGGCCGCGGGCCCGCGACCTCGTCCAGCCGCTTACCACGGCCGACCTCTCCACCGAGGCGTTCCGCTACTTCCGGGCGCGACGGATGCACGTGGGGACGGTGCCGGTCACGGCACTGCGCCTCTCGTACGTCGGCGAGCTGGGCTGGGAGCTCTACACGACCGCCGACATGGGCCTGAAGCTCTGGGACACGCTGTGGGACGCCGGCCAGCGCCACGGCGTGATCGCCGGAGGACGCGGCGCCTTCGCGAGCCTGCGTCTGGAGAAGGGGTACCGGTCCTTCGGCGCGGACATGACGTTCGAGCACGACCCGTACGAGGCCGGGCTGGGGTTCGCGGTGAAGATGGGCAAGGGCGACTTCCTCGGCCGGGACGCGCTGGTCACGCGCAAGCAGGACATACGGCGCCGCCTCACGTGCCTCACCGTGGCGGACCCGGCCGCGGTCGTGATGGGCAAGGAGCCCGTGTACGACGAGGGGGACCGCTGCGTCGGGTACGTGACCAGCGCCGCGTACGGGTACACGGTCGGGCTGGGCATCGCGTACGCCTGGCTGCCGGTCGAGCTCGCCGTGCCGGGCCGGACGCTGCAGATCGGCTACTTCGACCAGCGCATCGCCGCGGTCACGGCCCAGGAACCCCTGTTCGACCCCGACATGAGCCGCCTGCGCGGTTGAGGGCGAGGCACGACGCATGACCGACTCCCGCCCGAGCACCGCCACGCCGTACCCGCCCGGCTCCGACGTGCCCGAGCAGCCGGACTTCCTCTGGCGCACCCCGGAGCCGAGGCGCGCGTACGAGGTGGTCGTGGTCGGTGCGGGCGGGCACGGCCTGGCCACGGCGTACTACCTGGCCAAGAACCACGGCATCACCGACGTCGCCGTGCTGGAGCGTGGCTGGCTCGCCGGCGGCAACATGGCCCGCAACACGACGATCATCCGGTCGAACTACCTGTGGGACGAGAGCGCGGGCATCTACGAGCACGCGCTCAAGCTCTGGGAGGGCCTCGAGGACGACCTCGGCTACCCGATCCTGTTCAGTCAGCGGGGCGTGCTCAACCTCGCGCACAGCCTGCAGGACGTCCGTGACTCCGTCCGGCGTGTGAACGCGAACCGGCTCAACGGTGTGGACGCCGAGTGGCTCGAGCCCGCCGAGGTCGCGCAGGTCTGCCCGATCATCAACGTCTCGCCGGACGTCCGCTACCCGGTGCTCGGGGCGACGTTCCAGCCGCGCGCGGGCATCGCCAAGCACGACTACGTCGCCTGGGGGTACGCCCGGGCCGCCGACGCCCTCGGGGTGGACCTGATCCAGCACTGCGAGGTCACCGGCATCGACGTCCGCGACGGCCGGGTCACCGGCGTCCAGACCACGCGCGGGCCGATCGGCTCGGAGAAGGTGGCGCTCTCCGCTGCCGGGCACACGTCGGTGCTCGCCTCGATGGTCGGCCTCGACCTGCCGATCCAGAGCCACCCGTTGCAGGCGCTGGTCTCCGAGCTGCTCGAGCCCGTCCACCCCACCGTGGTGATGTCGAACGCCGTGCACGTATACGTGAGCCAGGCGCACAAGGGCGAGCTCGTCATGGGCGCGGGCATCGACGCGTACAACGGGTACGGGCAGCGTGGCGCGTTCCACGTCATCGAGGAGCAGATGGGGGCGGCGCTCGAGCTGTTCCCCATGTTCGCGCGGGCGCACGTGCTCCGGACCTGGGGCGGCATCGTCGATGTGAGCCCGGACGCCTCCCCGGTCGTCGGACTGACCCCGGTCGACGACCTGTACCTCAACTGCGGGTGGGGGACCGGCGGGTTCAAGGCCACGCCGGGCGTCGGCTGGTGCTTCGCGTACACCGTGGCGCACGGCGAGCCGCACCCGCTCAACGCCCCGTTCACGCTCGAACGGTTCGTCACCGGCGCGCTGGTGGACGAGCACGGCGCCGCCGCGGTGGCGCACTAGGGTCCGCGGTGGGCGTGTCGCGGCACTGCGCCGCAGCCTCTCCCGGCCGCTATGCCCTGCTCACTCCGCCTGAGCAGGACGTCCTGCTCACTCCGCATGAGCAAGGCATAGCCGGCGGCAACGACGCCCCTGACCTGCGGCGGTGGAAGCCGGACCCCGGCGGGCGATGCTTACCGAGGGGCCACGTTGTGGTTCCCACGGAAGAGGTTGTCCGGGTCCCACTGCTGCTTGAGTGCGGCAAGCCGCTCGTACTTCTCGTCGCCGAACCCGCTGCGGACCGCGCTCTCGCTCGTCTCCGGCTCGAAGTTGAGGTACACGCTGCCGGTCAGTGCGGGCTCGAACGCGGCGCTGAACCGATCCACCCACGCCATCTCTCCCTCGGTCTCCTTCGCGTCCTGCCAGCAGGCGATGGGGTGCGCCATGTACGGGGCGCTGCGGCTGCTCGCCGCGGTGGCGTCCTCAGGGACGCGACTGACCGCGCCACCGTGCCGGAAGACGATGCCCTGGGTCATGGGCGAGCCGATCGTCCGACCGACGGCGAGGAAGTCGTCGAGGACGCCGTCCGGCAGCGAGGCGACGTGCTGGCCACGGTGGTAGTTCAGCCACCCCGGAGGGGCGAACGGGTCCAGCATCGCCTGGAAGGCGGTGTACGGCATCGGCTGCACCAGGTCGATGCCGCCCTCGGTGATCCTCCGCAGCGGTGCCACCATCTGCTCGGCCTCCGCGGGGTCGCCCAGGAACGCCGCGACGATGCCCAGCACCGGGACGCCGACGAGCTCGGGCGGCACGAAGTCCGCGGGCGGCGCGAGCACGGTCGCGAGCGCGGTCACGAGGTCCTCGGGGGCCTGCTCGACGTAGTCGCGGTAGGCGCGGGCGACGTCCCCAGCCCGTTCGTCGTTCGGGACGACCAGCATGCCCGCCATGATCAGCGGCGGGATCGGGTGCACGCGGAACTCGAACGACGTCACGACGCCGAAGTTCGCGCCCGCTCCGCGCAGTGCCCACATGAGCTCGGGGTTCGTGTCCTCGGTGACGTGGAGTATCTCCCCGCTCGCGGTCAGCAGGTCGGCGCCGACGAGGTTGTCGCACGTGAGGCCGTACCTGGGGGAGAGCCAGCCGTACCCGCCCCCGAGGCAGAAGCCGCCCACGCCCGTGGTCGTCACGCGTCCGCCCGGTGTGGCGAGGCCGAACATCTCGGTCTCGCGGTCGTACTCGCCCCACAGCACGCCGGCGTTGGCGCGCGCGGTCCCGCGTTCCGGGTCGACGTGGACGCCCTTGAGACTCGACAGGTCGATCAGCACGCCGCCCTCGACAGCGCTGACCCCGGCGACACTGTGCCCGCCACAGCGGACCGCCAGCGGGAGCTTCTGCTGGCGCGCGAACGCGACGGCGTCCCGCACATCGGCCGCACCTGTGGGCCGGATGATGAGAACGGGGCGGCGGTCGATCATCCCGTTGTAGACGGCGCGCGCGTCGTCGTAGCCCGCATCGCCGGGACGGATTGCCTCCCCTTTGTACCCGTCGGGGAGTCCGATCTCTGCAAGCCTGCTGTCTGCGCTCACGGGGTTGCCTCCTCGACCAGGGACTTCCTCAGGACTCATCCATGCATGCAAGCGCTCCGCTGCCTCCGGAACAAGTGGTCAATTCGTGCTGCACCCGTGTGGTCCGCGAAAAGGGAGACGCATGAAGCAGAGCAGCAAGAACCGGCGAGCAGTACGATCCGAACGCCTTTCGCCCGAATTTCCGACCGCTTTTCCCGTTTGAAAGAATGATGCACTCGATGATGCTGATCCCCTGTCCGTGGTGCGGCCCCCGCGAGGAGGTCGAGTACCACTACGGAGGCCAGGCGCACGTGGCCTACCCGTCCGACCCGTCCGCACTGAGCGACGAGGAGTGGGCCCGCTACCTGTTCGTCCGCGACAACCCCGAGGGGCCGTTCGCGGAGCGCTGGAGCCATTCGGCCGGCTGCCGACGCTGGTTCAACGTCGTCCGCGACACCGTGACGCACGAGGTTCTCGCGGTGTACCGCGTCGGCGAGCCACAGCCCAAGACCCCCGCGGGGGACCGGTGACCGCCCAGCCCCACCGCCAGCCGTACCGCCTCGCCGCGGGCGGCCGCGTCGACCGCACGCGGCCGCTCCGCTTCGTGTTCGACGGCGTCGCATACGCGGGCTTCGCGGGCGACACCCTGGCCTCGGCGCTGCTCGCCAACGGCGTGCACGAGGTGGGGCGCAGCGTCCGGCTCGACCGTCCGCGCGGCGTCGTCTCCGCGGGCAGCGAGGAGCCGACGGCGGTCGTCCAGGTCGAGGAGCCGTTCCCCGAGCCGATGGTGACCGCGACCATCCTCGAGCTGTACGACGGGCTCGTCGCGTCGTCGCTACGAGGCCGCGGGCGTCTGGCGACGCGTCCGGACACGGCTCGGTACGACTCCGTGCACACGCACTGCGACGTCCTCGTCGTGGGAGCGGGGCCGGCCGGGCTGGCGGCGGCGGCGACGGCGGCACGCTCCGGTGCCCGGGTCGTCCTCGTCGACGAGCAACCCGAGCCCGGGGGCAGCCTGCTCGGCTCAGGCGACGCGCTCGACGACGCGCCCGCGACCGACTGGGTCCTCGCGGTCGCGGACGAGCTCTCCGCCGTGCCCGACGTACGCCTGCTGAGCAGGACGACCGCCTTCGGGTACTACGACGACAACGAGGTGCTCGCGGTGGAGCGCCGTACGAACCACCTCGGCGCCGCCGCCCCTGCGCACGTGGCACGCGAGCGGGTGTGGCGCATCCGCTCGCGGCACGTCGTGCTGGCCACCGGAGCGCACGAGCGGGCTGTCGCGTTCGCCGACAACGACCGTCCCGGTGTCATGCTCGCCGGCGCGGCCCGCGCTTACGTGCACAGGTACGGCGTTCTGCCCGGCCGGCGTGCCGTGGTGTTCGCGTCGAACGACAGCGGTCACGCCGCCGCCCGTGACCTCGCGGCAGCCGGGGTCGAGATCGCCGCCGTGGTCGACGTCCGACCGGAGCCCCCCGACCTCGGCGTCGGGGCAGGCGTCGGGGCCGAGGTCCTCGCCGGGCACGTCGTCACCGGCACCGCCGGCGCCGCGCGGGTCTCGTCCGCCACTCTCGGACGGCTCGGCGACGGCAGCGACGGCAGCGACTGGCGACAGGTCGAGGCCGACCTGCTGCTCGTCGCGGGCGGGTGGAGCCCGGCCGTCCACCTCTACAGCCAGGCGGGCGGGCGGCTGCGGTACGACGAAGGCCTCGGCGCGTTCGTGCCGGACGGTTGCCGGCAGGCCGTGGACGTCGCCGGAGCGGCGTCCGGGACGTACGACCTCGCGGCCTGCCTCGACGAGGGCGCTGCCGCCGGGCGGCGGGCGCTCGAGGCTGCCGGCCTCGCCGCGGGGGAGGACGTACGGCTGCCGAGCGTCCCCGACGCCCGCCTCCCGGTGCCGCCCGCGCACGTGTGGCTCGTCCCGGCCGTCGAGGGCTCAGACGTGACGGCGTACGCCACGGCCTTCGTCGACCTGCAGCGCGACGTGACGGTCGCCGACGTCGCGCGCGCATCCGGCGCGGGTCTGCACTCGGTCGAGCACGTCAAGCGGTACACCACCGCGGGGACGGCCCACGACCAGGGCAAGACGTCCGGGGTGCTCACGAGCGGCGTCATGGCGCACCTGCTCGGCGTCGACATCGCGGACCTGGGGACGACGACGTTCCGCCCGCCGTACACGCCCGTGGCCTTCGCGACCCTCGCCGGGCGCGAGCGCGGCGCACTGCACGACCCGGTGCGTGTCACGTCCCTCCACGGCTGGCACGTCGCGGCCGGCGCCCGGTTCGAGAACGTCGGCCAGTGGAAGCGGCCCTGGTACTACCCCCGGGAGAGCGCGACCGGGGCGGAGGACATGGAGCAGGCCGTGCTCCGGGAGTGCCGCGCGGCGCGCGAGGGCGTCGCGTTCATGGACGCCTCCACCCTGGGGAAGATCGACGTGCAGGGGCCGGACGCGCCCGTCCTGCTCGACCGCCTCTACACGAACATGATGAGCACGCTGGTGGTCGGCGCGATCCGGTACGGCGTCATGTGCCAGGCGGACGGCATGCTGCTCGACGACGGCACGGTCACGCGGCTCGCCGACGACCACTACCTGACCACGACCACCACGGGCAACGCGGCGCTCGTCCTCGACTGGATGGAGGAGTGGCTGCAGACCGAGTGGCCCGACCTCCGCGTCCACCTCACCTCGGTCACCGACCACTGGGCGACCGTCGCCCTGGTGGGGCCGCGCTCCCGCGAGGTGCTCGCCACCCTCGCGCCCGGCCTGGCCGTGGACGCCGAGAGCTTCCCGTTCATGCGGTGGCGGGACGCCGAGGTGGCGGGCCTGGCGGCGCGGGTGTGCCGGATCAGCTTCTCCGGCGAGCTGGCGTACGAGATCACCGTGAACGCCTGGGAGGCCCTCGCCCTGTGGGAGGCCGTGTACGCCGCGGGCGAGCCGTTCGGCATCACGCCGTACGGCACCCAGACCATGCACGTGCTGCGGGCCGAGAAGGGTTACCCGATCGTGGGACAGGACACGGACGGCACCGTCACGCCGCAGGACCTCGGCATGGAATGGATCGTGTCGAAGAAGAAGGCCGAGTTCGTCGGCAAGCGCTCGTTCTCCCGCGCGGACACGAGCCGGCCCGACCGCAAGCACCTCGTCGGCCTGCTCCCGGACGACCGCGAGACGGTGCTGCCCGAAGGGACGCAGCTCGTGGCCGGCGCCGACCTCGCCGACGCGGACCGGCTGCCGCCACCCCCCGTGCCGATGGCCGGACACGTCACCTCGAGCTACCGCAGCGCCGCGCTGGGACGTCCGTTCGCGCTCGCGCTCGTCCGGTCGGGGCGGGACCGCATCGGCGAGCGCCTCCACGCCCCCGTCGGCGACCGGCTCGTTCCGGCCACCGTCGCGCCGACGGTGCTGTACGACCCGGAGGGGACGCATCGCGATGGCTGAGCCGCTGGCACGGGCCGAGCGTGTCGGGCGCGAGACGCGGGTCAGCCCGCTGGCCGCGTACGAGAGCAGGTTCGCCGCGGCGACGCGGGAGTCCGCCGGCGCCGTGGGTCTCGCGGAGCTGTCCTTCCTCACCCACCTGGACCTGCGGGTCGACCCCACGAGCCGGGCCGTGGACGAGATCGGCCAGGCCCTGGGCGTCCCGCTCACGCTGTCGCCCGGCACGAGCACGAGCGCGGGGGACCTCACGGTCGTCTGGCTGGGCCCGGACGAGTGGCTCGTCCTGGCGCCACCGGGACAGGCAGCGCCGCTCGAGGAGCGCGTCCGCGCCGCGGCCGGAGGCGGGCACGTGGCGGTCGTGGACGTCTCGGCCCAGCGGACGACCGTGCTCGTGTCCGGGACCCGGGCCCGCGACGTGCTTGCGCACGGGTGCGCGATCGACCTGCACCCACGGGAGTTCGGCACCGGGGCCAGCGCGTCCACCCTGCTCGCCCGGACCCAGGTCGTGCTCGTCGCCCACGACGTCGACGTGCCTGCCTACTGGCTGCTGGTGCGGTCGACGTTCGCCGCGTACCTGGGCGACTGGCTGCTGGACGCGGCCACGGAGTACGTCGTGGGCGAGCACACCGCGGGCTGATCGACCGGGCGCCCGATCAGGGCAGGATCACGCCACCGGCGACCCGGTGAGCACGACCGCCAGCGCGTCGAGGGCTCCCGGGACGGGCCGGTAGTACGCCCAGCGCCCCCGCTTCTCGCGCTGGAGCAGGCCCGCGTCGACGAGGACCTTGAGGTGGTGGCTCACGGTCGGCTGGGACAGGCCGACCGCGGCGGTCAGGTCGCAGACGCATGCCTCGCCACCGACACCCGCCATCACCTGGGACATCAGGCGCAACCGTGCCGGGTCGGCCAGCGCGCGGAGCCGACCGGCGAGGACCTGGGCGTCGAGCTCGGACAGCGGGGCCTCCGCCAGGGGAGCGCAGCAGGCCGTCGAGGTGTCCTCGAGCACCGGGAGGGTCGTCATGGCGGCCATCCTACGCCCGTCCATTGACGTCTGTCGATGTGTCAGATACATTGACGGACATCGATGGTTTCTCGAAAACGGATCGGAGATCGTCCATGTCCCGTGTCCAGCTCGCCCTCAACGTCGACGACGTCGACGCCGCCGTGGGGTTCTACAGCGCCCTGTTCGGAATGGCCCCGGCAAAGCGGCGCCCGGGGTACGCCAACTTCGCTGTCGAGTCGCCGCCCCTGAAGCTCGTCCTGATCGAGAACCCCGGTCAGGGAGGCTCCCTCAACCACCTGGGCGTGGAGGTCGGCTCGACCGACGAGGTCGTCGCCGCCACCGCGCGCCTTGGCGGCGCCGGGCTGGCCACCGAGGTGGAGGAGGGCAGCACCTGCTGCTACGCCCGCCAGGACAAGGTGTGGGTCAGCGGTCCCGGCGCCGAGAGCTGGGAGATCTACACCGTGCTCGCCGACGCCGGCACGGAGTACGAGGGCAGCCGGGTAGCCGACCTCACCAGTGCCGTCGCCGCCGGTGACCTGCTCGGCACCGGGCCGTCCGCGACGCCCGACGGCGGCGAGACGGGTTCCCACGCCTGCTGCGCCAGCTGACCGGAGGAGCGCTGACCGGGGACGCCGCTCGACTGGGGAGGAGGTGACGGACATGGGCTGCTGCGATGAGCTCGGCACGGAGTGTTGCGAGACCGAGTGCTGCTGACAAGGTCGGCGGGGATGGCGGTGCAGATGCACCGCCATCCCGTGCGTTCACCGACCGTTCGTTTGACTATGCGGTGTCGTGGGTCGTCTCATCAGTCCGTGCTGACATCACCGAAGTCTGCTTCGACGGGTGACCCGTCGACCCACGGGGTCGCCACACGCGCCCTCGCGGACCCTCTGCGGGCGCAGATCGTGACCCTGCTGGCGGGCGAGCAGCTCTGTACCTGTCACCTGGTCGAGATGACCGGTGCCCGCCAGACCAACCTGTCCAACCACCTGCGGGTCCTTCGCCAGGCGGGCCTGGTGGAGGCGAGTCCGGCTGGCCGGTTCACCTACTACCGGCTTGTCCCCGAGGTGCTGGAGCAGGCTGCGGGACGGCTTGCCGGGCTGGCTGCCGACGCGAGGACGGCGGCTGGGCGGCGCAGGCCGTGCTCGTGACCGGTCCCGAGACCGCCCCCCACGACAGCGAGGCGGCCCACGTCGTCGACCGGTTGTCGAGGACCGACCGTCTCCTGCCGGTGTGGATCGGCGCGGCGATGGTGGCCGGGCTGGTGCTGGGGCGGGTCCTGCCCGGCCTGGACGACGCGCTGGACGCGGTGAGGGTCGGGGAGACGTCGCTGCCGATCGCCCTCGGCCTGCTGCTGATGATGTATCCGGTGCTGGCCAAGGTCCGCTACGCGGAGATCGCGCGGATCACCGCGGACCGGCGCATGATGGCGGCCTCCCTCGTGCTGAACTGGGTCGTCGGCCCGGCGCTGATGTTCATGCTGGCCTGGCTGCTGCTTCCCGACGAGCCGTCGTATCGCACCGGGGTGATCCTCGTCGGGCTGGCCCGGTGTATCGCCATGGTGCTGATCTGGAACGAGCTCGCCTGCGGTGACCGGGAGATGGCCGCCGTCCTGGTCGCGCTCAACGCGGTCTTCCAGGTGCTGGCGTACGCCGCGCTCGGGGTGTTCTACCTGCAGGTGCTGCCCGGATGGCTGGGCCTGGACACTGCGTCGCTGGACGTGTCGCTTGCGACGATCGCCGGCACTGTGGCGATCTTCCTCGGGATCCCGCTCGTGGCCGGGTTCCTCACGCGCACGTTCGGCGAGCGGGTCCGCGGGCGTGAGTGGTACGAGACGCGGTTCCTGCCCCGCATCGGGCCGATGGCCCTGTACGGGCTGCTGTTCACCGTCGTCGTGCTGTTCGCGCTGCAGGGCGAGACCATCACGAGCCAGCCTCTGGACGTGGCACGTATCGCCCTGCCGCTGCTCGTCTACTTCGCGCTCATGTGGTTCGGCGCGTTCGGCCTCGGGCTGTGGCTGCACCTGTCGTACGCACGCAACACCGCGCTCGCGTTCAGCGCGGCCAGCAACGACTTCGAGCTCGCCATCGCGGTGGCCATCGGCGTGTTCGGCGTCACCAGCGGCGAGGCGCTCGCCGGCGTCGTGGGCCCGTT
Source organism: Actinomycetes bacterium (assembly GCA_050743265.1). Taxonomy (GTDB): domain Bacteria; phylum Actinomycetota; class Actinomycetes; order JBOGEN01; family JBOGEN01; genus JBOGEN01. Next base: position 28,485 of record JBOGEN010000083.1, read on the forward strand.
GATCGAGGTCCCCGTCCTGGTCGGCCTCGTCTACGTCGCGCTGTGGGCACGGCGCCGCTACTACTCCGCCGAGTCACGCGTGGAGGCGTGATGACCGACATCAGCGACCCCGTTCACCTGCCCATCCGCCTGCAGCTGCCGGCCGAGGAGCTCGCCGAGGAGCTCCGCGGCGTCTTCGCTCCGGAGACGGTCGCCGCCTGCCTGCTCGACTCGTACACCCAGCTCGCGGTGACCGCGCGCATCGACACCTACCTGCCCCTGCTCGCCGCCCGCTTCGCCCGCGAGCGGCTGCTCGCCACCGCCCGCGTGGAAGGACACCTCGTGCCCGACACCCCCGACGTGCTCTTCGTCTGCGTCCACAACGCGGGCCGGTCGCAGATGGCCGCCGCGCTGCTCGCGCACCACGCGGCCGGACGCGTCCACGTGCGCTCGGCGGGGTCGGCCCCGGCGGAGTCGATCAACCCTGCCGTCGTCGAGGCCTTGGCCGAGGTCGGCCTCGACGTCGGCCAGGAGTTGCCGAAGCCGCTCACCACCGAGGCTGTCCAGGCCAGCGACGTGGTCATCACGATGGGCTGCGGCGACGCGTGCCCCGTGTACCCGGGCAAGCGCTACCTCGACTGGGACCTCGACGACCCGGCCGGGCAGCCCCTCGAGAAGGTCAGGGTGATCCGCGACGACATCGACGGTCGCGTCCGCGCCCTGCTCACCGAGCTGGTGCCCGACTCCTAGGGCCGCCGCTCGGCCGCCGCGCGTCAGCGGCCCGCGGTCTGCTCGGTGCGCAGGTTCTGCAGGCGCACCTGGCCGCGGGCCACCGTGCGGTCGTCCTCTCCCGTGACCTCGACGAGCCACAGTTGCTGCAGCCGGCCGCGGTGGATCGGCGTGGCGGTCGCGACCAGCCGGCCCCCGCGGGCGGCGCGCAGGAAGTCGGTCTGGTTGCTCACGCCCACGACGCGGCCCTCGTCGCCGAACCAGAGCGTGGCGCCGACGCTCGCTGCGGTCTCGACCAGCGTGGTGTGGACGCCGCCGTGCACGATGCCGTGCGGCTGCTGCAGCTCGGGGCGCAGCTCCAGCTCGAGGACCACACGGTCCCCGGTCGCCTCGACCGTCCTCAGCCCCAGGTACTGGGCGAACCCGCCCAGGAACTCGACCTCCAGCACGGCGCCAGCCTAGACAGGGGCGCCCGAGCGGCAGTGGCCCGGCAGCGGGCGGGACCCTGGCGACCCTTGCGCCCTCGTCCCGATCTGCTACACACTCGTGACGGAGCCGCATCACAGCGTCGAGGATCAAGCCAGGTCCGGGGAACGGATCAGCCAGGTCCGGAGAGGACGAGCGATGACGACCACGGACGATCGTCTGGGCTCGGCGCCCGACCCGTCCGGCCCGGTGAGCCGGATCGACTACAGCGAGCGGATCCCCAACAACGTCGACCTGGCCACGGACCGCCGGCTGCAGCGCGCCCTCGAACGCTGGCAGCCCAAGTTCCTGGACTGGTGGAAGAACCTGGGTCCGGCCCTGCCGACCAAGGACGTCTACCTGCGGACCGCCGTCGCGATCGACCGGGACGGCTGGGCGGTCTACGACTTCGTCCCGATGGACGAGTACCGCTGGGGCATCTTTCTTGCCGAGACCGACCCGGACCGGACGATCACGTTCGGCCAGCACAAGGGCAAGCCCGCGTGGCAGTCGGTGCCCGGCGAGCTCCGGGCCGAGCTGCAGCGGCTCATCGTCGTCCAGGGCGACACCGAGCCGGCCAGCGTGGAGCAGCAGCGCCTGCTCGGTGCCACCGCGCCCTCGCTGTACGACCTGCGCAACCTCTTCCAGGTCAACGTCGAGGAGGGCAGGCACCTCTGGGCCATGGTCTACCTGCTGCAGGCGTACTTCGGCCGGGAGGGCCGGGACGAGGCCGAGCAGCTGCTCAAGCGCAACAGCGGTGACTTCGACAACCCGCGCATCCTCGGCGCGTTCAACGAGGACACGACGGACTGGCTCAACTTCTTCATGTTCACGTACTTCACCGACCGGGACGGGAAGTACCAGCTCGGCACGTTGAAGGAGAGCGGGTTCGACCCTCTCGCGCGCACCTGCGAGTTCATGCTCAAGGAGGAGGCGCACCACATGTACGTCGGCATCACCGGCGTGCAGCGCGTGGTGAAGCGGACCGCCCAGCTCATGTCCGAGCACGGCACGGAGGACGTCCTGCCGTACGGGGGCATCCCGCTGCCGGTGATCCAGCGCTACCTCAACGCGCAGTTCTCCGTGTCGATGGACCTGTTCGGCTCGGAGCTCTCCTCCAACGCGGCGGCGTACTACACGGCCGGCCTCAAGGGTCGGTGGATGGAGGCCCGCCGCGACGACGACCACGTGCTGCAGGGCGCGGAGCGCGAGATGACGAAGGTGGTCGACGGCGAGTTCGTCACCGAGACCGTCCCGCTGCTCAACGCCCTCAACCTCGACCTGCGGGACGAGTACCTCGCGGACTGCCAGAACGGCTTGCGGCGCTGGAACCGCGAGCTGTCCGACGCCGGGGTGGAGCAGCGGCTGACCCTGCCGCACGAGGGCTTCAACCGCCAGGTCGGCGCGTACGCGGGGGCGCACGTCACGCCGTCCGGCAAGATCGTCGACGAGGACGCCTGGCAGGCGAGCGCGGCGCAGTGGCTGCCCAGCGACGAGGACCGTGAGGCGGTGGCGTCCCTGATGCAGCCGGAGTACGAGCCGGGCAGGTTCGCCGGCTGGATCGCCCCGCCGGCGCACGGCATCAACAAGATGGGCGTCGAGTTCGACTACGTCCGGTTCTGGCGGCAGGACAACGCCTGAGCCGGGGACTCCTCGGCTCGCTCGCTCCTCGCCGACCGTCAGGCACGCCCGGGGTCGGCGGTCAGGAGCGCGACTCGGCGTGCGTGAGGAGGGTCGTCCAGTGAGCCTGCGCCCGGCGGTGCCAGCGCTCGTGCAGGCGGTGGAACAGCGCGGCGGCTGTCGGGCCCGGCCAGTCGTGGTCGAGCAGCTCGGCGGGGAGCGCCGGGTCGAGGGCGGGGAACCTTCGCCACGCCTGGACGAGCTCGAGCTGGGCGCCGAACGCCTCGGGGTGGGTCTCCGCACGCCGCTCGGAGAAGGACGCGAGGAACTCCGCGTACGCCGCCTCGGCCCGGTCCAGCCGCCAGGCCGCGGACACGACCTGGGCCGGCTCGCCGATCCCGGCGGACGGGCCCACCCACGACATCGCGCTCGCGTCCACACCGAGCTCGCGGACAACCCGCGTGACCTCGGGCACGCGAGTGGCGTCCGGGACGACCCAAATCCCGGCCGCGGGCGAGCCCATGCCGCACCAGGTGAGCCGCGTACGCAGCTGGTGCCGAAGCCGGCGCTGCGTCTCCGGGACGCGGACTGCGAGCACCAGCCAGCGCCCGTCCCAGCGGTGGAACCCGCGCATGAAGCCGTAGATGCGCTCGGTGCCCTCCTCGAGCAGCCCGACGCCCGACGGGGACAACGCCCACCGCGTACGCCGGCCGTGCTTCTCGGGCTCGAGCAGTCCCTTGGCCGCTGTCCGGGCCAGTGCCTGCCGGGCGGCCTTCTCCTCGACGCCGAGCGTGTCGAGCGCGTCGACGAACGCCCCCGTCCACACCGGCTCCCGGCGGGGGAGCACGAACTCGCCCAGCACCGTGAGCAACAGGGCACGGGCACTGGCGGGGCTGCCTCCGTTCCCGTTCCCGTACACCCCGGAAACGCTACAGGCACTTGACGTACCACGACCAGAACGTAGACGTTGGTGTCGGGGAGGCTGCCCGACGAGCCGACCACGGGAGGACCCATGACCGCCGTCGCCGACGTCCCCGCGGACGAGGATGCCGCGACGCCCCGCGTCGACTTCGACACCTCGCCCGAGCAGTACCGCCACTGGCGGCTGGACGTCGACGGTGAGGTGGCCACGCTGTCCCTCGACGTGGACCCGGACGGCGGGCTGGTGCCCGGCTACGAGCTGAAGCTGAACTCGTACGACCTCGGGGTCGACATCGAGCTCTACGACGCCACCCAGCGGCTGCGGTTCGAGCACCCGGAGGTCAAGGCGGTCGTCGTGACCGGCGGCCCGGAGCGGACGTTCTGCGCGGGCGCGAACATCAAGATGCTGGCGCAGTCGTCACACGCGTGGAAGGTGAACTTCTGCAAGTTCACCAACGAGACCCGCAACGGCCTCGAGGACGCGACCGAGCACTCGGGCCAGACGTACCTCGCCGCGGTGAACGGGACGGCGGCAGGCGGCGGGTACGAGATCGCGCTGGCGTGCGACGAGATCGTCCTCGTGGACGACGGGTCGAGCGCCGTCGCGATGCCGGAGGTGCCGCTGCTCGGCGTGCTGCCCGGCACCGGGGGGCTCACCCGCGTCGTCGACAAGCGGCACGTCCGCAAGGACCGCGCCGACGTGTTCGCGACCAGGAACGAGGGCGTACGCGGCCAGACCGCGGTGGAGTGGGGGCTGGTGGACGAGGCCGTCCCGCGCGCGCGGTTCCCCGACGCGGTGGCGGCGCGGGCCGCGGCGGCCGCGACACGCTCGTCACGGCCCGGGCACGGCCGCGGCGTCACGCTGCCTCCACTGGAGCGTCACGAGAGCGACTCCTCGATCTCGTACGCGCACCTGTCGGCCACCCTGCTGCGGGACGCCCGACGGGTCGAGATCACCGTGCAGGCGCCCACATCGGCCCCTCCGGACGACGCCGCCGGCGTGCTCGCGCAGGGCGCCGGGTACTGGCCGCTCGCGGTCGCGCGCGAGCTCGACGACCTGGTACTGCGGCTGCGGACGAACGAGCCCTCGCTCGGGACGTGGGTGCTGCGGACCACCGGGGACGGACAGGCCGTGCTGCGCTACGACGAACAGCTCGTGGCGCTGGCCGACGACTGGTTCGTCAACGAAGTGCGGCACTACCTCAGGCGCGTCCTCAAGCGCCTGGACGTGACGAGCCGCAGCCTGATCGCGCTGGTCGAGCCCGGCAGCGCGTTCGCCGGCACGTTGCTCGAGCTGGCGCTGGCCTGCGACCGGCAGTACATGCTCGAGGGCGTGTTCGAGGACGAGGACCCGGACGCGGAGCCTGCGACCCTGCTCGTGGGCGAGGTGAACGCGGGCCTGTACCCGATGGGGAACGGCCTGTCTCGTCTGGAGTCCCGATTCTTCGGGGACGACACGGCTCGCGAGGCCGCGCTCGCCCGGACGGGGGAGCCGCTGCAGGCCGCCGATGCGGTCGCGCTCGGGCTGGTCACCGCCACCCCGGACGACATCGACTGGGAGGACGAGCTGCGCATCCTGTTCGAGGAGCGCGCCTCGCTCTCGCCGGACGCGCTCTCCGGAATGGAGGCCAACCACCGCTTCGTCGGCCCCGAGACGACGGAGACCAAGATCTTCGGCCGACTGTCGGCGTGGCAGAACTGGATCTTCACTCGGCCCAACGCCTCTGGCCCGGAGGGCGCCCTGCGGCGTTACGGGACGGGGAAACGGGCAGACTTCGACGTCAAGCGCGTCTGAGGTGGGTGCCTGATGCTCGACGGACACGTCCTCGTGGACGCTCACGTCCACGTCCCCCGGTTGCCGACGCTCGCGCCCGCCTGGCTCGACTGGGCACGCGAGTTCGGCCGTCCCGGCGTCCTGGAGGACGTGTGGGACGCGGACGGCGCCCCTCGCCCTGAACGGCTCGAGGCCCTGCTCGTCGACGAGGGCGTAGACGTCGCACTGCTGTTCTGCGAGTACAGCCCGAAGGCCACGGGATACCAGGCGTTCGACGACCTGCTGCCGCTGGTCGAGCACAACCCACGCCTCTTCCGGCCGGTCGCCAACGTCAACCCGCATCTGCACTTCCCGGTCGCGTCGGAGGTCGAGCGCCAGCTCGACCTGGGTGCGGCCGCGCTGAAGCTGCACCCGGTGCACGGGGGCTTCCGGGTCGACGACCCGGCGCTGTGGTCGGTGTACGAGGTGGTGCAGGGTCGCGGGGTGCCGCTGGTCGTCCACTGCGGGACGTCGACGTTCCCGGGCTCGCAGAACGAGATGGCCGACCCCTCGTTCCTGTTCCCGGTGCTGCGCGCGTTCCCCGACCTTCACGTCGTCCTGGCTCACGGCGGGCGGGGTTGGTGGTACGAGGCCGCGGCGTTCCTGGCCCTGAGCCACGAGCGAGTGTGGATCGAGCTGTCCGGGCTGCCACCGAAACGGCTGCCCACGTACTACGCCCGGCACGACCTGGCGCGGCTCGCCCGCAAGTTCGTCTTCGGCACCGACTGGCCCGGCGTGCCCGGCACGGCGGCCAACGCCCGCGCGGTGGCAGGCCTGGGCCTCCCCGACGACGTGGTGCCCCGAGTGCTCGGTCGCAACGCGCTCGAGGTGTACGCCGGGCTCGACCCCGACCTGTGGTAGCGGCCTCGCCAGCCCGCCGGAGCGGATGTCTCCTCAGGTCATAGCGCGCGCCGGACAACGCCGGTGAGCCGCACGACATGCCGGTTGCGGCCTTCGCCAGGTGACGCGACTGTCACCGAAGGTGGGTGAAGCGCACGACGTCATCCGCTTCGGGACGCAACGCCTCGAGCGCGCCGGGGTCCTCGCCCGGGAACAGGGCCACGTCCACCATACGAAGGGCACCCGGGCGCGGGCGGCGGGAGGACCAGGTCCCCACCGCGCGGCCGTCCACGGTGGCCACCGCGCGGAACGTCCCACCTCCGGGATGAACCGTGCCGAGGTGCTCGAACGGTACGGCGAACGTCCGGTCGCGCCAGCCCAGCACGTACGGGTCGAACGCCGGCAGCAGCCGGGGCGTGACCGGCTCGGCTGCCGGGCGGGCGTCCGCGGCCTCGTCCACGTCGACCAGGCCGCCGACCTCGGGGCGTACGGGAACCGCGCCACTCCCACGCAACCCAGCCCGCGCGTCGCGCAGGCCGAGCCCCGACCAGCCCGCCAGGTCTGCCGCCGTGGCCGGACCGTGGCCGCGCAGGTAGCGCCGGGCCAGCTCGGCCAGGGCGGCCTCGCGGGCCCCCACGTCCTGCTCCTGCGGGGGCTCGCCGAGCCAGTCCTCAGTCAGCACGTACGCCTGCCGTCCGTCGCGCACGGGGCCGAGCACGACCGCGCCTCGCAAGGCCGCCAGCCGCAGCAGATGGACTCCGGCTTGTCCCTCGGTGCTGATACCCGCCGCAGCCACCTGGGGGACGAGTGCGTCGCGCGGCATCGGGCCCTCCCTGGCCAGCGCGTCCGTGACGACGCCAACCGCACGCTCGGCGTCCGACGGCGAGACCCCCAGCCGGCCGAGTCGCCGACGGCTCGCCGCGAGGGCTGTGCTCGCGGTCAGCCCCCACAGCCAGGGGAAGTCCTCGCGCCGGACGAGGTGCAGCGTCCCCCGCCCCAGCCAGGTCACCACGAGTGACCGCTCCTCGGTGAGGGCGCGGTCGACGTCCTCGGGCCGCAGGCCGGCGCTGCGGGCGCGCAGCGCCAACCGTGCGCTCCGCAGGTCCTGAGCCTGGACGGCCAGCAGGTGGCCGACGACCGCGGCGGGCTCCCGCCGGGCCGTGCCGTCCAGCAGCTGTGCCGCGGCACGCCGGCGCCGGAGCGCGTCGGGCTGCACGGCGAGCACTCTGCCCCACCCGGGGGTATCCACGGGACTAACCCCGGTTCGTCCGGTGTTGGGGTGAGACATGACGAGCGGCGTGACCGGCGGAATGACCAACCTGCTCGGAGGGCTGCGGGCCAGGCGCGCGGGACGTGAGGGCCTGGTGTCGCTGCACGCCGTCCTCGACGCGCTGGGCGAGAACGGCCTGATGGACCGGCGGCACGCGTGCGTCCCGCTCAGCGCGATCGTCGGCACGGGAGCGGACGCGCGGGTGGCCGACTTCGACGGCGAGTTCCGGCTCCGCAACCCCGCGCTCGACGACCGCTGGCAGCGGCTGGCGTGCGCCATGCGGTCCGGGACGCCGGTGCCGCCGGTCCGCCTCATCCAGGTCGGCGAGATGTACTTCGTGCTGGACGGGCACCACCGGGTGTCGGTGTCCCGCGCGCTGGGCCGGCCCGACATCCCCGCGCAGGTGCAGCGGATCTGCACGATCGCGTTCGCCCTCGCGTGCCTGCGGGCTGCCCACCTCCAGGGCAAGGCCGCCGAGCGCAGGTTCCTCGAGCGCGTCCCGCTGCCCACCGACGTCCGGGCGGACCTCTGGCTTGACGAGCCCTCCGCCTGGGCGCGGCTTGCCGACTCCGCTGAGGCGTGGGGGTTCCGCCGCTCGCTCGACGGCAGGCCGATCCGGGACAGGGGCGAGCTGGCCGAGGCCTGGTGGTCTGAGGAGGTCATGCCGGTCGTCGAGGGGCGGCGTGCTGCGGGGGACCGGCCCACGGGGCGTGACGTGGCGGTGTACGTCGAGTCCCTCGCGGAGCAGGCCCGGGGGAGGGCGGCGGTCGCCTAGCAGGCCCGGGGGAGTGCGGCGCCCGCGTTTCGGGCAGGTCTGATGCAGACCTAGCAACGTCGAGACGACGAGGTGCATCGATGACGGGACGGCTGGACGGAAGCGTTGCCCTGGTGACCGGGGCCAGCAGCGGTATCGGCGAGGCGACGGCGCGTGCTCTGGCGGCGGAGGGTGCCGTCGTGGCGGTCGCCGCTCGGCGCAAGGACCGCCTCGAGGAGCTCACGGCGCGAATCGAGCAGGACGGCGGTAGGGCGCTGGCTCTCACGACGGACGTGACCGAGCAGGCGCAGGCGGTGGACGCGGTCGAGCGGACCGTCAGCGAGTACGGGCGGCTGGACATCCTCGTCAACAACGCAGGCGTGATGTATCTGGGCCCGGTCGTGGACGCTCCCACCGACGAGTGGGACCGCATGGTGCAGATCAACGTGATGGGGCTGCTCTACACCGCGCACGCGGCGCTGCCGCACCTGGCACGCGCCGCCGAAGACAGCGGCCGCCGCGTGGCCGACCTGGTCAACATCAGCTCGGTCGCGGCACGCAAGGCCAACCCGGTGGGCGCCGTGTACAGCCTGACGAAGTACGGCGTGAACGGGTTCAGCGAGGGTCTGCGGCAGGAGGTCCGCGGCAAGCACGTCCGCGTGTCCGTCGTCGAGCCCGGACAGGTCGAGACGGAGCTGAACGACCACATCCGCCCGGAGATCCGCGAACGCATGAACCGGCGGCCACCGCAGTACGACCGGCTCGGCTCCGACGATGTCGCCGACGCCGTGACGTACGTGGTGACGCGCCCGCGGCACGTGGCGGTCGGGGAGCTGCTCGTCCGGCCCACCGAGCAGGAGCGCTGAGCCTGAGCACCCAGGGGGCTGACGGATGTCAGCCCCATGGCCCACAATGGCTCCTGTCGGGTCCGGGGGGCCCGCAGGACCCGGGCTCGCCGGGTCCGGGACCGCGAGGCGAGAGGGCCGCAGCCGGTGAGCAGACGTGGGTGGGTTCTCTTCTCGGCGATGTGCCTGATCTGGGGCATTCCGTACCTGTTGATCAAGGTTGCGGTGGAGGAGCTCGCCCCGTCGACCCTGGTGCTCGCCCGCACGGCGATCGCCGCGGCGATCCTCTTGCCGGTCGCTGCCGCGCGGGGCCACCTCCGGCCATTGCTGCCGAAGTGGCGCTGGCTGCTCATCTTCTCCGTGGTCGAGGTGTGCGTGCCGTGGTGGCTGCTCGGGTTCGCCGAGCAGAGGCTGTCCAGCTCGCTCACCGGGCTGCTCATCGCCGCCGTCCCCTTGGTGGGGGCGGTACTCGCGATGGCGGGGGCCGACCACGAGCGGCTCGACGCCCGTCGCCTGACCGGCCTGCTTCTCGGCCTCGGCGGGGTGCTCGCCTTGGTGGGCCTCGACCTTGGTGTGGGCGACGCCCGCGCGGCCGCCGCCGTCGGCGTCGTCGCGATCTGCTACGCCACCGGGCCGATCATCCTCGCGCGCAAGCTCGGTGAGCTGCCCGGTCTCGGGGTCGTGGCGGCCTCGCTCGGCATCGCGGCGGTCGCGTACCTGCCGGCCGGGCTTGCCCAGGCTCCCGGCGCGTGGCCGGCCGGCGACACCGTGGCGGCCGTCATCGCTCTCGCACTCGTCTGCACGGCGCTCGCCTTCCTGGTCTTCTTCGCGCTGATCGCCGAGGTCGGCCCGATCCGCGCCACCGTCTTCACGTACGTCAACCCGGCGGTTGCCGTCCTGCTCGGCGTGATCGTGCTGGACGAGGCCTTCTCCAGCGCCACCGCGCTCGGCTTCGTGCTGATCCTCGGTGGCTCGGTTCTTGCCACGGCGCGGACCCGCCGGCCCCGTCGCCGTCCCGAACCCGCCGCCGTGGGTGTCGACCTGTCGGCGGAGCGGGTCGCGCAGTGCGTCCCCGAACCCTGAGCAGACCCACCCTCCGAGACCGCCTGGCCAGCGCGTCCGCGTGACCTGGGCGTGCATCCCGTCGTTCACCCCAGGTCGGACCCTGCTGTGGACGATGATCGTGTGCTACGGCACGATGCCAGCGAAGGGAACTGGGATGACCCTGCAGCGGGAGCCCTGGGCCGAGCGGGCCCGCGCTCCCGCGCGCCCTCGGCACCGTGCCCGTCGTGCCCGTGCGACTCCGCTGCGTGACCCGCTGCTCCTCGCGTTCATGTCGGCCGTCCTGCCTGGCTCGGGTCACCTCTACGCCGGGCGGAGAAAGCTCGGCCTGTTCCTGCTCAGCCTCGTGGCCGCCCTGCTCGTCACCGCCGCGGTCGTCGTGCTCTTCGTCTCGCACCATCGGATCGTGGCGCTCTCCGTCCGGCCCGACTGGCTGCTCGGGACGATGGCTGCCGCGGCCGTGGGCGCCCTCCTCATGGTCGGGATCGTCCTGAGCGCGTACCGCGCCGGCCTGCCGATGCGGCTGCCCGGGGCCCGCCGCTTCGTCACGCGCGCCCTGGTCGGCCTGCTCTGCCTGGCCGTGGTGTCGCCGGCCCTGGTCGTCATGTCGTACGCCCAGACGCAGCGCTCCCTCATCGGCGACGTCTTCGCCGACAAGGAGGAGGCGCCGGGCCTGCTCAGCGGCATCTTCGGGCGCGAGCCGCCACCGGACCCGTGGGCCGGCCACGACCGTCTCAACGTGCTGCTACTCGGCGGCGACGGCAAGCCCACCCGGGACGGCGTGCGCACGGACAGCATCACCGTCGCCAGCATCGACACCGACACCGGACGGACGGTGCTGCTGAGCCTCCCGCGCAATCTGCAGCAGGCACCGTTCCCGTCCGGGTCGCCGGCCGCCGAGCAGAACCCGTACGGCTTCAGCGAGTTCTTCTTCGGCATCTACCGCTACGGCGTCGAGAATCCGGAGCTCTTCCCCGGCGTCTCCGACCCTGGCGCTGCGGCGATGAGCGCCGCCGTCGGGGAGACGCTCGGCCTCACCGTCCACTACTACGTGCTCGTCAACATCGCCGGGTTCCGCGACCTGGTGGACGCGCTCGGGGGGCTCAAGCTGCGGGTCGAGGAGCGCCTCCCGATCGGCGGGATCGCGCCGGACGGCAGCCCGGCACCGGTCCACGCCTACGTGGAGCCGGGCCTGCGCACGCTCGACGGCTACGAGGCCCTCTGGTACGCCCGGTCGCGGGCCTACTCGAGCGACTACGACCGCATGGGGCGCCAGCGGTGCGTGCTCGGGGCACTGGCGCGACAGGCCGACCCGCTGACCGTGCTGCGCAACTTCCGCGGCCTCGCCTCCGCCACGAAGCGCATGGTGTCGACCAACATCCCCCAGTCGCGACTGCCCGACTTCGTCGGCCTCGCCGGCGAGGTGAAGGGGGCGCGGATCTCCAGCGTCCAGTTCGTACCGCCGATGATCGACCCGGCTGATCCCGACGTGCGGGCCATCCACGAGCGCGTGGACAAGGCCCTGCACGCCGCCGGACGTACGGGCGGCTCCGCCGAGGCGGGTGACGGGGCGGCCGCGCAGGCCCCGGACGGCGATCACAAGGCACAGAACCGCAGGTCAGGGCCCTCGACGGTCGAGCAGGTCTGTACCTACGAGTAGGGCCCAGCAAGGTGGGCACTACTGTAGGACCCACCAGATCCGGGGCGCCCTCGCCCGAGACCGGGGGAGATGTGGGCGTCCCCGGTGCGACCTGGACGGTACTGATTCACATGGTGAATACGATGGGTAAGGCCGATTTCGCCGGCATCTACAACCAGCCGGACGCGCGCGCGTACTACAAGACGCTGGGCTCCCTGGGGTACGAGATCCCACAGTGCGGCGCGGACGTCGTCTCGCAGCTGCTGGATCGATGGCAACCCGACAACGAGGGCGACGACCCTCGCACCGTCCTGGACGTGTGTTGTTCGTACGGTGTCGGCGGTGCGCTCCTCAAGACCGATCTCTCCCTGGACGACCTGTACGCGCACTACCGGGAGGCTGACGAGGCCGGCCTGGAGGGCGACGACCTCGTCGAGGCGGACCGACGGCTGCTGACGGAGCACCGTCTTCCGGACGCCCCCCGGGTGCTCGGGCTGGACGCGGCCGACCAGGCCGTGCGGTACGCGGTCACCACCGGGGCGCTCGACGACGGCGCCGCGCAGGACCTCGAGTCCCAGGAGCCGCGCCCGTCCCTCGCCGGGCTCATGACCGACGTGGACCTCATCTCCACCACCGGGGGCGTGGGCTACGTGACGGAGCGCACCTTCGAGCGCCTGCTCGAGGCGTCCGACCGCACCCCGTGGGTCGCAGCGTTCTGCCTCCGCGAGTACGACTACGCGCCGATCGCCGACACGCTGCGCAAGCACGGCCTGACGACCGAGCGCGCCGACAAGACCTTCCGCCAGCGCCGGTTCCGCGACGCGCAGGAGCGTGACTGGGCACTGTCCCAGCTGCGCGCCCGTGGCCTCGACCCGGAGGGCATGGAGACCGACGGCCACTACCACGCGGAGTTCTTCCTGTCCCGGCCGGCCGACGACATCGCGGCGCAGCCGCTGGAGCAGCTCCTGCCGGACGTGGTGGACGCCTGAGCCGCTCCCGGGCTAGGGCGCGCGGAGCTGTTCGAGGGTCTCGCGGAGCACGTCGGGCACCGCCACCGTGCGGCGGGTCTCGCGGTCGACGTAGACGTGCACGAACCGGCCCGCCGCCGCGGGGCCGCTGCTCTGCGCGCCGAAGAGCGCCAGCCGGTACACGACGCTGGACGTGCCGAGACGCTCCAGCGCGATGCCCGCGGTGACCGTCTCGGGAAAACGCAGCTCGGCGAAGTACTGGCAGGACGTCTCGACCACGAGGCCGAGCGCGGGTAGCTGCCGGACGTCCGTCCCGCTGGCCTCGATCAGCCAGCCGTTCACGGCCGTGTCGAACATCGCGTAGTGCACGACGTTGTTCGTGTGTCCGTAGACGTCGTCGTCGTTCCAGCGTGTGGGGATCTCGCGCACCACGGGGAAGTCCGTGCGCCGCAGGTCCCTGGGGTTCTCGCTCACGTGGCGGCCCCCGACGCCCCCGTCACGGTCACCCCGTCGGACCCGACCAGGTGAGCCAGGCCGCGGTGTCGGGGGGCAGCGTGTTCCCGTCGAGTGGGCCGGAGGCGAGGAGGATTTCGGCTCCGTGGGGGAGGGGGTGGGTGGTGTCGCTCATGTTGATGGTGCAGGCGAGTGTGGGGGT
>JBOGEN010000084.1:0-5881 GCA_050743265.1 Actinomycetes bacterium
GTCCCACGCCCCGCGGTCGCGGAGGCGGTGGCGCGTGCGCGGGAATCCGCGGTCCGGCCGCTGCCGCGACGCTGGGCCGAGAGCGCGGGCCGGCGGGTCACCCCGACCGCCGACCTCGTCCGTGCGCTCGACACGGCGCTCGCAGGCATCGACTTCGGGCTGGGGCGGCGTCCCGGCCGGTGGTGGCTGGCCGCTGGCGCGCAATGGGTGCTGCTCGTGCTCGCGCTGGCCGGCGTCCTCACCATGGCGGTGTCCGGGGGGTCCGCCCTCGTCGACGGGCCCGTGCCGGAGTTGATCGGCGGCCCGTTGCTGCTGCCGGCCGCGGTCACCGTGGGGAGCCTGCTCGTCGGGCTCGTCCTGGCCGGATCGATGGCTCCGGGCGTGCGTGCCGAGGCCGTACGGTGCCGCGAGGCTGCCGTCGAGGCGATGCGTACGGCCGTGGAGGAGGTCGCGCACGCGCACGTGCTCGGCCCACTGGCCGAGGAGCGGGCCAGGCTGGACAGGGTCGGCGCCGCCGTCGACCGTGCCCGCGGCGCCTGACCGTCCGGGTCGTCGCCCGAGCGCCGTCACCGCCTGTGGACACCCGCAGGCTCCTCCCCAGACCCACGCCGGTACGGCGCGTACGCACCGGCTCCGCGGCACCGTGGCCGATGAGGCGGTGACCGCCGCCCGTACGCCCGTCCCGAGGAGATCCGGTGAACGAGACCGTCGTGACCGTCGTCGGCAACGTGGCCTCGGAGGTCCGCCACACCGTCACACCGCGCGGTGTGCACCTGGCGAGCTTCCGCGTCGCGTCCACCCCGAGGCGGTTCGACCGCAACAACGGCTGGGTGGATGGCCAGACCAGCTTCTACAGCATCACGTGCTGGCGTGCCCTCGCGGCGAACGTCGCCAGCTCCGTCCGCATCGGTGAGCCCGTCGTCGTCACCGGTCGGCTGAAGGTGCGCCCGTGGGAGAAGGAGGACGGGCGGCGTGGCGTCACCGTCGAGGTCGACGCCAGCGCGGTGGGCCACGACCTCACCCGGGGAACGTCAGCGTTCGTGAAGACCTCACGCGAGGTGACCGCCGACCCCTCCGTCGACCGCCGGACGGCGCACGCGCTCGCCGACGGCCTGGCCGACGAGTGGCCCGAGGCGGCCGACGAGGTTGGCGGTGCGGAGGAGATCGGCGGGTCCGAGGACGAGCGGGTCGCCTCAGGGGGCGACCTCGAGGGCGACACTGGGGCTGGCGAGAGGGTCGGTCCGGGTGAGGAGTCGGGGTCGGGGTCGTCCGCGGCCGCATGAGGGCGCCCGGGGCACCCGCCGGTCGGGAGCACCCCTCCGCGCCCCATACGCTGGGCACATGGCGGAGTTCATCTACACCATGCGCAAGGCGCGCAAGGCTCACGGCGACAAGGTGATCCTGGACGACGTGACCCTCGCTTTCCTCCCAGGCGCGAAGATCGGCGTCGTGGGCCCGAACGGGGCGGGCAAGTCCACGGTTCTCAAGATCATGGCGGGGCTCGAGCACGCCTCGAACGGGGACGCGTTCCTGACACCGGGCTACTCCGTCGGCATCCTCCAGCAGGAGCCCCCGCTCGAGGAGGACAAGACCGTCCTCGGCAACGTCGAGGAGGGCGTCGGCGAGACGAAGAAGATGCTCGCGCGCTTCAACGAGGTGTCGGAGGCCCTCGCCGATCCGGACGCGGACTACGACAGCCTCCTCGAGGAGATGGGCAAGCTCCAGGAGCACCTCGACCACCGCAACGCGTGGGACCTCGACTCCCAGCTCGAGCAGGCGATGGACGCGCTGCGCTGTCCGCCGCCCGAGGCGGACGTCACGCTGCTCTCGGGTGGCGAGCGCCGGCGGGTCGCTCTGTGCCGTCTCCTGCTCGAGCAGCCCGACCTGCTGCTGCTCGACGAGCCCACCAACCACCTCGACGCCGAGTCCGTGCAGTGGCTCGAGCAGCACCTCGAGAAGTACCCGGGCACTGTCGTCGCGGTGACACACGACAGGTACTTCCTCGACAACGTCGCCCAGTGGATCCTGGAGCTCGACCGCGGCCGTGCCTACCCGTACGAGGGCAACTACTCCACCTACCTGGAGCAGAAGGGCGCCCGGCTCAAGGTCGAGGGGCAGAAGGACGCCAAGCTGGCGAAGCGCCTCAAGGACGAGCTGGAGTGGGTCCGGTCCAACGCCAAGGGACGCCAGACCAAGCAGCAGGCCCGCCTCACCCGGTACGAGGAGATGGCGACCGAGGCGGAGAAGCGCCGCAAGCTCGACTTCGAGGAGATCCAGATCCCGGCCGGGCCGCGGCTCGGCAACGTCGTGGTCGAGTCCGACCACCTCGTCAAGGGCTTCGGCGACAGGACGCTCATCGACGACCTCTCGTTCTCGCTGCCGCCGAACGGGATCGTCGGCGTGATCGGTCCCAACGGGGTCGGCAAGACCACGCTGTTCAAGATGGTGCTCGGCGACGAGCCGGCGGACGCGGGCAGCCTCCGCGTCGGCGACTCGGTGAAGATCTCCTACGTCGACCAGTCGCGGGCCGGGCTGGACCCGAAGAAGACCGTCTGGCAGGTCGTGTCCGACGAGCTCGACTTCATCAAGGTCGGCTACAGCGAGATGCCGAGCCGGGCGTACGTGAGCGCGTTCGGCTTCAAGGGGCCCGACCAGCAGAAGCCGACCGGCGTGCTGTCCGGCGGCGAGCGCAACCGGCTCAACCTGGCGCTCACGCTGAAGATGGGCGGCAACCTGCTGCTGCTGGACGAGCCGACCAACGACCTCGACGTCGAGACGCTGCAGTCGCTGGAGAACGCGCTGCTCGAGTTCCCGGGCTGTGCGGTGGTCGTCTCCCACGACCGCTGGTTCCTCGACCGTGTCGCGACGCACATCCTGTCCTGGGAGGGCGACGAGCAGAACCCGGCCAAGTGGTTCTGGTTTGAGGGCAACTTCGAGTCGTACGAGAAGAACAAGGTCGAGCGGCTCGGCGCCGACGCCGCCCGGCCGCACCGGGTCACCTACCGGAAGCTCACCCGTGGCTGACCGCACTCCCACGTCGACGATGTCCCACCACGTCGACGTGGCGCGTGCGCCTGCCGAACGCCGCCATGTCTACGGCTGCCCGCTCCGTTGGTCGGACATGGATGCCTTTGGACACGTCAACAACGTCGTCTTCCTCACGTACCTCGAGGAGGCGCGGGTCGACATGCTCTTCGCGCTCGACTCGCCTGTTCGTGACCTGTCCGAGGGCGTGGTGGTCGCGCGGCACGAGATCGACTACAAGCGACCGCTGGTGTACCGGCCCGAGCCGGTGCGTATCGAGACGTGGGTGACCCGTGTCGGGGCCGCGTCCTTCGACGTCGCGTACGAGGTGCGCGACGACGACGACGTGTATGTCCGCGCCGCCTCCGTGCTGGTGCCGTACGCGATGGACAAGGCACGGCCCCGGCGCATCACGCCGATCGAGCGTGACTTCCTCAGCCGCTTCTCGGTGGCCGGGCCCGACGCGTGACTCCCCTCCCGGAGCACTGACATGGTCGGCGTCGTCCTCGTCTCGCACAGTCCCCGGCTCGCCGCGGGGGTCGCCGAGCTGCTCGACCAGCTCGTCGGTGACACGGTCCGCGTCCGGTGTGCCGCCGGGACGTCCGACGGGCGGCTCGGCACGAGCGTGGACCTGGTCGTCCAGGCGGTGCGGGACGCGGATGCGGGCCAGGGCGTGGTGCTGCTGCCCGACCTGGGCTCGGCGGTGATGGCCTGCCGGCTCGCCCTGGAGGAGGCAGACCCGGACCGCACCGTCCTCGTGGACGCGCCCTTTGTCGAGGGTGCCGTCGCGGCCGTGGTGACCGCGAGCACCGGAGCTGAGCTCGGGGCGGTCGTCACCGCGGCGGAGCAGGCCCGGGTTGCCGCGAAGCTGTGACGGGTCGCGGCACGCGCTCGGGTCCCGTTCAGCCGCCTCCACGCGCTCAGCCGCTTCCGTCCGCTCAGCTGCCGTGTCGCTCGGCGACCTCTCCGCCCAGCGCCGACGCGAGCGCCGCCATCACCATCGACGCGGAGGCCGCGCCGGGGTCCTCGTGTCCCACGCTGCGCGGGCCCAGGTAGGACGCTCGACCCTTACGCGCCTCCATCGGAACGGTCTTGCGCTGTCCCTCTGCCGCAGCCTCGGCGCCACGCGTGGCGACCTGAGCCAGGGCCATCCCGTCGGCGACTGCGGCGTCCATCGCGTCGAGTGCGGGGAGGAGCGCGTCCAGCATCGTCTTGTCGTCGGGCTCGGCCTTGCCCAGGCGACGGACGCCGTCCACGCCGGCCCGTAGCGCGGCGGTGAGGCGCTCACCTGTGACCGCGTCGTCGTCACCCAGCGCCTTGGCCGCCGCGCGGAAGAGCGTCCCGTACAGCGGCCCCGATGCGCCGCCCACGGTGGAGATCAGCGTGCGTCCGACCACTGCGAGCACAGCGCCCGGCGTCTCGGGTGCGGCCTCGTCGAGACGTCCGCGCACGGCAGCCATGCCGCGGTCGAGGTTCATGCCGTGGTCCCCGTCGCCGATCGCGGCGTCGAGCGCGGTGAGGTGGTCGCGCTGCGCCTGCACGGTGTCCGCCACGCCCTCGGCCCATGCGCGGGCGGTCTCGGCGTCGAACGTCGCCGCGCCCCCGGCAGTCGTCGGGCTCACTCTGCGCTCGCACCCCAGCGCAGGGCCGGCGTGTCGACCGGGGCGTCCCACAACGCGGCGAGCTCGTCGTCCAGCACGGTGAGCGTGAGGGAGAACCCGGCCATGTCCAGGCTCGTCACGTAGTTGCCGACGAGTGAGCGCGCCATCGTGATGCCCCGCCCGTCCAGGATGCGGGCGATCTCGCCGGCCACCACGTACAGCTCCATGAGCGGCGTGCCGCCCGTGCCGTTGACCAGGACGAGGACGTCGTCGCCGGTCCCGACCGGCAGGTCGTCGAGTACGGCGGTGACCGCGATCTCGGCCAGCTCAGCCGCGGGTGCGATCGGGCGGCGCTCACGGCCCGGTTCGCCGTGGATGCCGATGCCGACCTCGATCTCGTCGTCGGCGAGGTCGAAACCCGGACGCCCGACCGCCGGCGTCGTGCAGGCGGTGAGCGCGATGCCGAACGAGCGGCTCCGCTCGTTGACCTTGCGGCCCACCGTGGCCACCTGGCCGAGGTCCCCGCCCTGCTCCGCGAGGGCACCCGCACACTTCTCCACGACCACGGTCGCTCCGGTACCGCGGCGTCCCGCCGTGAACGTGCTGTCCTCGACCGCGACGTCGTCGTCCACGAGGACCGTCTCGACCTTCGCCCCGTCCTCGGAGGCCAGCTCCGCCGCCATCTCGAAGTTCAGCACGTCTCCGGTGTAGTTCTTCACCACGTGCAGGACGCCGGCCCCGCCCTTCACCGCGCGGGTCGCCGCCACCACCTGGTCCGGCACGGGCGAGGTGAACACCTCACCGGGGCAGGCCGCGTCGAGCATGCCCGGCCCGACGAATCCTCCGTGCAGGGGCTCATGTCCCGACCCGCCGCCGGAGACGATCCCGACCTTGTCCCGGCGCGGGGCGTCCGCGCGGACGACGATCCGGTGTTCGAGGTCGACCCGGAGCGCCGGGTGTACGACCGCCATCCCAGCGAGCGCGTCGCGGACCACGTCCGCGGGGGTGTTGATGAGCTTCTTCATGGTGGATGGCCTTCCGGACGACTCGACTGCTCTCCCGGCCACGACGATGCCGCGTCGTCCCGCCGCGAGGGAACCCCCGTGCGGGGTTGCCGGTCAGCTTTGGTGCCAGGCCGCGGTGTCGGGGGGCAGCGTGTTCCCGTCGAGTGGGCCGGAGGCGAGGAGGATTTCGGCTCCGTGGGGGAGGGGGTGGGTGGTGTCGCTCATGTTGATGGTGCAGGCGAGTGTGGGGGT
>JBOGEN010000085.1:0-5438 GCA_050743265.1 Actinomycetes bacterium
GGCCAGCACCGGGGAGAGCCCGGCGACGACCGCCAGCCCGACCGCGGCGGGCTGGCGCCAGCTGAACGCCCGGTTCGTCAGCCCCTCCAGCGCGCCCTCCGCGCCGATCGTGACGGCGACCACCACCGCGAGCCCCGCGACCGCGGTGGGGAAGCCGGGCCAGGCGGCCACCGCGGCACCGGACGTCGGGCCGGTGAGGTCGAATCGGCTCATCAGCAGCGAGAACACGATCGCCACCACGGCGACCGCCCAGCTGACCACGAGCGGGAGCCGCCGGGTCGGCCGGAGCAGTGCCGCGAGCGCGGCGACGAGGAGCCCGGCGCTGAGCACGACCGGGTACATGCCCGGCCCGCCCGGGTGCAGCAACACGAGGGCGATCGGGTCGAGCACCGGGTCGGAGAGGTCGGGGCCTGGCGCACCGGCCTCGAGGAGCAGCAGCGACGGGTCGCGCAGCACGTCCAGCGTCCACGGCAGCAGCACGATCGGCGGCACCGCGACGACGATGCCCAGGCGCATCGCCCGGTCCCGGGCGCCCAGCAGACCGAGCGCGAGGAGGCCGAGTACCACCGCGAGCAGGTACGCCGACGGGACGAACGCCGCCACCACCGCCAGCACCGCGCCGGTGGCCCAGGGGGTGTTCGACGCCGGCGGTCGCGGGAGCAGCGCGAGCGTGCGCAGGAACAGCCGGGCCAGCACCGGCAGCAGCACGATGCCGACCGCGGTCCCCAGCCGTCCGGCGGCGACCGCGCCGGTGGCGGCCGGCAGCAACGCGTACGCCGCGGCGGCCCAGACCCGGAGGAGCCGGGACTCGACGAGGCCGGCGGACGCCCGGTACGCGGACAGCGCGGCGAGCGGCACCGCTCCCAGCATGAGCAGGTCCACGGCCGCCCCGGCCTTGCCGAGCAGGACGGTGCCCACGGTCGCCACGACGGCCAGGTACGGGGGTGCGGTGGCGTCGCTGCCGATGCCCACGTCGTGCCACGAGGCGACGTACGTCTGCCACAGGTCGCTCACGCCCGGCGGTGCGGGGAGCAGCGCACCGCCCATGAGCGTCCCGCCCCAGAGCAGGTCACGGGCGGCGGCGAGGGTGACGAGGGTGAGCCCGGCGACCAGCAGCAGGCTCGGCCGGCCGAGCAGGCGGCGCAGCCCCTCGCCACCGGCCGCCTCGAGGTTCTCCACGTCGTCGGTGGCCGGGCCCGTCTCGTGGCTCTCGTGCGCGGCATGGCGGAAGGCCGGCTGGTCCAGCGCGTCGCGGCGTCCCGTCAGCAGCCCCGTGACCACGTCGGCCATGTGGCGGAGCTGCGCACCGCGCGGGGCGAGCAGGTGGCGTGCTGCGCGGTGGTCCAGCGGGCCGGAGCGCCGACGCCGCCGTCGCGCGGCCATCACCTTGTCAGGACGCAGCAGGACGAGGAGCAACGCGGCAAGCTCGTCGACGGCGAAGCCGACCCGTTTGGACAGCACGTACCCGATCGAGCGCAGCACCGAGACCACGACGAAGCGGGGGTACGCCAGCGGCAGCGCGCTCAGCGGCAGGTTGGCGAGCAGGACGTGGAGCGCGTTGCGCCGGTCCGCGAGGTGGCGGTGGTTGCGCGCGCAGTCGACGCGGCGGCGGGACAGGCTCGCCGCCTCCGCGTGGTGGACGACCGCGTCCGGGACGACGAGCACACGGTGGCCCGCGAGGTTGACACGCCAGCCGAGGTCGAGGTCGTCACGGAAGATCGGCAGCGCCGGGTCGAACCCGCCGAGCCGCTCGAACAGGTCGCGCCGGACGAGCATGCCCGCCGTGCTGACGGCGAGCACCTCGCGGATGCCGTCGTGCTGGCCCTGGTCGGTCTCGCCCCGCTCGAGCCCGGTCTCGCGGCGTCCCGACCGGGTGACCGTGATGCCGACCTCGAGCAGCTGGTCCTTGTCGTACCACCCGCGGACCTTGGGCCCGAGCACGGCGGCGCTGGGGGACGTCTCCCCCACGGCGAGCAGGTGTGCGAGGGCGTCCGGGGCGGGGGCGCAGTCGTCGTGGAGCAGCCACAGCCACTCGACGACGTCGCTCCCGTCCGGCGAGACCGCAGGGACCGTGGCGACCGCGCGGGAGACCGCGGTTCCGAAGCCGAGCCCGCGGGAGATCTCCACCACGTGCTCCTCGCCGACACGCTCGGCGAGGATCTCGGAGGTTGCGTCTCTACTGCCGGTGTCAGCGACGACGAGCCGCTGCACCGGTCGGTCTTGGGACGCGAGCGCGCTCAGCATCTCCGGCAGCCAGCGCGACCCGTCGTGGGTCACGAGCACTGCGGTGACGACGTGGCGTGCGTCGGAGGGGTCGGTCGGACCGTAGGGCATTTCGTCCGTGCATCCGCCGGCTTCGTGGGGGGTCTGCCGTCAGGCAGGTCGGCCGTCGGCTTACAGTACGCGACCCCCTCCGAGCCGCTGTGGGAGGCCTCAGGCCGACCCCGACGGCACCCTCAGACGGCCTGCTTCTTCAGCCTCCGGCGCTCGCGTTCGGACAGCCCACCCCAGATGCCGAACCGCTCGTCGTGCGCAAGGGCGTACTCAAGGCACTGGGCCCGGACGTCGCACGTGAGGCAGACCCGCTTCGCCTCCCGCGTCGAGCCCCCCTTCTCGGGAAAGAACGCCTCCGGATCCGTCTGCGCGCACAGCGCGCGCTCCTGCCAGTCCAGCTCTTCGGCGAACCCGTGGAGCAGTGGGAGAACCTCGCTCACAGTCGCCTCCTCGACCCCTCAGTTGTCTTCGACATCCCCCGTCGGCACCGAACGACAACAATGGAATTACACGCGCGTGTCGCTACGGGCGTCAAGCGACTTCGTGATATCCGCGCGGACTGCGAACCGATACCGTGCGAAGTCGCCCAGAAGGGGCAGAGCGGGTGCCGGTGCCCAGGTCGGACAGGCGTTTCGGGACGTACCCGGGCGTGCCCGGCCTCAGGCGGGACGTGCGCGCACCGCGTCGCCGTGGGCGGTCGGAGCGGTCACCCGCTCGTACGTGGTCGTGCGCTGGAGCGCGGGGCGTCCCACCGAGTGCGCGATCTGCTCCAGCTCGGCTACCGTGCGTGACGAGCCGTGCTCGGACCCGGCCATCCGGCTGATCGTCTCCTCCATCAGCGTGCCGCCGAGGTCGTTGACGCCGCCGGTGAGCACCTGGGCGCACCCCTCCGAGCCGAGCTTGACCCAGGAGCACTGGACGTTGTCGATCCGCCCGTGCAGCAGCAGCCGGGCCATCGCGTGCACGACCCGGTTCTCCCGGACGGTCGGCCCCGGCCGCGCGACACCCGCGAGATAGATCGGCGCGGAGTGGTGCACGAACGGCAGCGGGACGAACTCGGTGAACCCGCCGGTCTCGTCCTGCACCCGGGCGAGGAGCCGCAGGTGTGCCAGCCAGTGGCCCGGGTGGTCGACGTGGCCGTACATCATCGTCGCGCTGCTGCGCAGCCCCACCCGGTGCGCGCTCGTCACCACCTCGACCCAGGTGGACGCGGGCAGCTTGCCCTTGGTCAGCACCCAGCGGACGTCGTCGTCGAGGATCTCGGCCGCCGTCCCGGGGATGGTGTCCACGCCGGCGTCGCGGGCACGGGCGAGCCAGTCCGTGTACGACAGGCCGGTGCGGCTCGCGCCGTTGACGACCTCCATCGGGCTGAACGCGTGCACGTGCATCTCGGGGACGCGTGCCTTCACCGCGGCGGCGAGGTCGAAGTACGCCGTTCCGGGCAGGTCCGGGTGGATGCCGCCCTGCATGCAGACCTCGGTGGCGCCGAGCTCGGCCGCCTCCTGCGCACGGTCGGCGACCTGGTCGAGCGACAGCGTGTACGCGTCGGCGTCCGTCCTCCGTTGCGCGAACGCGCAGAAGCGGCAGCCGGTGTAGCAGACGTTGGTGAAGTTGACGTTGCGGTTCACCACGTACGTGACGTCGTCGCCGACGGTGTCGCGGCGGACCTCGTCCGCGAGTGCGGCCAAAGCGTCGAGCGCCGGCCCGTCGGCTGCAAAGAGGGCGAGCGCCTGCGCGTCGGTGAGCCCGGCGGGGTCGTCGGCGGCTGCGCGCAGCGCCGCACGCACGTCCGCGTCGAGCCTGGGCCGCGCGCTGCGCTCGGCGGTGGCGGAACCGGCGGCCTGCACGCTCTCCCGCAGCGCCTGCCAGTCCCCGTACACCTCGTCGAAGTCGGCGCGGCGGTCCCCCGTCCGTCCCTCGGTGTCGATGGCGGTGTGCAGGTCGGTACGCCCGGACGGGGCGAGCCCGCCGTCGGGCTCCTGCCAGGGCAGCCCTCGCGGGCGGCGCCCCTCGACGGCCAGCCCGGTGTCGGGGTTGGCCAGGGCGTCCACGTGCGGCTGCACGCGCGGGTCGAGCCAGGGCTCGCCGCGGCGCAGGTACTCGGGGTAGACGGTGAGCCGCTCGCGCAGGGTGAAGCCTGCCTCGGCACTCGCCGCGGACAGCGCGTCGACCTGCGGCCAGGGCCGTTCGGGGTTCACGTGGTCGGGCGTGACCGGGCTGACGCCGCCCCAGTCGTCGATCCCGGCACGGAGCAGCAGGGCGTACTCGTCCCCGGCGAGGTTCGGCGGCGCCTGCAGGCGGACGCCGGGGCCGAGCAGCAGTCGGGCCACCGCGACGACGGCGGCCACCTCGTCCATGTCCGGCTCGAGGGCGCCGCGCATCGCGATGTCGTCCTTGGCGCGGAAGTTCTGGACGATGACCTCCTGCACGCCCCGGTGCCGGCGGGCCACGTCCCGGATCGCGAGCAACGCGTCCACCCGCTCGGCGTACGTCTCGCCGATGCCGACGAGGATCCCGGTGGTGAACGGGACGGCGCAGCGACCGGCGTCCTCGAGCACGCGCAGCCGAACCGCGGGCTCCTTGTCCGGGGAGCCGTAGTGCGGGCCACCCGGCTCCGACCACAGCCGTGTGGCCGTCGTCTCGAGCATCATCCCCATGGACGGCGCGACGGGCTTGAGCCGCTGCAGGTCCGCCCACGAGAGCACGCCCGGGTTCAGGTGCGGCAGCAGGCCCGTCTCCTCGAGGATGCGTACCGCCATCGCGCGGACGTAGCCGAGCGTCGAGTCGTACCCCCGCTCGTCGAGCCACTCCCGGGCCGCCGGCCACCGGTCCTCCGGCCGGTCGCCGAGTGTGAGCAGGGCCTCCTTGCATCCGGCCTCGGCACCCCGGCGGGCGACGTCGAGCACCTCGTCCGGCTCGAGGAACGCACTGGGCAGGCGGTTCGGCGTCGTGGCGAACGTGCAGTAGTGGCAGCGGTCGGCGCAGAGCCGGGTCAGCGGGAGGAAGACCTTCGGGCTGTACGTGACCACGCCCGGACGCCCCAGGCTGGCCAGCCCCGCGTCGCGGACCCGGGAGGCCGCGGCGAGCAGGTCGTCGAGCCCGTCGCCGCGGGCGTGCAGCAGCACCTCGGCCTCGGCACGGTCGAGCGTCACGCCGTCCCGCGC
>JBOGEN010000086.1:0-3589 GCA_050743265.1 Actinomycetes bacterium
CCCGCACCACGTTGCTCGCCACAGCCGTCGTCGCGCTCGCGCTGCTCGTCGGTGCGACGGCGCTGCTGCTCGTGCTGCAGCGCTCGCTGGCCCGCAGCGGGGACGACGCGTCCCGAGCGCGCGTCCAGGACCTCGCCGCCCTCGCGTCGGCGGGGGTGCTGCCTCCGCTCCTTCGCGTCCCGGCGGAGGACGACGTCGCGCAGGCCGTGGGCGGTGGCGGCGAGGTCGTCGCGGCCAGCGCGTCCCTGCGCGGCGTCGGCCCGCTCGTGCCGGACGCGCCGACGGGTGAGCCGCGGGCCACCACGGTGGAGGGCGTGCCGGACGGGGCGGAGCGCGAGGCGTACCGGGTCTGGTCCGTGCGCGCGGACACGCCGGAGGGTCCCGTCACCGTCTCCGTGGGCAGGAGCCTCGAGACGGTGCGCGACACCCTCGCGACCGTGCAGGTCCTCCTCGCGCTCGGGCTCCCGCCCTTGCTGGGACTGCTCGCGTACACGACCTGGGTCGTCGTCGGGCGTGCGCTGCGCCCGGTGGAGTCGATCCGCGCCGAGGTGGCCGACGTCACCGGCCGCGCGCTGGACCGGCGCGTCCCCGTCCCACCCGCTGACGACGAGGTCGGACGCCTCGCCCGCACGATGAACGCCATGCTCGACCGGTTGGAGGAGGCGAGCGCCCGCCAGCGCCGGTTCGTCGCGGACGCCTCCCACGAGCTGCAGGGACCGCTCGCCTCTCTTCGCGCCCAGCTCGAGGTCGCCCTCGCCCATCCGGAGGCCACGGACTGGCCGGCCACGGCCCGTGCCCTGCTCGCGGACGGCGCCCGTCTGGAGCGTCTGGTCCGCGACCTGCTGCTCCTCGCCCGTGAGGACGAGGCGCCCGCCCCTCTCGCGCCCGTGCTCGTCGACCTCGACGACGTCGTGCTCGAGGAGGCCGCGCGGGTCCGGACGACAGCCCCCGTCCCCGTCCTCACACACGAGGTGTCGGCGGCCCCGGTCCGTGGCGAGCGGGAGGCGCTGGCCCGGCTCGTCCGCAACCTGCTCGACAACGCCACGCGGCACGCGGCGTCCACGGTGCGGGTCGGCCTGGCCGTGCAGGACGGCACGGCCATCCTCACGGTCGCCGACGACGGCCTGGGCGTGCCCGCGTCGGACCGGGACCGCATCTTCGACCGCTTCGTCCGCCTGGAAGACGCCCGCAGCCGCGGCGGGTCCGTCCCCGCCGCGTCCAGTCCCGGCGCAGGAGGCACGGGTCTCGGCCTCGCCCTCGTCCGGGCCGTCGCCGACCGCCACGGGGGAAGCGTCCGCGTCGAAGACGCCGCGCCGGGCGCCCGCTTCGTGGTCCACGTGCCCGCGGACACGGCACCGGACTCAGTCCGGGACGCTGCTCAGCGGCGTCCCGGCGGCTCGGGAGCCAGCCGGTCGGCGACCACCACGCCGTAGAGCACGTGGTCGACGGCGATCGCCGCGCGCCAGGCCACCTGCCGGTGCCGGGCGTGCTGGATGCCGAGGGCGGGCGCGAGGACGAGCTCGAACGCGAGCCACACGCCCAGCCCGTACGCCGGCCCTGCGGCTGGGTGCTCCCGGACGCGCCGGGGGAGGACTCCGAAGGCCACGCCGCCGCCCGTGCCGTACGTCCAGTGGGCCAGCTCGGTCAGGGCGGCCCTGCGGCGCTCCGGGAGCCGGGACACCGCGGCCGGGGCGTGCTCGTCGACGATGGCCTGAGGCGGGCTCTTCTCGTGCGGAGCGAGCGCCCCCATGAGCGTCCGCACGCCGGTCATCGCCATGGCCGCAACCAGGCCTCGCGCCCCCGCCCGGACGAGCCGCCGGCGCGCGACACCGTGTCCGGACATGGCTCAGCAGATCCGGGGCAGGGGGTCGCCTACGAGCAGGTCGACGATGCGTGTGCCGCCGAAGGAGGTCCGCAGGAGGACGAGCCCGGGCGGGTCGTCCTTGACCCGGCCGATCACCCGGGCGCCCTCCCCGGCGGGGTGGGTTTGCATCGCGGCGAGCGCGTCCTCGGTGGCGTTCCCGTCGACGACCGCGACGAGCCGCCCCTCGCAGGCGACGTACAGCGGGTCGATACCGAGCAGCTCGCACGCCCCGGTGACCTCGGGCCGGACGGGCAGCGACTCCTCGTCGAGGACGACGGAGACGCCGGAGGCCTGCGCGACCTCGTTGCAGATCGTCGCCACGCCGCCGCGGGTCGCATCGCGCAGGACGTGCACCCCCCGCGCCGGGTCGGGTACGGCGTCGAGCAGCGTGTCGACGAGCCCGTGAAGCGGGGCGGTGTCGCTCGCGAGGTCGGAGACGATGTCGAGCTCGCCTCGCGCCAGGAGGACCGTCACGCCGTGGTCGCCGATCGGTCCGGACACGAGGACCGTGTCGCCGGGCTTCGCCTGGGCGGCGCCGAGCGTGACCGGTCGCTCGATGACGCCGACCCCGGCGGTGGTGACGTACAGGCCGTCGGCCTTGCCCCGCTGGACGACCTTCGTGTCGCCGGTCGCGACGGACACGCCCGCCGCCTCGGCGGCCCGCGCCATCGAGGCCACCACGCGCTCGAGGTCGGCGACTCCGAAGCCCTCCTCGAGGACGAACCCGGCCGACAGCGCGAGGGGACGTGCCCCGCACACGGCGAGGTCGTTGACCGTCCCGTTGACCGCGAGGTCGCCGATGTCGCCGCCGTTGAAGAACAGCGGGGACACGACGAAAGAGTCGGTCGTGAAGGCCAGCCGGCTGTCCCCGACCGTGAGCACGGCCCCGTCGTCCAGCGGCTCGAGCAGCGGGTTGCGGAACGCGTCGAGAAACACCGCCTCGACGAGCGTCTGCGTGGCCTTGCCGCCGGCGCCGTGGGCGAGCGTGATGCGCTCCTCCTTGACCTTGGGCTTGCGGCGCCGCGCCTTCTCGATGCGGTCGAGGACGTCCTGCTCGCGGATCGTCCGGTGCGCGTGACCGAGCCGGCGGGCCTCGGACTCCTCCGCCTGCCGGTCGGCCTCGGCCTGCCGGACGGCCTCCTCGGCCCAGTCCGCCGAGCGCTGCTCGACCTCGACCGGGGCCGCCGGGGTGTCCGTACGCCGGTCGCTCGTCACGTCCGGGTCGCCTCCTTCACGCGCTCGCGGCTGAACCGGCCGAAGTTGTAGTACGCCGCACAGGCGCCCTCGGACGAGACCATGCACGTCCCGATGGGGGTCTCCGGGGTGCACGCGGTGCCGAACACCTTGCACTCCCACGGCTTGAGCACGCCCTTGAGCACCTCGCCGCACTGGCAGGCCTTCGGGTCGGCCACCCGCACGCCGGGCATCGACCAGCGCAGCTCGGCGTCGAACTCGGCGTAGGCGTCCGACAGCTTCAATGCGCTCTGGGCGATGAACCCGAGCCCGCGCCATTCGAAGTGCGGCCGCAGCGCGAACACCTGCGCCATGAGGGCGAGCGCCGCCGGGTTGCCCTCCTCGGCGACCACGCGCGAGTACTGGTTCTCCACCTCGCACCGGCCTTCACGGAGCTGGGTGAGCAGCATCGCGACCGACGCGAGGATGTCCAGCGGCTCGAACCCGGCCACCACGAGGGGCTTGCCGTACACCTCCGGCACGAACCGGTAG
>JBOGEN010000087.1:0-3037 GCA_050743265.1 Actinomycetes bacterium
CCTGACGCTGGCCGGGCCCTGCCTTCGCCGACAGGGCGCCGCCCGGCCGGCCGGCCGAGTCGGCCGCGCCTGCGGCCATTCCACCGTCGGCCGGCCCTCCCTCTGCCGCACCTCGAGCGGCCACGCCCGCGGGCACCGCCGAGAGCACCCCAGTCGACGCCTCGGCCTCACGGGCCCGCGGCTCGTCCAGCCGCGGGTCGGACGCGTACACGTCGCCAGGCTCGTCCGAGGCAGCACGCACGTCGTGGGCTGGGGCCTGCTCGACCCGACGCTGCCGGCCCGGCTCCTGAGAGCGCCGCCGTCGTCGAGCCTGTCGCGGCGCGGCCGCCGCTACCCAGCGGCCGAGCATGAGCAGCAGCACCACCGCGGCTGCGCCGAGCATCAGCCACCAGGTGACCTGCTGCTTGCTGCTCGCCAACGGGTCACCGGCGGCATGGAGGTCGACGGACGAGGCCGTGCGGGCGCCCGAGCCGTGCCGCGCCCCCGGCACCGGCGGGCCGGCGCGGGCCGGGTCGATCGTCATCGTCAGCGCCTCATACGGCCGGATGAACCCCCAGCCCTGGCGCCGGTCGCGCGCGCCCTGCACAGGACGGTCCGCGCTGGCCATGATGCGGTACGCGATCCGGCGGGGTGACTCGTGCGGGTGCGCCTGCATGAGCAGCGCCGCCGTCGCGGCCACGTGCGGCGTGGCGAAGCTCGTGATCGGCTCGTCATGCTCGCCGCCGACGAACCGGCAGTCGCCCGCGTACCAGTTCGGGGCATACACGTACTGGCCCGGCGCGGCGACGTCCACCTGCGGCCCGTGCGTGGACCAGTCGGTGACCTCGCCGGACGTGTCCGTCGCCGTGACACCGAGCGCGCCGGGCGAGGCGGCCGGCCACACCTTGTGGGTGAAGGGGCTCTCCTCCTCGGCCGGGTTGTTGCCCGCACTGGCGACGACGAGCGACCCGCTTGCGGTGGCCTGCCGTACGGCCTCGTCGAGGGCCGGCAACGGGTCGAGCGAGCTCATCGACACGTTGATGACGTCCGCGCCGTTCGCGGCCGCGTACTCGATGCCGGCGGCGATGCGCTGCGCCGTCGGGTCGAGCCCGGGGTTCGCGTCGTTCGGGCTGTCGCTGACGAACACGCGGACGGGCAGCAGGGTGGCGTCCGGCGCGAGCCCGGTGACCGCCGAGCCGGGGACGCGCCGCGCGGCGATCAGCCCCGCGACCGCGGTGCCGTGCTTGACCGCGGACTCCTGCGCATTCGGGAAGCCGGGCACGAACGACGTCCCCGGGAGCACCGAGCCCTCGGGGAAGTGCTCGTTCGCCACGTCCAGGCCCGAGTCGACGACGGCGACCGTGACTCCCTTGCCGGTGGCCCGCTGCCACACGCCCCGCGCGCCCAGGCTGTCCAGCGCGTGGTTGGGCAGGTCGGGATCGATGTGCTCCGGGTTCTCCGCGTCGCAGGCCTCGCCGGCCTCCTGGGCACCGGCCGGCGGGGTGGCGTACGCGACGAGCACGCTCGCGAGCAGCGCAGCCAAGGAGGCGGCCGTGAGGGACCGGGCGGCCGCCCGGGCGCTCATCCGGCACCACCGACGGAGCCGGGAACACGGTGGCTGGCCGCCTCGGGGGACAGCTCGGGCCCGTTCTCGAGGGCCTCCAGCCAGGCCGGGAACACCGTGGTGGGCTCGATCGCCCCGTATCCGAGCTGGGCGCGGACCTGCTCCTCGGGGGCACCGAGCGCGTACCGGCGCCCGGAGGAGTCGACAAGAACGACGGTGCCCCGCGCTCCGCCGCTCACGGACCGCACCAGTGCACCCGCCCCCGGCTCGACCGCGGGCAGCGTGGAGCTCGAGCTCGGCAGCGGGTCCGCGCCAGCGTCACCCGTCGGCAGCGCCGGCCGGGGGGTGGCCAACGCGACGTGTGGGGCCTCTCCGGGAGTGCCCGCCTGCAGCTCCGCGCACGCGGCGGTGTCGTCCAGCGAGGTCGGTAGCTCAGTGGGCCATTGCCCTGGGTACGGCTGGTTCTGCCCGGCGATGTTCACGCCGGTCACGTCCCCCTGGTCCACGGGGACGGGGTCGGCGAGGTCGCCCTGGCTCACCTGGTACATGGCGAACCCGACCGCACTCAGCGGGACGAGACCGCTGCGGCGCAACAGGAACCGCCGCTCGCCGCCGTCCAGCTCGACGACTTGCCCGTACACGGACGCCTCCGACGGGAGATGCCAGCTCGACGGGACGGGCTCGCCGGCCTCGGGCACCTGCACGGTGTGCAGCGGTGGCCCCGCCGGGAAGAGGTCCGCCCACTCCCCGGGAGCTCGCATCACCGTCTCGTTCTCGAGGCCGAGCGCCAGGAGAGTCCGGTCGAGCTCGCCCTCGACCGGGTAGCGGTGGCCGGCGGTGACCACGTGGGTCGTCCCGCGGACCGAGACCACGACGGCCACGGTCCCACTCGCACGTCGCACCGTGTTCCGGGAGGACACGGTGAGCTTCGTCCGGCCGCGCTGGTCCAGGCAGGACACCCAACCGGTCTGGATGAGCCGCTCGTCGTCCGGCAGGGCGTCCGGGGCGCCGAGGATGCCGATCGTCGACCCGTGCGGCTTGTCCTCGAGCTCTGCCTCCGGGGCGAACACGACCTTGAACTGCCCTGCCTCGACGAGCAGCCGCGCGCTCGTCGTGTTGACGACCGGGTAGAGCGCCTCGTCCACAGCCAGGTAGCGCGCACCCGTCGCCTTGCCGACGACGAGGCTGTTGTCACCCCAGTCCGCGGGCAGCGTCGGCTTGAGGACCCCGGCCAGGGTGGCGCCGCCGACCACGAGCACGGCGAGGACGATGCCGACCACGATGGCCCGGGCCGGGC
This sequence comes from Actinomycetes bacterium, assembly GCA_050743265.1. GTDB lineage: Bacteria > Actinomycetota > Actinomycetes > JBOGEN01 > JBOGEN01 > JBOGEN01. The sequence goes on from JBOGEN010000087.1 coordinate 2,841, forward strand.
TCTGGGGGTCCACCTCGCGGCCACCCGGCGCACCGCTCACGAAGGCGGTCACCAGCCGACGGCGGTTGAACGAGTTCGCCTCGACGAGGTCGCGCTTGCTGGCCATGGCTCCTGCGTGGTCCGGACGATGGTGTGCACGCGCCCCGTTCTGGCCCCCAGTGGCCGGGGTCCTGCTGCGACGGGGTGGACGTCGGGGT
>JBOGEN010000088.1:0-3916 GCA_050743265.1 Actinomycetes bacterium
ATGGCCCTGCTCACCACCAAACCCACCCAGCAGGAGGAGGTGGCGCCCCCTCACATGGTCACGGCATAGTCAGACCACTGACCCCGCACGGAGATCAAGAACTCCACCACTCAGCGGGACGTGACCCGTGATCACAGCGCACCAGCGCCCGTCACTGCGCTGGAACACGCTGCCTTCGCCATTGCCACGCTTTCCCACGTGCGTCTGCTCCTCAGGCCGGGGCCGGTGCGGCGGCCGGGCCCGCGGAAGGGGTGATCGTGGCGGGTGGCTTGTTGTGTGGCCCGTTGGCGAGGTAGGCGGCGGCGAGGGCGTCGCCGGGGCGGGTGTAGCCGCGGCCGGCGTAGCGCCAGTTGATGATCAGCGTGGTGGCTTCGGGGTCGTCTGCGTCGCCGTAGGGGTCGTCGTACTCCCCAACAGGGTCGGGGTCGTCGAGGGCGTCCGGCTCAGGACGATCGCCACGGTCGGGGCCGGGGTGGGCGGTGTTCATGGCGACGTTGAAGGGTTTGCTGTGGTCGCGGGCGTGGGTGTGGCGTGCCTCGCGCAGGGCGGTGAAGGTGGTGGAGTAGGCGTGGCTCTTGGTGGTGAAGTGGCCACGGAAGCCCAGGGTGTGCGCCCAGGCGCGTAGCCGCAGGTGTTCGAGCCCTTCTCGGCCGCCGAGGTGCCAGCATGTGCGCATGAGGGCTTTGGCGTGTTCGGTGGCGCCGGTGTAGTCGATGGCCTTCTCCGAGTACACCGGGCGGTCGGCGCCGCCGCAGGCTTCGGTGCTCTTGGTGGCGTACTTGGACACGTACGCGGCGACCTTGGCCTCCGAGAGCTCCCCGGGCTCGGCGGTCTCTGCGGTCTCGGTGTCGGGGTGGTCGCTGTCGGGGGTGCGGGTGATCTCGTGGACGTCGACCTGGCGGCCCCAGCCGAACGAGGAGCGGTGCTCAGTGCGGGCGGCGGCGGGAAGGGGCACGCGGACCTTGGCGACCGCGACGCGGGCGGCGTGGGTCAGGTCGTGTCCGGTGACCCACTGCGGGGGTGGGCACGGCCCGGGCTGGTCGTCGGTGGGGTGGGCGTCGACGCGGAGGATGGCGTGGAAGTGCACCACCCCGCGGGCCTGGTACTCGGCGACCTTGACGTGGCGGATCCGCACGAGCTCGTGCAGGCGCCGGTAGGAGATGCCGGTCTGGTCGGCCAGGGCGCGGGTGAGGTAGATGGTGGTGCGCCGCCACAGCTCCCCGGCCAGGGCGTTGAAGAGCACCTGGGATTCGTGGTCGTAGCAGTCCGGGCAGATCGGGGTGCCCAGCCTTTCGTCGTCGTCGGCGTGGCGTGCCAGGCAGCGCACCGGGCGGCCGTGGGCGCAGACCTGGTCCTTGCGCCGGTTCTGGCAGCGGCGACGCAGCCCGGTCGCACTCACACGTTGGGTGTGCACCGGGCCGAACGAGGGCGCGGTCACGGTGAGGAACACTCGCGGATGTGCGGCGGCGGACTCCGGCACGCCCTTGCCGCCGCGCAGCCCAGAGGCGATCAGCTGCCAGGCGTCGCCGCGGTAGGTGTAGGCGCAGCCCTCACACCGTGACGCGCGGCGGTCCCCGCAGGCCTTGAGGAGCACCCCGTCGGGCTCGTCCGCGGAGGAGAACCGGGACAACACCCGCCCGTATGCGTCCCTGGTCACCGTGGAGCCCTGGAGCCGGATCGGGCGTACACAGGTGCCGACGCTGGCCATCCGGCGCACCCAACGCGACACCTTCTCCGGGGCCTGGCGGGCGAGCCCGTCGCCGAGGTGAGCCATCACCTGTTCGAAGTCGAGCACCGGGGCGGCACTTGCGGTAGCGGTGAGTGACGAAGTCATGCGGGCCAGGATGAGCAACCCCCACGACGAAATTCCCGCGCCGAACGGGCCCCCTCGTCGGCTGTTCCGAACGCACGGACACAGGGAGACACCAGCGGACACCAGCGGACACAAACGAGACCCCGAAAACTTCCTCAGAAAGTCGCCCCGCGGCCGGGCGTGTCGAGGAGAGGGCGGCTGAGTCGCCATCGCCGGCCAGGGCCAGTGCCATACTTCAGGCATGGAGGAAGGTCTGGTGTTTGTCCGGTCCCCCGGAGGCTGGGAGGCGCCGAGTGGTCGTCGAGCTGGATGGGACTGGCTTCCACCCGGCGGAGCACATGACCGGCTCTCTGAGGCCCCCTGGTGGGTGAGATGGACCTTTCACCGACCAGTCATTCAGCGATTCGCGCACATCTGGTTGTGGACCCACGGCGGCTGGGTCGTGCAAGCACCGGCAGGCTACGAACCCAAACCGCACGACATAGCGGAGCCTGGCGCGCCGCTACGACGAAGACGAGGCCTCATTCACCGGAACCGTCGCTAGGGACCCAGAGCGGCCTCGGAGTTTGACTGCGTGATTGGCTTCCTTACTCTCTCAAGAGCGCCGGCTTCGCCGGCGCGGCGGCCGTGTCGCTCGTCCGGGACTGCGGGCGGCGCTGGCGCGCCGTCCTCGCCCGTCCGGCTTCACGGCCTCACCGTCGAGCAGCGACCTGAGACGTGTCAGCCGACACGCGTCAAACGCGACTCGTCTTGCTGCCGCGCCGCTTCCGGTCCTCGCTGCGCTGCGGTCCGGGTCGGCTTGCCACCGGATCGCTGGCAACACGCACGGACGACACTGCAAGTGCCCAGCGAATCCAGCGACGGGAGAGCCACCCCTTGAGTGGCCGTACGACGGACGGTGGCCGAGTCCCTACTCATCACGGATCGGCAAGTCACTGAACCGCCTGACACCGTCGAGGATGTCCGCCTCGGGAACGTCGGCCCAGGTCGTCATCACGAAGAGAGGGCTTCCGTACCGGCGCATGGCGAACCGCCCGCGACGAGAGCCGCCGGTCAGGTCGATTCCAGATGAGGGGACGAAGACCACGCTGCGAGTCTGAGTCTCTGGCTTTCGAGTGACCAGCGAGCGTTCCAGTGTCGAGACTCTTACCTCTGACAGGTTCGACCAGGGGGCCGTGGGCAGCGGTGGCATAGTGACGCCGCTCTGATCCAGTCGCATCAGCAGGCGTCGACCTCGGCCCACCCGCGACATCCAGATGACCACCAGTACGGAGGTGGCGGCCAGAGCGCCAAAGCCGGCCGCGTTCACCGCCGCGTCGGGGTTGCTGCCGAGGACTGCCACGAAGAGGCTACCGAGGCAGGCGAGAGCCGCCAGGGAAGCCACGGTGACGGTCGTACGCCTTGAACGGCGCGCCTGCATGCGGATCTCCAGCGCGCCGTCATAGCTCTCACCGCCTCCCGTGCTCACTGCCGTGGGGTACCCGCTGTACTCCCCGGGTAGGCCTGGCCCTTTCGCACACACCCCGCGCAGCGAGTAGCCGGCTACGCAGAGGAGCGCTGCGCGGCGGTTCTCTTGGCGGCGGTGCTGCGGCTGCGCGCGACCTTCGACACGGCGGTGGCGCGCTGGCGAGAGGTCTTCGGCTCCTGGCTCGCCTTCGTCGAACGCCCGCGACGAGGCGTGGCTCGGACGTTGGCGAGCTGCGAGACGCGCTGGGGCGAGATCCCCAGCAGGGCGCCCACATCGCGTACGGACCAGCCTGCCGCCACGAGCTCGCGGGCGAGCTTCGCCGTGCGCGCGTTGACGTCACGGGACTGCCGGTCGAGGTCGGCCCGGAGCCTGCGCAGTCTGCCCGCTTCCTTGTCGACCTCGGTGGAGCCGGTGCGGTACTCGTAGGCGACGTCGACGGAGTCCAGGTCCTCGTCGGGCAGATCGGCCATGAGGACGATGACCTCGCGCACCGAGCGGTCCAGGCCGGCCAGGCTGCGGGCGTAGGTGTGTGCCCCGGACAGGCCCTTGACGTCGGCGAGCCAGGCGTCGTCCTCGCGGGTGACGAGCACCCGGTAGGTCTTCTCGCTCATCGGCGCAGCCACCCCTTTCCGAAC
>JBOGEN010000089.1:0-6092 GCA_050743265.1 Actinomycetes bacterium
GGTCACGTCCCGCGGTGTGGTGGAAGTTCGCTGGCCGCGTGAGGCTTTGCGGTGCTGACTATGCCGGGATCATCTGTGGTTGGTCCACCTCCTTGGGTGTGGTGAGCAGGGCCATGGAGGCTTCGGAGAGGTAGCGCCGGTCGCTGACCTGCCATTCGTCGTGGGCTTCGATCAGGACGGCGCCGGATAGGCGGAGCAGTGCCTGGGGGTTGGGGAAGACGCCGACGACGTCGGTGCGGCGTTTGATCTCTTTGTTCAGCCGTTCGAGCGGGTTCGATGACCAGATCTTCTTCCAGTGCGCCACGGGGAAGTCAGCGAAGGCAGTCACCTCGTCGGCTGCGGCGCGGAGCATGGTCTCGACCTTGGGGAACTGCCGGCCGAGCATCGTGGCGATGACCTCGAGCTGTTCACGCACGTGGGCCGCGTCGGGCTGGGCGAAGATGGTGCGCACCGCGGCGGCGACCATCTCCGCGGAGCCCTTGGGGACCTGGGCGAGCAGGTTACGCAGGAAGTGCACCCGGCAGCGCTGCCAGCTGCAGCCGAGCAGCACCGAGGCGATGGCGGCCTTGAGCCCTTCGTGCGCGTCGGAGATGACCAGTTGCACCCCAGCGAGGCCGCGGGCCTTGAGCGAACGCAGGAACGCCGTCCAGAACGCACCGTCCTCGGAGTCGCCGACGTCGAAGCCAAGCACCTCGCGGCGCCCGTCCGCGGAGACGCCGACGGCGACCACGACGGCCTGGGAGACCACCCGGCGGTTCACCCGCGCCTTGCAGTAGGTCGCGTCGAGGAACACGTAGGGGAACGCGGACTCGGCCAGGGAGCGGTCCCGGAACGCGGTCACCTCAGCGTCGAGGTCGGCGCAGATCCGCGAGACCTCGGAGCGGGAGATGCCCGAGTCCGCGCCCAGGGCCTTAACCAGGTCGTCGACCTTGCGGGTGGACACGCCATGCAGGTAGGCCTCCATCACCACCGCGAACAGCGCCTGGTCCACCCGCCGGCGCCGCTCGAGCAGACTCGGGAAGAACGAGCCGGAGCGCAGCTTGGGGATGCGCAGCTCCAGGTCCCCGGCCGTGGTCGACAGCACCCGCGGCCGGTGCCCGTTGCGGTGCCCAGCCCGCAGCTCGGTGCGCTCGTGCGGGCCCGCGCCGATCACCGCCGTGAGCTCGGCCTCGATCAGAGCCTGGTAGATCGTGGTCGCCGCCTGCCGGATCCGATCATCGACCTCGGCGTTCTTGAGCGTTGCGAGCACCTCGAGCAAGGCAGACTGGTCCAGGGCCATCGTGTGACTCTCCTTCGCGTGTTCCTTGGTCGGTTCACGCAAAGACTCACGCGATGGCCCCTCGGCATCTGGCTACGACGCGCGAGGCCGGCTACTTACACCACTCGGTGGGACGCCACTCGACCTCGGTGCCAATCGCCCGACGGCAGGCTGATCCTCACCGCGGCCGCGGCCGCGGCACGACGATCGCCGAGGGCGCTGCCGTCAGCTCAGCCGTCAGCTGCAGCGCGGGCATCGAGAGAGAAAGAAGGCCAGGTACATACTTCATGGTCAGCGGAGGGCGTGGGATTCGAACCCACGAGCAGGGTCTCCCCTGCTAGCGGTTTTCAAGACCGCCGCACTAGGCCACTATGCGAGCCCTCCTGACCTGCAGATTCGTAGCCGAGCTCGAGATCACTGGGATCTTCGGCCCGCGACTGTCCCGCAGGGTGGTCACCAGCACCGGTCGACGGCCTGGCACCGATTCCAGTCTGGCATGACCGCCTTGCAGCGCCGCCTCGATCCGCTCGTCGGCGAACTCCTCCCGGCCTCGACGCAACTGGCGTAGGCCGAGTGCCTCGCGCCGACCCGTGCCCTGCTCGACGTGCGGCTCTCGGTAGCCGGAAGGCCCGCGCTCAACCACAGCAACACAGCGGCATGACGCACAGCGACACAGAGGTATGACGCAGGTCGTACGGCCTGCGTGCCAAGGGCGACGTGACCTTCGTTGGGCTTAGCGCCACCTGTCGAGCCCGGCGCCACACCGGCCCGTACGTCGTCTCCTGAATCGGGCCGCGCTGCTCGCTGCCGACTAGCCGCCCACCCTCGGCGAACCCGCACTCGGCGAGATGCCCTCGCACTTCACAACCAGCTCAGGCGGGGTCGGACCGCTGCGCGCTCCGGGCACAAGGGCCTACCAACCGTGGTGAGTCCGGATGGTGACGCTCTGTACAGAACCGTGCCCGTCGGTGTACACAGAGGGTGCGGCGGCGCCGGGCCCTGCAGGGGGGCGTTCGGCGCCGCCCCTCTACGTGGGTCCGCACAGATCCGAACGACCGACGGTCAGTGTCCCGAAGATCCGGGGAAGGCTGTCGAGCCGACGCCCGGCAGCACGGGCGCGAGGCTTAAGCGCGGCCGCCATGCCCGCAAGGCGAGCGTCGTCGTGGTAGCTCAGACAGATTCGCACGCGCCACGGATGGTGAACTCGTCGAGGCGGACGTAGTCGCACACCTGCCCGGCACCGGCTACATGACGTCCGTGGCTGGCCACGCTGCGCGGGAGATCACCGCGTTTCACCGCCACAGTCCCGCGACGTTCTCGACCGATTCAGCCAGCAGCTCCGCCTACGTGGTCCGGTCCGGGACCAAGGCGCGCCTCGTGGCGCTCGACGATCCACCGCGCCACCTCGCGGAGCTTGACGTTCTGTTGTGGGGAGACACGGACCAGCGTGGCGAACGCCTCCGCATCGCTCAGCCTCTGCGAGGCCATCAGCAGACCCTTGGCCTTGGCGATGGGCTCGCGAGTCTGAAGGGCCTCGAGAAGCTGCTCGACCTTCTCAGCGCTCAGGTCACCATTGTTCGAGCGGCCGCACGCGGCTGTCCGGCGTGCCAGCCGTCCTGCGATCGCGACCCCGGCGGCTTGGTCGTGGATTCCGGCGATCCGGTAGTGGGCGGAGATCACACCCGCGACGCCGCCCGGAGTAACGCTCGGGAACGACGTGACCGCGGACGAGCCCGACTCGAGCATGACCGTTTGGTTCTCGGTTCCGTCGAAGACAGGGTCGTTCGCGACGTCGGGTACCCGCGACCACCGCGCCGCCGGCCGACGCGACCCCGCACGTCGTGTTCGGGCCGTCGACGACAGCAAAGTAATCGTGGAAAGCTCGAGAGAAGCCGTGGTTCGCGACAAGCAACAGACGCCCGCTCCGCGAGAGCGAATCTGAGCCGTAGCCATGTCTGCGCCGTTGTTGACCAACGCGGCCGCCGCCATGACGAACAGCGCGTCGAAGGGGGCAGCATCGAGCCACTCGCGCTCCAGCAGCTCGTCAGGCTGATCGAGCATGCATGTCTCCCACTTCAGTCCTCCTGAGAGCGCGCACGGCCTTACCCAAGAGGACGGCAGTACCCGAGATCGAGATGTTCCCACCAGGAGACCTGATGTATCGCCGTCGTCTCCCAAACAGCCGTGCTTGCCGCGGGGAGCGGCGAAACTCACGTGCTGTGAGCGGTCGCTCGCTCACCGGCATGGGCGCGCCTCTCCCAGCGGGTCCCCAGTCGTCGACCTGAACGGCACCCGACGGACCCCACCGACGACGAGGTCGTCGACTTCCTCGACGTCGTCAAGGGGTCGACGGACGTTCCGACGGCTACTGCACCGCGGCCCTGGAGGTGCTGGGCCGACGGCGGTCGCAACTGGGCGCGGTCAGTGAACTAGTCGACGCCCCCGCCCTGTCGGCCGCGTTCGAGGCGGTCCCACAGCCAGCGCGGCCCGACGGTGGCGCCGCCCAGCGAGGCCACCCGTTGACGCAAGCCCCGGTCTGCCGTCACCACCGTCACTGGTCGCTCACCATTCGTACGGTCCATCGCCCTGGACACGACGTCGACGATCTCGTCGTCCCCTGAGCCAGGGGCGAGGACGACCAGGACACCGTCGACCGTGCCCGGTTGCACACCCCGGCAGGCAGCGCCTTCGACGACGAGGACCACGTCGGTGTCGTCGAACCCGCCCTCGGTGAGCGCCTTGAGCAACCGGCGGGCAGCGGCACCGCGGTCTCGCCACCAGCCGTCCGGGCGTGACCCCACCACGTTGGCTGCGTCGACGACCAGCAACGACCGGTGCGGTCCGGTTTCCTCAGCGGCAGTGACCGGGACCTTCCCCGGGTCCCTGGGATCGCACACGGGCCGATGATCGCAGCCGGACCCGATCCCTGGCACCCCTGCGGCGGACGATCTTCGGGTGTCGCGCCAGCGCGCGCAGCTGTCTTCGTGGTGGCCACCGACCACGACGGGTGACGCCCCTGTTCGTCGGTGTCAGGGTCAGGTCAGCGCGCGTGCGTTCGATCCTCGCGTCGCACCGATCGTCGATACGCTCGGTCGCGTCGAACGGGGGGCCATGGGTGCATACCTTGAGGTCGGCGACCTGAAGACCTGGTACCACGAACACGGGGAGGGCGACCCACTCGTCCTGCTCCACGGGGGGCTGTGCACCAACGAGACCTGGGGCCCGCAGCTGGCCGACTTCAGCGCGCGGTTCCGGGTGATCGCGCCCGAGCGGCGCGGCCACGGCCACACCCCGACGTCGAGGGCCCCCTGTCGTACGACGTCATGGCGAGCGACACCATCGGCTTCCTCGAGGCGGTCCTCGACGGCCCGGCGCACCTCGTGGGGTGGAGCGACGGCGGAGTCGGGCTGCTCGTCGCGATGGCTCGTCCCGACCTGGTACGCAAGCTCGTGGCGATCGGCGCGAACTTCGACACCTCGGGTGCCGTACCCGAGGTCGCCGCGGGGTTCGCTGCCACGCCGGCAGACAGCGATGACGTGGCGACACTGCGAGGGCCGTACGAGGCGGTGTCCCCTGACGGACCAGCGCACTGGCCCGTCGTCTTCGCCAAGTTCATGGAGATGTTCTCCACGCAGCCGGCCATCCCCGTCGACGACCTCGCACGCATCAGCGCGCCCACGCTCGTGGTCGCCGGCGACGACGACCTCATCACTCTCGAACACACGGTCGCGCTCTTCCGCGCGGTCCCGAACTCCGGGCTGGCCGTCGTCCCGGGGACGTCGCACATGCTCACGATGGAGAAGCCGGGACTGCTCAACCGATCGTCCTCGACTTCCTCCACGACGAGCCCGCGCCCACGTTCACGCCCATCAGACGGGCGCAGGCCGACTGACACGCATGTCGCCCGGTGGGCAGGGGCTCGATGTCGTCAGGCGGGACGGTCCCGTGGCGACTAGCGTCAGGCTCGTGAACCGAGAGCGCACCACCACCAGGCTGGCCTGGTTCCTCGGCGTCACGTTCATCGTGTTCGGGATCGCCGAGGTGGTCCGCGTCATCGGGTGGGGCGGCGGGGGACTGGCGTTCTGGTTCCTCAGCCTGTGTGGCGGCGGCACCATGATCTTGATCGGCAGCTTCGTGGTGACCCGTCGCGCCTGGCTGTCGATCGCCTTGGTCACCGTCGGCTCGCTGGCCGCTTCCCTCGCAACGGCATGGACCGTGATCCTGCCCCTCCTCGCGATGACGCTGCTCGTGCTGACGATGCTGCGCCCGCGGGAGGGCGCCGGCCACGCCTCGGCGTAGCGGACGTCCCGCCGAGCCCTACACGTCGCACATCCGCCGTACGCCCAGAAGGACCCAGCCGTCTCGAACCATGACCAACAACGCAGAAGTGCTTGCGTCGGGCGGCACGAGGCGTACGGTCACCTGAGGGTCGTGGCGCCATAAGCGACCTGTACGCCCGGACCAGGGCAAAGCCTCGGCCGGGCGGGACAGTGGGGCCGGGGCAGGCCGGCCGAGGGGGAGCTTTCGGGGGGACGACATGGCACGCAGAACGACCCGTGCCCTGTTCGCAGTCTCCGGCGCTGCGATCTTGGCGCTGGGGCCCGCGACAGCAGTCTCGGCGGCAGAGCCTGACGAGCCGTCCGGCCTGCTGGAGACGATCGTGGACGTGATCACACCCGAGCCGACGGAGCCTCCCCCCAGCGAGACCGACCCATCGAGCCCCCCACCGTCCGACCCTTCGCCGAGTGACGGAGGTGCCGGTGGCGGCAGCGGTTCGTCGACCGGCGGTACCAGCTCCGGCGGTGGTGGCGGCGGGGCGACCGGCGATGGCGGG
>JBOGEN010000090.1:0-26309 GCA_050743265.1 Actinomycetes bacterium
CCAGCGCCACCCCGGCGGGGACCCGGCCGGACGGCACGGGCCGCTCGGGCCGCTCCTTCGCGTCCACCGTGCGGTCGGCCCAGTCGTTGAGGGCCATGCCCGACCAGTAGAGGAGTGTCGAGGCGGCGGCGAGCCCCAGGGTGCGGCGGCCCTGCGGCCAGCCGGACGCGGCGGCCCCAGCGACCACGTCGCCCGGCACGGTGAGCGCCGCCGGCGCCCGCACCAGCTCGACGAGGTCGCGGAACGTGGTCATGGACGCGTCCCGAGTCCGGACGCCCAGCGCACGAGCGTGTCGTACTGGGCCGCGAGCGCGTGCTCGGTCGTGGCCACCGGGTCCTTGAAGAAGAAGGCGAGCGGGGCGAGGGGCCCCGCCAACCCGGCCTCGTCGGCCCGGGCCACGAGGCGGGCCAGGTCGAGCACGAGCGGCGCGGCGAGGGCCGAGTCGCAGCCCTGCCAGGTGAACTGCATCGTCATGCGGACGCCGAGGAAGCCCTCGAACGTGATGTGGTCCCAGGCGGTCTTCCACTCCCCCAGGTCCGGGACGTAGTCGATGTGCACCTCCCCGTCCACGGGATAGCCGAGCGCCTCGCCGATCGCACGCTGCTTCGAGGTGGTCTTGCTGGCCGCGGCCGCCGGGTCGGCCAGCGTGGCCCCGTCACCACCGCCGAGCAGGTTGGTGCCCGACCACGACCGCACGCGCAGCGCACGTGCCGCGAACATCGGTGCGAGCACGGACTTGACGAGTGTCTCGCCGGTCTTGGCGTCGCTCCCGGCGTACGGCACGCCCTGGGCGTGGGCGAGCTCCTGGAGCGCGGGAATGCGCCCACCCGCCGACGGCGTGAAGTCGACGTACGGGCACCTCGCCCGCAAGGCGGCATACGCGTACAGCGAGCTGGGCGGCAGGACCCCCGCCGTCAGGGCGTCCTCCAGCGTCTCGAGCGACGCGTACTCGTAGCGCGGGCGCAGCGGCGGTTCCGTCGACGCCACGTTGACCACGACGACACGGGCGAGACGGTGCCGCGCCTGGAAGGACGCGAGGTCCTGCGCGACCGACGCCACCGCCTCGGACTGGTCACGTCCGGCGCCGCTTGCGGGCACGCCCGGCCGGATCTCGGCCTCGACGGCGAGCAGGTCGTCGTGCACGAGCGAGGGCAGGTGTGCGGGCAGCACCCCGGCGCCGGCGAGCTGCTCCGCACGTTTGGGCAACGGGGTCTCGACGACGTCGTGCCCCCCGAAGACCAGGCCGGAGAACGCGGGCAGGCCCGCGTCCGGGAACCGCGGCAGGTCGGTCACGCACCCGGTCAGGCTCGCGAGCCCCGCCCGGGCCGCGGCAGCGCCGATGACGGCCGTCGTCGCCACCGACCCCCGCGCCCCGACCAGCCAGACGCCCGTACGACGTGCGGTCTCGTCCATCCCTGCTCGTCGCTCCCTTCGGTTGCCGGCGAGGGTGGCGGGGCTGCCAGGGGGCCAACAGCCCCACCACCGTGGAGCACCGTCCCGACCGCTACAGGTCCTTCACCCTGATGTCGCGGAAGGAGACGGCGTCGGCATCGCCGTGGTTCTGGATCCCGACGTGTCCGCGGCTGAGGTCACGTGCGGGGTCCGTGTTCGTGAACTCGTTGATCTTCGTGTCGTTGAGGTAGACGGTGATGGTCTGGCCGACGACGTCGATCCGGAACGTGTTCCACTTCCCGGGCGGGTTGAGTGCCGCATCCCGTGCTGCCTCGTCCGGGGCCTGGACGTTGTACACGGCCCCGGTCGTGGAGTCGGCGTCGTCCGTCGCGTCGATCTGGATCTCGTAGCCCTGGTCCACCGCCGACCACGGGTCGTCACTGGCGGGGAACCCCACGAAGACACCCGAGTTGTCGTCCCCCGGCATCATCCAGTCGAGCCGCAGGCTGTACGTCTCGAACTCTTCGGTGTTCCAGAGCATGCCCAGCCCGCCGAACGACGTGAGCACGCCGTCGGCGAGGGTGAACCCGCCCGGGCCGGCCTGGCGCCACCGCTCCAGGCTCCCGGCGGTGCCGTCGAAGAGGGACCGGTAGCCGTCCTCCGTACCGCAGTCCGCCGCGACCGCTCCGGCCGCGGACTGGATGCCGCCGAGGAGGTGCTGGCGGAACTCCGGCTCGGCGTACGACGCCTCGGTGTGGCCGCCCCCGGTGTACCAGGAGCGCCCGCGTGCGACGTCGTGGCACCAGGCGATCGGGTGGTCGGCCATCGCGTCGGGCCCCGGCGCGTAGCTGGACTCGTCCAGCGTCGCCAGCACGTGGACGTCGCCCCGGGGGTTGGCGCGGTAGTTGTACCACTCGTCGAAACGGGACCACTGCTCCGGCAGGTGGCGGGTCGACGGGTGGTCGGGGTCCTCGACCCGGACCGTCGCCGTCTGCTGCGCCGGGTGGGACTTGAAGTACGCGCCCACGAGGTCGCCGTAGAACGGCCAGTCGTACTCGGTGTCCGCCGCCGCGTGGATGCCGGCGTACCCCCCGCCCGCCCTGATGTACCCCTCGAACGCCTCCTGCTGCGTGGCGTTCAGCACGTCGCCGGTCGTCGAGAGCCAGACGACCGCGTCGTACTGACGCAGGTTGCGGCTCGTGAACGCGGTCGCGTCCTCGGTCGCGTCGACGGCGAAGCCGTTCTCCTCGCCGAGCTGCCGGATGGTCTGGATGCCGGTCGGGATCGACGAGTGACGGAACCCCGCCGTCTTGGAGAAGACGAGCACGTTGAAGGCCGGTTCAGCGGCCTGGGCGGGAGCCATCAGGACGACCCCTCCCAGGCCGAGCAGTGCGACCGTCGACACGCCGAGTGCCCGTCGTAGTGATCTGCGCACGGTGTCACCTCCTTGCTGTGGGTCGGGGTGGGACGCGCGCGCCGCGCGCGCCCCACCCCGGGTCGGCTACCGGGTGATGAACGAGTCGACGGTGAACAGCGCGCCGCCGCCCTTGCCCTTCGCAACCAGGTAGAGGGTGTGCGTGCCACCCGGGTCGGTGACCGTGGCCGTCGCCGTCGCGTACGTGTCGACGCCGCCGGTGTTGGGCACGGTGGCCGTCCCGACGAGGGGCCCGTCGGGAGCGTCCATCCGGACCTCGAGCGTGCCGCCCTTGGTCCCGGACACCCGCAGGTCGATCGCCGTCACGCCGACCAGGTTGTACGGCGTGAACGCGATCCAGTCACCCGCGCTGACCCCGGCGACACGGTCGCCGCCCTCGGCGCTCGCCGCCGCCTGCACGGTCACGCCCTTGCTGCCGGTGAAGTACTCCGCCTGCTTGTGGCTCGGCTGCAGGAGGACCTCCGCCTCGCCGGTCAGCGGCGGCGTCCCGCCGTCGCCCCCGGCGTCGGTGTAGCTCGCGTTGAGGACGCCGAAGATGTTGGCGTCCCCGGCGTGGCCGCCGTCCTGGGTCGCGAACGAGCCCGTGCAGCCCTCGGCCTCGGACAGCGGGTGCCCGTGGCTGTCGTGGCCGAGCACGTACTCGACGTGGACGGCCGAGCAGTCCACCGGGTCACCGTCCGGGTCGGTCACCGTCACCTCGTAGTCGACGGTGTCCCCGGGGGTGAAGGTGGTGCCGTCCAGCGGCTGGTCGAACTGCACCTGTGGCGCCGTGTTGCCGACCGTGACCGTCACGGCCGCACTGCCGACCCGCCCGCCGTCGTCCGTCACCTCGAGCCGGGCCGTGTACTGCCCGTTCTCGGTGTACGTGTGCGACGGGCTCGCCTCGGTGGAGTCGACGGTGCCGTCGCTCTCGAAGTCCCAGGCGTACGTGAGCGGGTCACCGTCCGGGTCGGTCGAGCCCGCCCCGGAGAAGTCCACCGCCAGTGGTGCCGGCCCGGACGTGGGGTCGGCGGTGATCGTCGCCGTCGGGGACTTGTTGCCCTTCGCGTACTCGACCCGGTACAGCGCCGAGTTGTGGTCCCCGGCGAAGAACCCGCCGCTGCCGTAGTCCAGGACGTAGAGCGCGCCATGGGGCCCGAACTCGAGGTCCATCGGCTTCTGCAGGTCCATGAAGTCGCTGAAGCCGTTGATCGCCTTCGGGTTGTCGGCGTTGTCGAGCGTGATGTCCTTGATCCAGCCACGTCCCCACTCGTAGGCGAAGAAGTGCCCGTCGTACGACTCGGGCAGCTTCACCTGCGAGTCGAGGCTCGCGTCGAAGTGGTACACGGGGCCGCCCATCGGCGACTCGCTCCCCGTGCCGAACTCGGGAACGGACCCGCCGTCGTACGGCAGCCAGGCCGCCTCCGCCGGGGGCACGGTGGACATGCCCGTGTTGTTCGGTGAGTTGTTCTCGGCACCGTTCGCGCAGTCGTACTTCGGACCGGCCGTCGCCGTGCCGAAGTCCCACTCGGTGTAGGTCTCGGCCACGGTGTTCTTACCGGTGCAGTACGGCCAGCCGTAGTTGCCCGGCGCGGTGACGCGGTCGAACTCGACCTGGCCGCCGGGCCCGCGGTTCGGGTCGGCGCTCCCGGCGTCCGGGCCGTACTCGCCCACCCAGGCGATGCCGGTGGTCTCGTCCACCTCGAAGCGGAACGGGTTGCGGAAGCCCATGGCGTAGATCTCGGGCTTCGTCTCGGCCGTGCCGGGCGCGAACAGGTTGCCCGACGGGATCGTGTACGAGCCGTCGGACTCGACGTGGATCCGCAGGATCTTCCCGCGCAGGTCGTTGGTGTTGGCCGAGGTGCGCTGCGCGTCGAACGCCGGGTTGCGGGTCGCGCGCTCGTCGATGGGGGCGTACCCGTCCGACTCGAACGGGTTCGTGTCGTCACCGGTGGCCAGGTACAGGTTTCCCTGGCTGTCGAAGTCGATGTCGCCTCCGACGTGGCAGCAGATGCCCCTGTCGGTCGGCACCTGCAGGATCTGCTGCTCGCTCGCGAGGTCGAGCGTGCCGTCGACGTACTTGAACCGGGACACCACGTTGTGGCCCTTGTACGGCGCGAAGTCCGCCGCCGTGCCGTTGCTCGGCGCGTCCCCTGGCGGGGTGTCGAGCGGCGGCGCGTAGTAGACGTACACCCACTGGTTGGACTCGAAGTCCGGGTCGATGGCGACGCCCTGGAGCCCGTCCTCGTCGTGGGAGTACACGGGGATGTCGGCGGCGACCGAGGTGACGCCGTCCTTCGTCGTACGGCGGAGCGTGCCGTCGCGTGCGGTGTGCAGCACGCTCTGGTCCGGCAGCACGGCGATGGCCATCGGCTCGCCGACGACGTCGACGCCCTTCGCCATCGTCACCTGCTGGAAGTCCGAGTCCGCGGCGGTGGGGGCCTTCGGGGCCGCGACCGCTGAGGGCGGGCCTGCCACGGTGACCATGGCGACACCCACCAGGACGCCGAGCGTGGCGGCGTACACCTTCTTCAGGGGCTTGTGCACGTGAGCAACCTCCGTTCAGGAGGGCGCCAAGGGCCTCACCACGGCCCGCGGCACCGTCGAACCCGCACAAATTTGATAGGGATGACTGCGTCCGACGATGGGCTCGGGCCGTGGCGTGTTCACCGGGCCTCTGCTTCCCCGGAGCGGGTGCACTAGCCTCGTGACCAGTGCCATCGACCCGGCTGACGGGCTCCGCGGCGACGCGTCGCCCGAGGTGGACGCAGTTCTGGCAGCGGTCTCCTCCTTGTCGGTCCGGTCGGGACGGGGTCTGGCAAGACCGTCGTCCCGACGTGGTGGCACGAGCCCGCGGTGCGGGACGCGAGGCAGCCTCTCTGCACCGCGGGCTCATCGATCACGCCATCAGCCGCACCTCCTGCGGACGGCTCGGGCTCGGCCCGCGCTCATGACCCCACCTCGGTCCAGCACGACCCACCTGCGGCGCTCTTCTCGATCGCGGCGAGGACGCGCTGCACCTGGAGCCCGTCGGCGAACGACGGCAGGGGGTCGGTACCCACCCCGACGGCCTCGACGAAGTCGCGCAGCTCGTGGGTGAAGGTGTGCTCGTATCCGATCAGGTGACCGGGGGGCCACCAGGCGTCCATGTACGGGTGCGTGGGCTCGGTGACGAGGATCCGGCGGAAGCCCGCCGTGGACGGGTCCTCGGTGTGGTCGTGGAAGGACAGCTCGTTCATCGACTCGAAGTCGAACGCGAGGCTGCCCGCCGAGCCGTTCACCTCGAGGCGCATGGCGTTCTTCCGTCCGGTGGCGAACCGGGTGGCCTCGAAGGTGGCCATCGCCCCGTCGGCGAACTTGCCGAGGAACAGGGCACAGTCGTCGACCGTGACCTCCCCCGTCCCGCCGTGGCCCGACCCGGTGAGACCGTCGGAGGCGGCCGCGAGGGGCCGCTCGCGGATGAACGTCTCGGTGAGGCCACTGACACCGGTGAGGAGCGAGCCCGTGACGTACTGCGCGATGTCGACGATGTGCGCGCCGATGTCACCGAGCGCACCCGAGCCGGCCTTGTCCTTCTGAAGTCGCCACACGAGAGGAAAGGACGGGTCGGCGATCCAGTCCTGGAGGTACTGGGCGCGGACGTGCCGGATGACACCGAGCCGCCCCTCGGCCACGAGCTGGCGCGCCAGCGCGAGCGCCGGGACGCGGCGATAGTTGAAGCCCACCATCGACCGCACGCCGCGCGCCCGCGCCCGCTCGGCGGCCTGGGCCATCGCGACCGCCTCGTCCACCGTGTTGGCCAGCGGCTTCTCGCACAGGACGTGGCGACCCGCGTCGAGGGCGGCGATGGCGATCTCGGCATGGCTGTCGCCCGGCGTGCAGATGTCCACGACGGCGACGTCGTCCCGGCGAATGAGCTCCTTCCAGTCCGTCTCCACCGAGGCCCACCCGAGGCGCCGGGCGGCGTGCTCGACGGCGGCCCGCTGCCGCCCGCACACCGCCGTCATCAGGGGCGCCGCGGGAAGCGGGAAGGCACGGTCGACCGTCCGCCAGGCCTGGGAGTGGACGGCCCCCATGAAGGAGTAGCCCACCATGCCGACGCCCAGCGTGGGTCGATCGTCCCCCGCGGCCCCCCGCTCGCTGCTCACGCGAAGCCCACAGCCATGTAGTCGTCGACGTTGTCGCGCGTCACGACCGCGGAGTACGTGGTGAGGGACGCCGGGACCTCATGCTCGACGAGGTCGCTCATGCCCCGGTTCTGGCCGATGAGCCGGGCCAGGCTGATCGCGGACGAGGACATGCTCGGGCTGTAGAGCACGGTCGCCTCGAGGACCCCGTCACCGGCCTTGATCTGCTGCATGGCACGGCTGGAGCCGGCGCCGCCGACCATGAAGAACTCGTCGCGTCCCTCCTGGTCGATGGCGGCCAGCACACCGACGCCCTGGTCGTCGTCGTGGTTCCACACGGCGTCGATCTCCGGCTCGGCCTGCAGCAGCGTGCTCATGACCTGCTGCCCCGACTCGACGGTGAACTCCGCCGCCTGGCGGGCGGTCACCGAGAAGCCGGCGCTCGCAAGGGATTCCTTGAAGCCCTGGCTGCGCTGCTGCGTCAGCTCGAGGTTGTCGATGCCGGCGACCTCGACGATGACCGGGTTCTGCTTGCCGGTCTCCTCCAGCTTGGCGGCGATGTAGTTGCCGGCGTTGACGCCCATGCCGTAGTTGTCGCCGCCGATCCACGTCCGGTACGCGAGCGGCGAGGAGAAGATCCGGTCGAGGTTGACGACGGGGATGCCCTTCTGCATCGCCTCGCGTGCGACCTCGGTCAGCGCCTTGCCGTCGAAGGGCAGGATCACCAGGACGTCGACGTTGCGGTCGATGAGGGTCTGCACCTGACTGATCTGCTGGTTGACGTCGTTCGTGCCCTCGGTGACCCGGAGCGTCACCTCCTCGTACTGCTTCGCCTGCGCCTGGGCGTTCTTGGTGATGGCGGCGATCCAGCCGTGGTCGGCGGCCGGCGCGGAGAAGCCGATCGTGACAGGCTTGCCGGGCTTGGCGTTGCCGCCGCCGGCCTGGGACACGCTGGCCTGCTCGGTGTCCCCCGACGCTTCGGGGTCGTTGCTGGTGCAGCCGGCCAGTACGACGCCGGTGCCCAGGGCGCCAGCCCCGAGCAGAAAGCCGCGGCGGTCGAGCCCGGCGGAACCCTTGAGTGCCATGGACGGTCTCCTTCTCTGGCGTCCGGTGGACATCGAGTCCAAGCGGTGGGGTCAGGCACCTCCCGGGCTCGTCGTGGCCCGGCGCTGGAGGAGGACGGCGGCCACGATGATCGCGCCCTTGGCGATCTCCTGGACCGGCGTCCCGAGGTTGTTGAGGACGAAGATGTTCGTGATCGTCGTGAACACGAGGACCCCGAGCAGGGAGCCGACGAGCGAGCCCCGCCCCCCCGTGAGCAGGGTGCCGCCGATGATGACGGCGGCGATCGCGTCGAGCTCGTAGAGCATGCCGTGGGTGCTCGCACCGGTGTTCGTCCGCGCGGCGAGCATGACCGCGGCGATCCCGCAGCAGAAACCGGACAGCGTGTACAGCAGGGCCGTGTGCCGGCGGACGTCGATGCCCGCGAGCCTGGCGGCCTCGGCGTTGCCCCCGATGGCGAGCGTCCGACGGCCGAACGTCGTGCGGTTGAGCAGGACCCACCCGACCGCCCCCACCAGGCCGAAGATCCAGACGAGTAGCGGCACCCCCAGCAGGTCGACCACGGCGATGTCCGCGAACTCGGGCACCGTGACGATCTGCGACTGGCGGTTCGAGATCTGCTGCGCGAGACCGCGGGCGCTCGCCAGCATGGCAAGGGTCACGATGAACGCCACGAGCCGCCCGTACGCGATGAGCACACCGTTGACCAGGCCCGCCGCCGTGCCCACGGCGAGCGCGGCGAAGACCATGCCGAACAGGCCGTACGACTGGGTCGCCACGGTCGTGCACCAGACCGACGCGAGCGCCACGAGCGCGCCCACCGACAGGTCGATGCCGCCGCCGATGATGACGAACGTCATGCCGACCGACACCACGCCGATGACGGAGGCCGTGGTGAGGATGTTGAGCACGTTGGAGCCGGTGAGGAACGTGCTCGGCTGCGTCGCCGCCCCCACGATCGCGATCAGCAGGAGGACGACGAGGAGGCCGATGTTGTGCACCTCACCGGCGCGGCCCAGGACGGCCCAGGGCCGGCGGGTCGCCGTCGGCTCCGTGCCGGTCTCGACGCCCTGGCGCTCGTCGACCGGCGGTCCGCTCTGCTCGGTCACGCGGTGCTCCGTTCCTCGGTGCCTGGACGCGTCTCCACCTCGGCCGCGGCCCTTCCTGCCATGACGAGGTCGAGCACGTCCGACTCGTCGATGTCCGCCGCGTCGCCCTCGCCCACCACGCGGCCCTCGCGGAGCACGAGCACGCGGTCGGCGAGGCCGAGCACCTCGGGCACCTCGCTCGACACGAGCACGACGGCCACTCCCGAGTCGGCGAGCCGGCGGACGAGCCCGTACAGCTCGTTGCGTGCCCCCACGTCCACACCACGAGTGGGCTCGTCGAGCAGCAGCACCCGGCACTGGCGCAGCAGCCACCGCCCGACGACCGCCTTCTGCTGGTTGCCCCCGGACAGGAAGCGCGCGGACCGGCGCGGGTCGGCGGGTCGGAGGTCGAGCGAGCGCACCTGCTCGGCGGCGTCCGCCACCTCGCGGCGCTCGTCGAGGAAGCCGCCGCGTGAGAACCGGGGCAGCGAGGCCAGCGAGACGTTGCGGGCGACGGACTGCTCGAGCAGCAGGGCCTGCGACTTGCGCTCCTCGGGGGCCAGGCCGAGCCCTGCGCGGACGGCCGCGGTGACGCTGCCGGGACGGATGCGCTTGCCGTTCACGAGTACCTGCCCGCTCGACGGGTGCCTGGCCCCGTAGACGGTCTCGAGGATCTCCGACCGCCCCGCACCCACGAGGCCGGCGAGCCCGACGATCTCGCCCTCGTGGACGGAGAAGGACACGTCGGTGAACTCGCCCTGCCGCGAGAGGTGCTCGACCCGGAGGACCTCCTTGTCGCGCGGCTGGTCGGGAGCGGGGCGGGGCGGGAACGCGTACGCGAGCGTCCGCCCGGTCATGAGCGAGATGACCTCGGACGTGGGCGTGTCCCGTGCTGAGATGCCGCGGGCGACTGTGCGCCCGTCCTTGAGGACCGTCACGCGGTCACCGATCTCGCGGATCTCCTCGAGCCGGTGGGAGATGTAGACGACGGCGACACCGGACGAGGTGAGCTCGCGGACCACCCGGAAGAGGTTGTCGACCTCGTCGTGCGCGAGCATCGCCGAGGGCTCGTCCATGACGATGAGCCTGGCCTCGCGCGAGAGCGCGCGGGCGATGCTCACGATCTGCTTTCCCGCGGAGGAGAGACGCCCGACCTCCCTCGACGGGAGGATCTCCGGGTGTCCGAGCCGGCCGAGCAGCTCCCGCGTACGGCGGCGCATCTCGGGACGCCGGGGCACCCCCCAGCGCGCGAGCTCGTGGCCGAGGAACACGTTCTCGGCGACGGTGAGCCCGTCGACGAGGTCGAGCTCCTGGTAGATGGTCGCGATCCCCAGCCGGATGGCGGCCGTGGGCCCCGCGACGCTGACCGGCTCACCCTGCCAGCGGATCTCGCCCTCGTCCGGCTGGTGCACGCCCGAGAGCACCTTGATGAGCGTCGACTTGCCGGCGCCGTTCTGGCCGAGGAGGCAGTGCACCTCGGCGGGGCGTACGTCCAGGTGAACCCCGTCGAGTGCCCGGACGCCGGGGAACACCTTGGTGATGCCGCGGACGACGAGGACGTCCGTCGCGTCCTGAGGCACGCCCCCCGGCCCATGCATGGTCAGGCCGCCGAGAAGACGTGGTCGCTGACGAGGCGGGCGGCACCGATGACGCCGGCGTGGTCGCCGAGCTCGGACAGGACGATGAGCAGGCTGCCCGTCGCGAGAGGGAGGGACCGGCGGTACACCACCCCGCGGATCTCCGCGAGCAGGGCGTGGCCGAGGCCGGCCAGGCCGCCTCCGATCACGACGAGGCTCGGGTTGAAGAAGCTGACGAGCCCGGTGAGCACCTGGCCGAGACGCCGGCCCCCGACGCGGATGAGCTCGACCGCCACCGGGTCCCCCGCCGCCGCGGCGGCCCCGACGTCCTCAGCCGTCAGCACACCGGTCTCGGCGAGACGCTCGGCCAGCAGCGGGGAGCGTCCCGCCCGCGCGGCGGCGACGGCGTCCCGCGAGAGGGCCGCGCCGCCGAAGTACGCCTCCAGGCAGCCCCTGTCCCCGCACGCGCACGTGAGGCCGGACTCCTCCACGAGGATGTGGCCGATGTCCCCCGCGGACCCTTCGGCCCCGCGGTAGACCTCGCCGTGAGCGATGATCCCGCAGCCGATGCCGGTGCCGATCTTGAGGAACAGGAAGTCGTCGGCGGACTTGGCGATGCCGGCGTGCTGCTCGCCGAGCGCCATGATGTTGACGTCGTTGTCGACGCGGACCGGGCACCCGAGGGCGGTGCTGAACTCCTCGCGTACGGGGTACTGGTTCCAGCCCGGCATGATCGGCGGCGAGACCGGCACGCCCGAACCGAAGCTCACCGGGCCGGGGATGCCGACCCCGGCACCGTTGACCTCGGGCAGGACCCCCTCGGCGTTGAGCTTGCCGACGAGCTCGATTGACCGGGCGATGACGGCCTCGGGCCCGTCGCGGACGTCGCTCGGCTCGGACACGTGCGCGAGCACGCTGAGCTCGCCGTCCGTGACGGCGACGTCCACCGACGTGGCACCGATGTCGATGCCGAGGAACCGGGTCTGGGACGACAGGCGGACGATCGACGAGCGTCGACCCCCGCGCGAGGCCGCGAGCCCGGCACTCTCCACCAGGCTTCGCGTGGTGAGGCGGTCGACCTCGACGCCGATCTTGGAGCGGGAGAGGTCCAGCGACTCGCCCAGCTCTGCCTTCGAGCGGGGTCCCCCGTCCCGGAGCAGCCGGAGGAGCCGCGCCTGGTGGGCGTTCTCGGGTCGGTGGGTCATGCGCCTCACTGCTCAGCCTCCGGCGAGCCCCGGAATGTCGTTGGCCGGGGAGGCTAGACCCTTTTGCTTGTGAGAATCAATAGTTGTCCGGGGAAAGGTAGAACTTTCCTCCTGTGGGGGTGAAAGTCGCCGGAGTGCCGGTGGCGTTCGCTCGTCCGCGAAGATCCTCACGACGATGTCGCCGTCGCTCGTCGCGTACGCGCGGTACATGCCGGACGTGTTGAACGGCATGGCGAGATCGCCCCTGCGGTCGAGGGCGATGAGCCCTCCGCTGTCCGGACCACCGATCTCGGCGACCTCGTCCACCGAGGCCGGCGCGGCCCGCTCGACCCGCATGCCCGCGTACTCCATGAGCGCCGACACGCGGTAGGCCGCCGCCTGGCGGATGAACAGCTCGCCCGTCCCCGTGGCGGACACGGCGGCACCGTCGTTCTGGGCGTACGTCCCCGCGCCGATGATCGGTGAGTCACCGATGCGTCCCACCGGCTT
Source organism: Actinomycetes bacterium (assembly GCA_050743265.1). Classification (GTDB taxonomy): domain Bacteria; phylum Actinomycetota; class Actinomycetes; order JBOGEN01; family JBOGEN01; genus JBOGEN01. The sequence goes on from JBOGEN010000090.1 coordinate 12,355, forward strand.
GTTCGTCAGCCCGCCAGTGGACGTTCCCGCCGCAAGGTCGCGCGGTGACCACCACCGCGGCACCCAGGGCGAACCGTCCCGGTCTCGAGGCGATCCCGTGCGTCATGGCGGCGTCCCTTCGTCAGTCGGACTCTTCCCACCCGTAGTCGGGAAGGTCGAAGAACGCGTCGCCGTCAAGGGTGTCGACGCTGTCGGTGGCCAGCCCGTCGACGATCCCCTCCACGCCGGTGCGGACCGACTGCACGAGCATGCCGCGCAGCTTCGGCCCGATGTCGTCGGACTGTCCCCTGACCTCGAACAGGACGGTCCCCGTCCCGTTGAGCGCGAAGGCGCAGCGGGCCTGGCCGGCGAACTCGCGCGCGTCGGGGTGGAAGTAGCGCCCCACTGCTGCCAGCGGGGACTGCGTGCCGTAGGCCGCCTTGATGCCGTTGGCCGCGGCGAGCGCGAGCCGGCGGGACTTGCCCTGGTCGAGTGCCGGCCACTGGTCCTGGTAGGCCGCGCCGTCGTTCACCCCGAGCGGCGGGTAGTCGAGCGAGACCGAGATGTGCCGCCCGTCCTGCTCGCCGCCGGAGAGCCGGTCGCACGGGCCCATGTGGTGCAGGTCGACGAACGCGTCGACGGTGCCGAACTCGCGTTGCAGTCCGACGTACATGTCACGGATCGCCCGCGACTCGGGGCTCAGGTAGAAGCCGGCGTCGACCTCCTCACCGGGAAGGTCCTCGGCACGCGGGACGTAGTCGAGATCGGCGTTGAAGTCACGGTTGAGGTCGAAGCCCGGCTGGTCGATGCCGTCGCCGGACAGCCGGTGGTACCAGGCGCGTGGGGCACCGGCGAGCTGCGGGTACTCGGCGGCCACCTCGTCCCACGAGATGGCGTTCATGCGCCGGTTCAGCTCGCCGCCGTCCGGGTTCACCATCGGCATCGCGACGATGGTGATGTTGCGCAGGGTCTCGAGCGTGGCCGCGTCCTGGCTCGTGCCGAGGTCCTTGAGGATGCCGAGCAGGGCCTCCGTCCCCGTGCGCTCGTTGCCGTGGATCGCGCTCTGCACGAGCAGGACGCGGTCACCCGTGCCGACCCGTGCGGCGTAGAGGTCGCGGCCCCGCTGGGTCTGCCCGACCACGTCGACGTCGACCCGGCCGTCACTCGCCTTCTCGATCTCGGTGAGGCGCGGGCCCAGCTCGGCGTACGTCGTCCAGCCCATGACCTGCGGGTCGTCGAAGGTCTTGCACGTCCCCTCGGCCGGGCCTTCGGGCGGCTCCGCGGTCGCGGGGTGACCGACGGTCAGGGCACCAGCGGCGAGGGACGCGGTTGCGGCCAGCACCAGCATGGCTCGACGAGAAGACGAGCGAGCGACGTCCGCCATCGCTACCCCCATATGCCGTTTTTTCACTGGAAAGTGGCCGCAATTTGACCGGGGATACGTGTAGCACCGCCGTCGTGCGGCGTCAAGGATCGGCTCACGGGGTCAGGCGATGCGCCCCGACGACTCAGACGGGAGCGACCCCGATGAGCCCGTTGCGTGTCACCAGCGCGGACAGCTGCTGCTCGCCGAGAGGCTCCGTGCCCTCGGGACGCCGCGGCAGGACCATGTAGCGGGACTCGGCACTGGCGTCCCACACCGTGATGGCGACGTCGGGGTCGAGCTCGAAGCCGAACTCCCGCAGCGCCGCACGCGGCTCACGCACCACGAGGGACCGGTAGCTCTCGCTCTTGTACCAGGTGGGCGACGGCCCCAGCAGCCCGATCGGGTAGCACGAGCACAGCGTGCACACCACGACGTTGTGCGCGTGCTCGGTGTTCTCCACGACCTTGAGGCGCTGCTCCTGCAACCCCGCGCCCATCGACAGCCCCAGCTCGGGCAGCGCTGCGTTCGCGTCGGCCAGCAGCCGAGTGCGGAAGCTGTCGTCCAGCCACGCCCGGGCCACGACGCGCGCCCCGTTGTCGGGCGAGGCACGGGCGAGAAAGGCCTCGAGCGCACGGTCCAGCTCCGTGGGATCCACCAGGCCACGCTGCTCGAGCAACGCCTCGACGTGGCGGACACGGGCGGCCACGGTCGCACCCGCCCCGTGGTGTTCGCTCACGAGGTCGACTCCTCACCCGTGGCGGCAGGATGCAGGAGGCTCTCCCATACGTCCACCGTCACGGCGTGGTCGCCCCGGCCAAACAGCTCCCCGGCCGAGAACCGCACCGTGTACACGGGCTGTGGCACGGTCGGCCTGCCCCGCGCCCGGTCGTCCGGCAGAAGGTACGTGCCCTGCATCTCGATCACGGTGCCGACCGCCCCCCGGGCGTACGCCGGCAGGCGGGTGTGGTGCGGCGGGTCCACCCGGGACGTGCGGACGCGCTCGCCCGGCGCGTAGCGCTCAGCCATCGGAGACCTCCTCGGCCGTGAGGACGCCCTTCTCGACCAGCAGGGTGGTCACGGCGTGGAACCACCGCTCGTAGTACGAGGCCGCGAGGTAGTCCTGCGGGGGCATCCGCTCGATCGCGTCGCGGAACTCGTCGAGGTTGTAGACCCCGCGCCCGAGCATCGCCCGGTTCAGCGCGAAGACGTGCGCCTCCCAGTCGGCGTGGAAGGGCGGCTCGGCGACCTCCGGCGCGACCGGAGGGAAGCCCTGCATGCCGCCGACGTCGTTGATCCGGCTCATGGCTCCTCCGCCGCACACCCTGCCACGCCGGAACCCGGGGCCGCGAGGCAGCGGGCTTTCACCGTACGTCAGGCGCGACGCTCCCTGCGGCGCCGGTGACGGCGCACCACGCCGAACCCGAACCACGCCAGCGCCCCGACGCATGCCGTGACGAGGGTGAACAGCCAGAGCGGCCACGTGAAGTTCCAGAACAGGAAGTCCATCCTGACGTCCTCGGTGTTCTGGATCATGAAGATTAGCAGCAGCCCGACTCCGGTGAGCGCGGCGATCGCTCCACCACCGAGCCGTGCTCCATCGCCTCCCGCAGCCTGGTTCGTGCCGTTATGAGGACCGCCCTGAACCATGAGCCACCTCCGACGTACTCCGGCGCTGCGCTGGTCGAGCCTGTGGCTGGTCGAGCATCCAAACTACGGAAATCCGCGCCGTCGTGAACCGGAAACGCCCGCTCACCCCCGCGGGGTGAAGCCCGGCGCGCCGTTTCACGTTTGCGTGCGACCTGTCTCAGGTTGACGAGTGAGGACGTGCCGCATGGAAGAGAAGGCCGGAACCCGTGTCGCCCCCCAGGTAGACCTTCCCCACCAGCCACGTCGCAGGCGCCCTGCGCCGGCGTACGTTCCTGTGGAGCAGCGGGCAGAGCGGGGGCGGGCGGCACGCCGAGACGTGCCGCGGTCGAGCCACGAGGTGTTCACCGCGTGGGCGGCCACGCGGGACCCCGTGGACATCCTCGAGCGGCAGGCCGGCTCCCGAGTGCCTGAGCTGGTCCCGATCCGGTACGGGCGCATGATGGCCTCGCCCTTCTCGTTTTTCCGCGGCGCCGCCCTCCTGATGGCGGGTGACCTCGTGGACACCCCACGTACCGGGTTCACCGTCCAGCTGTGCGGGGACGCGCACCTGTCGAACTTCGGGCTGTACGCCTCACCGGAGCGACGCCTCGTCTTCGACGTCAACGACTTCGACGAGACGCTGCCCGGCCCGTGGGAGTGGGACGTGAAGCGGCTCGCGGCAAGCCTCGCGGTCGCCGGGCGTGACAACGGCTTCAGCCGGGGGGACTGCCGCGACGTCGTCGCCTCGGCCATGGGCCGGTACCGGGAGGTCATGCGGGAGCTCGCGCAGATGCGCAACCTCGACGTCTGGTACGCCCGGGTCGACGCCGCGGACATCGAGGCACGCGTCTCAGGCATGGCGACCAAGGCTCAGCGGAAGCGCCTCGACGCGACCTTGGGCAAGGCGCGACGGCACGACAACGTCCAGGCGTTCGACAAGCTCACCGGTCTGGTGGACGGTGAGCGTCGCATCCGCTCCGACCCACCGGTGCTCGTGCCGATCGGCGAGCTGCTGCCCGATCCCGAGCGCCAGCTGGTGACCACCTCGCTCTTCGATCTGGTCAGGCGCTACGGCCGCAGCCTCGCGTCCGACCGCCGTGCTCTCCTCGAGCAGTTCCACCCTGTCGACATCGCCCGCAAGGTCGTGGGCGTGGGCAGTGTCGGCACACGCGCCTGGATCATCCTCATGCTGGGACGGGACGGGGAGGACCCGCTGTTCCTGCAGGCCAAGGAGGCACAGCCGTCCGTCCTCTCGGAGTTCCTCGGAAAAAGCGCGTACACGAACGAGGGTCACCGTGTCGTCGCCGGACAGCGGATCATGCAGGCCAGCAGCGACATCCTGCTCGGCTGGGAGCGGGTCACCGGCATCGACGGGCAGGAGCGCGACTTCTACGTCCGCCAGCTGCGGGACGGGAAGGGCTCGGCCGTGGTGGAGGCCATGGATCCGGACGCCCTGCGCGTCTACGGGGCCCTGTGCGGGGGGACGCTGGCGCGCGCGCACGCGCGGTCCGGGGACCGCATCGCCATCGCCGCATACCTCGGGACCGGAAACACCTTCGACCAGGCGCTCGCGCGGTTCGCCGAGGCGTACGCCGACCAGAACGCGCGCGACCACGAGGCGTTCGTCCGTGCGGTGCGTACGGGGCGGGTCACCGCCTTGGAGGGCGTTTGAGCCACGGCCCTGGAGGGCGTGTGAGCCGCGCACCGTCCGGGAGGAGGTGAGAGCCGTGACGGTCGAGTGCATGAGCGGTCAGCTGGGCGACCGCGGTGCCCAGCAGGGCTCCGATGATCACGTCGCCCGGGTAGTGCACGCCGGTGTGCACACGCGCGTAGCCGACGAGCCCGGCCAGGGCGTGCAGGGGGACGGCGGGCACCGGCAGCACGTGCCCGACGCCTGTCGCGAACGCGAACGCCGAGGCGGCGTGCCCGGACGGGAACGAGCCCGACACCGGCATGCGGACGTGCCGGGCCACCGGGACGTCCGACGTGACGCGGTCCGGGCGGCGGCGCGCCCCGAGGGGCTTGGCGAGCGCGTTCACCGCGAGCGAGGTGAGCCCGACGGCCACGAGCCCGTGCCGGGCGGCCCGGCGGCCCGACCGGCCACCCCCAGCGGCGAGGAGCACTGCCGCGGCCAGGGACAGGCGGGAGTAGTCCGCGGCGCGGGAGAGACGACCGAAGGCCCGGTCGAGGGTCGGGGTCGGGGTCCGGGCGACCGCCGCGTAGACCGCGACGTCGACGCGCTCGGCATCGTCCAGCCACCCACGCAGGCTCACGGGAGGAGCGTATGACTCCCCAGCGGCTCGCGGCGGTGGCCGCGCTGGTGCTCGCACCGGTCACCGTGGCGATGGCGGTCTGGGCGGTGCTCTCGGCATTCCCCCGTGGACTCGTGGTGGCGGGCTGCCTCGTGGTCGCTCTGGGCACGGCCTGGTACGGCGTCCGGCGGCGGGGGCGGCTCCGCGTGCTCGGCCTCGTGGTGGCGGGGCTCGCGTTCGCGGTCAGCGCGCTCGTGGTCGTCCTCGGTGGCGCGTTGCTCGCCGGGGTCCTGGTGCTGGTGTCGGGGCTGCTGACCCTCGCGGCTGCCCGTGCGGCGTTCCGGGTCCACGTCGCACTCCCGTCGGCGCCCCGCCCGCTGAAGCCGGTCCTGTTCGTCAACCCGCGCTCCGGTGGGGGCAAGGCCGCGCAGACGAACCTCGCGGAGGAGGCACGCAGCCGCGGCATCGAGCCCGTCGAGCTCGGCCCTGGCGACGACCTCGAGTCGCTCGCGCGGGCGGCCGTGGCCGCGGGAGCGGACGGGCTCGCGATGGCCGGAGGAGACGGGTCCCAGGCCGTGATCGCCTCGGTCGCCGCCGAGCTCGGCCTGCCGTACGCCTGCGTCCCCGCCGGCACGCGCAACCACTTCGCGCTCGACCTCGGCGTGGACCGTGACGACGTCGTCGGAGCCCTGGACGCGTTCGTGGACGGCGGCGAGCACGTCGTCGACCTCGGCGAGGTCAACGGGCGCGTCTTCGTGAACAACGTGTCCCTGGGCCTGTACGCGGAGGCGGTGCAGCGCCCGGGCTATCGCGAGGCGAAGCTCAAGACGCTGCTCGACACCGTGCCGGACGTGATCGGCCCGGACGTGTCCGGTCCCGACGTGTCCGGGTCAGGGAAGGGTGGGCTCGACCTGCAGTGGGTGGGTCCCGGCGGTCACGAGCACCAGGCCGGGGCGGTCATCCTCGTCTCCAACAACCGCTACCGGCTGGGGCGTGCGGTCGGCTCGGGCACCCGCCCCCGCATCGACGACGGCCTCCTGGGGATCGCCGTGGTCGGTGCGCCCACCGGACGCGGCGCGCAGGGCGCACGACTGCAGCGGCCCTGGCGGGAGTGGTCGGCAACGTCGTTCGAGGTGGGGGCGGGAAGCCCGGTGCCTGCCGGTGTGGACGGGGAGGCCGTGCTGCTCGAGCCGCCGGTGCGGTTCGGCATCCGCTCCGGGGTCCTGCGCGTCCGCGTCGCCAAGGGTCACCCCGGTGCCTCCCCGTCCGCGGCCGAGCCGGAGGGGACGGTCGACTCCGTCCGGGTGATGCTGCGCATCGCCGCAGGGCGCGACGTCTCGCGGGACGCCGGCTAACGGCTCCGCGGACGGCTGCCCCCACGGCGGCGGCTCGTCGAGGTCTCGGCCTTCGTCTTGCCGGCCGCGTCCATCGAGGCCGCAGGGCCCGGCTGCTTCGGCGGCTTCGCGGTGGACCAGGTGAACTCAAGCTCGAGCTCGACCTCGTCGCCCTCGACCTCGACCTCCAGCTCCGCGCGCACGCGATCGGGCACGCGCAGGCTGAGGGTGCTCGTCCCGAGCGGAAGCTCCACGTCACCACCGTGCTGGAACGCCTTGGCCAGCTCCGAGAGCAAGGTGGCCGCCTCCTCCCGGCTCACGGACTCCTTGCGCTCGACCTTGACGTCGGCCATGACAACCGCCTCCGCTCCTGGACGCCGTGAAACCGGACACGAGACTCCCCGGACGACGGTCCCTGCGGCTGCGGCGGCCCGGCCTCACCCGGCCGGGGTGAGGTGAGGCCCGGGGGTGATGAGGCTGGATTGAGCTGAGGGACTGCGTCGGGTCGACGCCCCGAGGTCACCCGTGAGGAACGGCGACCCCGGCCCGAGCCGCCGCTGACCCGGATCGTGCCTGCGCCACTTCGCTGCGCCACTCACTGCGCCCGCACGGCGTGGGAATGGAAGGAACCGTCATGGAATGGCTGCTCTGGGTCCTGCTGGCCAGCTTCTACTTCGTCTGCCTCTTCACGGTCTGCACGCTCACATTCCGGAAGGGCTACATCGCGTTGGGGATCATCGGCATCTTCGTGCCCTTCCTGTGGCTTATCGGCGCGGTGCTGCCGGCCAAGTCCGGTTCGCAGTACGACGTGGAGAGCAGGAACCGACCGGCAGCCGCCTAGCACTCGCTCCGCCGGCTCGCCCCGTGCCGCCGACACACGCAGCGTTCACGAGGCGGTCACGGTGAACGGGACGGTGAGGACGCGCCCGTCGGCCAGGCGGAACTGCCCCCACAGGCGGTACGTCCCCGGCGTGTCGAAACGCGTGTGCACGTCGAGCTCGGGCCCGAACCGCTGGCCGGGGAGGGCGAAGACCGGGTCGCCGTCGGCGTCCTCCACCTCGGCGTGCTCGTGGGCGAAGGACGCGCCGTCGCCGCGCATCACCACGACGTGCCCGGCCGCGGCGAGGTAGGGCCTCAGGTCGTCGAGCGGGCGTCCGGTGTCTGCGTCGGTGAAGGAGAACGCGAGCTCGCTCGGGCGGCCCACCTCCGCGTCGCCGTCCAGGTCGACGCGAACGCCGTCCACGACCTGGCTGCGGGACCCGGGGTCGAGCGTCACCGGTGCGGGCGGGGTGCCGGCGACGGTGACGACCTGCCGGTCGTGGATGTCAGTCATCTCCCCGCGGCGGCGGACCTCGGTGTTGACGACGTACCGGCCGGGCGTGGGGAAAACCATGTCGACGGCGAGCCGGCCGGGGCGCCCCGTCGGCTCGGGGTGGACGTGGGTGAAGGTGCCCAGGTCGTCCCGGGTGGCGATGAGGTGCATCCACACTTCGTGGCTGAGGCCCAGATCATCGATCGGCTCACCGGTGACCGTGTCCGTCACCGTCGCCACGACGCGGGTGCGCGCCCCCGGCCGGGCTGAGCCGGGGACGGCGAGGTCGACGCGTACGTCCGCGTCGGCCGCCTCCACGGGCTCCACGTCGGTCGTCATCATCGTGCTCATCGTGGGGCGCATGGGCATGCCGGTGGACTGGGTCCAGGCGAGCACGCCGTTCATGCCGCGCTCCGCGGTGTCCGTACGGCTGAGCGCGGTGAGCCCGGCCCCCACCGCGACGGCGAGGGCGGCGACGCTGGTGAGGTACGCGTACTGCCCGATTCGGGACCGCAGGGGCGGGTAGAGGATCTCCCGCGCGTCGACCGGCCGGCGGAACCGGCGCAGCCGCTGGGCATTGGTGACCACGCTGACGGAGCTCATCGCCATCGCGGCGGCCGCGAGCACGGGGTCGAGCAGGAGCCCGTCCCAGGCGTACAGCGCGCCGGCGGCCACCGGGATGAGCAGCACGTTGTACGCGAAAGCCCAGAACAGGCCCTGCTTGATGGTGGTCACGGTGCGCCGGGACAGGGCGACCGCGGAGACGATGCCGCGCAGGTCCCCACCGACGAGGGTGATGTCCGAGGCGGCGATGGCCACGTCGGCTCCCGTCCCGATGGCGATCCCGAGGTCGGCCTGCGCCAACGCGGGGGCGTCGTTGATGCCGTCGCCGACCATGGCGACGACGTGCCCGTCGGCCTGAAGCGCGGCGACCTGGTCGGCCTTGTGCGACGGCAGCACCTCGGCGATGACGTGGTCGATGCCGACGGACGCGGCAACCGCCCGGGCCGTGGCCGTGTTGTCGCCCGTGAGCATCCACACCTCGAGGCCGAGCGCCCGGAGCTGCGCGACCGCGTCGGAGGACTCCGGCTTGACCGGATCGGCGACCACGACCACCGCGGCCGCGGTGCCGTCGACGGCGACGAACATCGGCGTCTGACCGGCCTGGGCCGCCTCCTGGCTCGCGGCCTCGAACGGGGAGACGTCGACGGTGGCGGCCGCCATGAGCGCGCGGTTGCCGACCTGGACGTGGTGGCCGTCGACGGTGGCGTCGATGCCGTGGCCGGGGACGGCCTCGAACCCCTGCACCCCAGGCAGGACGAGTCCGCGGTCACGGGCGGCAGTCACGACCGCCTCCCCGAGGGGGTGCTCACTCCCCGCTTCGGCAGCGGCGACCAGCGCGAGGATCTCGTCCTCGGTCCAGCCGGACGCCGGAGTCACCGTGCTGACAGCGGGACGGCCACGGGTGATCGTGCCGGTCTTGTCGAGCACGACAGCGGTGAGCCGCCTGGCCTGCTCGAGCGCGTCGCCGTCGCCGATGAGCACGCCGAGCTCGGCGGCCTTGCCCGTCCCCACCATGACGGCGGTCGGGGTGGCCAGGCCGAGTGCGCACGGGCAGGCGATGATCAGGACGGCGATCGTCGTCCCGATCGCCATCGTCATCCGGCCGGTCTCCGGGCCGAACAGCGCCCACGCCGCGAAGGTGACGACCGCCGCGACGAGCACACCGGGGACGAACCAGGCCGACACGCGGTCGGCCAGGCGTTGCATCGGCGCCTTCGAGCCCTGGGCGTCCTCCACGAGCCGGACGATCTGGGCCAGGGCGGTGTCCTGGCCGACCGCGGTGGCGCGGATGACGACGGAGCCCGTGCGGTTGAGGGTGGCGCCGATGACCGCGTCGCCGGAGCCCTTCTCGACCGGCAGGCTCTCGCCGGTGAGCATGCTCTCGTCCACCGTCGTGCTGCCGTCGATGACGACGCCGTCAACGGGCACCTTCTCGCCAGGACGGATGCGCACGAGGTCGCCCACGCGGACGTCCTCGATCGGGATGTCGTCCTCCACGCCGTCGCGCAGCACGCGTGCGGTCGTGGGCGCCAGACCGACGAGCGCGGTGATGGCGGCCGCCGTCCGCTTCTTCGCGCGTCCCTCCATCCACCGGCCCATGAGGATGAGCGCGATGATGACGAGGGACGTCTCGAAGTAGAGGTGCAGCGGCAGGCCCAGGCGCTCGGCGACCCCCGGCCAGAGGGTGACGAACGCGCTGTAGCCGTACGCGACTCCCGTGCCGAGCGCCACGAGCGTGTTCATGTTCGTCGCGCCGTGCCGGGCCGCCGCCCACGCCGCCGCGTAGAAGCCGCTGCCGGCCCAGAACTGCACGGCCGTGGCGACCACGAGGATCAGCGGCATCAGCCAGTCCATCGTGTCGATGCCCAGCGGCAGGTACATGAGCAGCATCAGTCCGAGCCCGCTCGCGAGGGCCACCTGCCACTTGCGCTTGAGGTCGGCCAGGTGGGCGTCCCGGTGGGCGTCCGGGTCGTCGGCGGTTGCGCCTGCTCCGGCGGGCCCGGCCTCCGCCGGGCTGCCTGGCGCGTCCGTGGTGTGCGGACGCACGGTGCCGGTGTAACCGGCGGTGGCCACGGCGGCCGTCAGGCTCTCGAGCTGGACCCTGGTCGGGTCGTACGTGACGGTGGCGGCCTCGGTCGCCAGGTTGACCTGCGCCTGCGCCACCCCGTCCACCCTGGTGAGGGCCTTCTCGACCCGCCCGACGCACGAGGCACAGGTCATGCCGCCGATGTCGAGGGTGCAGGCCGCGAGGGTGGACATGGCGGGCGTGGTCATCGCGCCACCTCTCGTCTCCGGAGCGGCCAGGTGCGCCGGTGGTGGGCTTGGGTGTACTCGTCGCGGCGCAGGAGCATCGCCACGGCCATGGCCGGAAGCATGAGCACGTGACCGGCGACCATCAGGGCCTCGCCGGAGATCGCGCCGGTCCAGAGCGGGACGAGGAGGACCACGAAGGGCGCGTACATCGCGACGGCCATCTCGGCGATGGGAGCCCAGTCGTGCCCGCGGTAGCGCATCCACGCGGACATCGCGAGGGTCATGTCCGTCGCCATGACCATCGCGCCCGAGTCCGGGCCTCCCAGGACGGCGGACCAGCCGAGCGCGTCGAGGAGCACCGACCACAGGGGGTGGAGCAGGACCATCCCCAGGGCCATCGCCAGCACCATCTCCAGGTAGTGGCGGGTGAACCGGCGGATCGCGCGGAAGCGCGTGGTGACGGTTGCCGTCGGCGGCGTCGTCGTCATGGCTCTCTCCGGTGCGAAGACGGTGGCTCGGAGTCGGGCTCCACGATCTGGTCGAGGCGAGGTCGATGGCGCCGGTGAAACTGCGGGGTGAAACCTGCAGGTCAGGTTGACGCGAGCGTGTAGCCGGCCTCGGCGACGGCATCCTGGACGCGGGCCTCGTCCACCTGCCCGTCGCTGGTGATCTCCACAGCCCCCGAGGCCAGGTCGACGTCGACCTCTACGACGCCAGGGACCTTCGTGACCTCGTCGGTGACCGCGCTCGCGCAGTGGCTGCAGGTCATACCGGTGACGCGGTAGGTCGTGCTGGTCATGGCGTGTCCCTCTCTCGTGGTGCCGGCGGGCGGGCGGCTCGGCTCGGCTCGGCTCCGCTGACCCCGATGCTCCCATACCCCCGTACGGTATGTACTGCAGCGTACCCCCCTAGGGTATGAAGTCAACCCTTGGGGTACAGCCGGGGACAATCTCGGCCACCTCCGGCCGCCGAGGCCGGCACCTGTGGAGCCACGATTCGCCGGTGCCCTCGACCGAACCGCGCCGGTCGTGGGCCCGGGACGGCTCAGCGAGCTGAGGAGCCGGTGCGGGAGGTCTGTCTCGCCCGCGTGCTCACAACAGGAACGTGAACGTGTAGAGCCCGAGGGGCAGGCGGAGGATCGCCAGCTCGGAGAGCACGACGAGGACGCCGACGACCACGGTGGTGTACACGGCGATCGAGACGAGGCGCATCTCGGCGACCCGCCATAGGAACGTCGGGACGAACAGCACCGCCGCGATGACACCACCGAAGACGTACGTGAGCACGAGGAACGCCGCGATCCAGGCGAAGGCATGGCCCGTCCACCGGAGCGTCGCGCCCCGGGAGTCCTGCTCCCGCGTCCGGTTCGGGGCGGCCTCGCCACCCACGCCGGGCACGCGGTCGTCCGCCGGACGCGCGGCCCCTCCTGTCGCAGTCGCGGCGCCGACGAGGTCCCCCGTCACGGGCGCCGCGACGGCGGGCACGGCCGCACGTGCGCGGAGGTGGGCGAGCTCCCGGGCGAGAACGGTGGCCGACAGGGCGATCCCGATCGTCGACACGAGCCCGGGCATCAGCCGCGCCTCCGTCTCGTACCCGCTGACCGTGACGAGGGCGACGACGAAGAGCACGAGCATTGTCCCGGCGACCACGGACGACCAGACCGGACCCGCGCCCTGCTCGGAGTCGGTGGGCACGACGTCCTCGTCGTCCTCCGCGACGCTCGTGCCGTCCTCCGCGACGGGGGCGGCCGTGGCGTCCTTGCGACGGAGGCGGCGCACCACCGCGCGCACCAACGGAAAGACGAGGATCGCGGCCATGACCAGCACCCACGGCCGGGTGAGCCACTCCGTCGTCTCGTACAGCTCCGCGGTGAGGAAGTAGTACCGCTCGAGGGGCACGCTGAGCACGAACCCGATGAGGAACGGTGCGCGGGGGTAGCCGCTGTCCTTCATGAGCCAGCCCACGACGCCGAGCAGAGCCATGACGACGAGGTCGCCGAACTGCCCCGAGTCCTGGAAGCCGCTGACGAACATGACCACGACGAGTCCCGCGGCCAGAACGGGAAAGCGGACGAACGAGAGCTTCGCCAGCGGGGGGCTCAGGAAGAAGCAGAAGAGGGCGCCCAGCACGCTGGCGAGCGCGAACGCCCACACGATCGTGTACACGAGGTCGAGGTGGTCGGTGACGAGACGCGGGCCAGGCTCGACACCGAAGATGAGCAGCGCACCGAGCAGCAGGGCGGCCGGCGCCCCGCCGGGGATGCCGAAGAGCAGCGTGGGGATGAGGTCCCCGGCCTCGACCGAGTTGTTGGCGCTCTCCGGGCCGATGATCCCGCGGGGGTCGCCCTTGCCGAACCGCTTCTTCTTCTTGGACGTGGCCACGGCCTGGCCGTACGCCATCCAGGTGCCCGCGGTCGCGCCCACGCCGGGCAGCACGCCCGCCCAGATCCCGATCAGCGAGCCGCGCAGCACGTGCCCCCAGTGGCGGACGACGTCCCTGACCCCCAGCATCCAGCCGCCGCCCAGGCCCTGCCCGCTGGCGACGCTGGTGCGCCGCGCGACCCGGGAGGCGATCTCCGCGAGGCCGAAGATGCCCAGCGCCACAGGGACGAGGTTCAGTCCGTCGGAGAGGAACAGCGAGCCGAACGTGAAGCGGTACTCGGCGGCTGCCGGAGCCGCGCCCACGGCGCCGAGGAGCAGCCCGAGCAGGCCCGCGACGAGGCCCTTGAGCATGTTCCCGCGCGAGAGCAGCGCGGTGAGGCTGACTCCGAGGACCGTGAGCATGAACAGCTCGGGCGACCCGAACGCGAGCACCAGCGGGCGCGCCACGGGGATCGACAGCGTGAGCCCGATGGCCCCGATCAGGCCGCCGATCATCGACGCCAGGAACGCCATGGACAGGGCGCGGGCGGCTTGGCCCTGTTTCGCCATCTCGTGACCGTCCATCATCGTGACGGTCGCGGAGGCGGAGCCGGGGACGCCGATGAGCACCGCGGTGATCGTGTCCGAGGTGTGCACGACGGCCACCGCGCCGATGATGAGCGCGAGACCCTGCTCCGGCTCCATCACGGTGACGAACGGCAACAGCAGCGCCACCGCCCCCGTGCCGCCGAGCCCGGGGATGATGCCCACGACGAGTCCTGCCGCGACGCCGGCCAGCAGCATGAGCAGCAGCGACGGGTCGAGCAGTGACTGCAGCGCCGAGAAGGCGGCGTCCAACATCGCGGGTCCCTCCGCGGTGCGGCGTCCCGGGCCGGCGACGTGCCGGCC
>JBOGEN010000091.1:0-7210 GCA_050743265.1 Actinomycetes bacterium
GGAGACACCAGGCTTGTGGCTAGTGGGAGGAGGCTCCCTCGGCACCTGCCCCCGTGAGGGATCGCACCTCGAGTTCGGCGAACTTCTCCTCGTCCCGCTCGCGGCTCAGCACGGTGCCGAGCCAGCCGAAGAAGAACCCGAGCGGGATCGAGACGAGCCCGGGGTTCTCCAGCGGGAACCAGTGGAAGTCGACGCCCGCCGGGAAGAGCGCGAGGTTCTCCCCGGTCGCCGGGTCGACCTTGCCCGAGACGATCGGCGAGAACGCGACGAGCGTCACCGCCGAGATCAGGCCGCCGTAGATCGCCCACACCGCGCCACGGGTGTTGAACCGTCCCCAGAACAGCGACAGCAGCAGCGCGGGCAGGTTGCCCGACGCCGCCACCGCGAACGCGAGCGCCACGAGGAAGGCCACGTTGAGCTTCTGGGCGAAGATCGAGAGCACGATCGCCGTCGCCCCGATGACGAACGCCGCCACGCGGGCCACACGGACCTCGTCACCCTCGCCGGTCTGGCCGCGCTTGATGACGTTCGCGTAGATGTCATGGGCGAACGACGACGAGGACGCGAGCGTGAGCCCGGCGACGACCGCGAGGATCGTCGCGAACGCGACCGAGGCGATGACCGCGAGCAGGACCGTCCCGCCGGTGGCCCCGGCGACGTCCTCCCCGATGGCGCGGGCCAGCTGGGGTGCCGCCGTGTTGCCTGCCGGGTCCTGGGCTGCGATCTCCTCCGGGCCGACGAGCGCCGCCGCACCGAAGCCGAGCGCGATCGTCATGAGGTAGAACGCGCCGATGATCCAGATCGCCCACATGACCGACTTCCGTGCCGCACGCGCGGTGGGCACCGTGTAGAAGCGGATCAGGACGTGCGGCAGGCCGGCCGTACCGAGAACGAGCGCGAGGCTCAGGCTGATGAGGTCGAGCTTGCCGGTGAGGCCGGTGGCATCGGTCGCGAACTTCAGACCTGGCCCCAGGAACGCCTCACCCTTGCCGCTCTCCTCCGCCGCCGTGCCGAGCAGCTCGGAGATGTTCCAGCCGAACTTCGTCATGACGATAAGGGTCACCAGCGTCGTCCCTGACATCAGCATGACGGCCTTGACGATCTGCACCCAGGTGGTGCCCTTCATCCCGCCGATGGTGACGTAGAAGACCATCAACGCGCCGACCATGACGATGGTGAGGTTCTTCGCCGCGCCGCTGGAGACACCGAGCAGCAGGGCCACCAGCGCGCCTGCGCCGACCATCTGGGCGAGCAGGTAGAAGATCGACACGGTGATGGTGGAGATGCCCGCCGCGGTGCGGACCGGGCGCTGTTGCATCCGGAACGCGAGCACGTCCGCCATCGTGTACTTGCCGGAGTTGCGCAGCAGCTCGGCGACGAGCAGGAGCGCCACGAGCCAGGCGACGAGGAACCCGATCGAGTACAGGAAGCCGTCGTAGCCGGCCAACGCGATGATGCCCGCGATCCCGAGGAACGAGGCGGCGGACATGTAGTCGCCGCTGATCGCGATGCCGTTCTGCACACCCGAGAACGAGCGGCCACCTGCGTAGAAGTCGGCAGCCGTACGGTTCTGGCGGCTCGCCCACAGGGTGATCCACAGGGTGGCGGCGACGAACGCGACGAAGAGCGCGATCGTCAGCGCGCGCTGCGAGGAGGAGACCGCCTCGGCCTGCGCGAGAAGCTGCGGTGCAGCCGTGGTCACCGACATCACCGGCCTCCTTCGATCTCACCGCGGATCTTGTCGGCCAGGGGGTCCAACCTCGTGTTCGCGAAGCGCTCGTAGAGCCAGGCGATGAGGAACGTGGACGCGAACTGCAGCAGGCCGAACACGTACGCCACGTTGACCTCGCCGATCACCTTCTGGCCCATGAAGTCCCGCGCCCAGCCGGACGCGAGGACGTACAGCAGGTACCAGCTCATGAACACGATGGTCATCGGGAAGACGAACCGGCGGAGCCGCGACCTGAGCTCGACGAACTCCGCGCTCTGCTGCGCCTCGACGTAGCGCGCCGTGTCTATCGACCCGGATGCGCGTGTCTGGGCCGCTGGATCCGTGGACATCGCGGACTCACCTCCGGTGAGGAAGAACGGGACAGACAGAGCAGATGCGCACATGTCTCACCCGTGTGACGCGGGTCACCCTAGAGCCAGGTGTCCAGTAACGGAACGGGCCAAACCTGAACCGGTTGACCTGTTCTCATTGCTCACCGCAGCTGTTTCGTCACTCGCCGCTTTCCAGCCACCTCCGGGAAGCCGCGGAGCCCCTGCGGGTCCGTAGGGTCGACGTCCGTGAGAGCCGATCCCGCCCCGCCCGTGCGCGACCACCTGGCCGTCCTCGCCGGGCTGCCCGGCGTCGCCGACGCCGTCGACGAGGCGCGTACGGCCGTGGACGGGCTGCTGGGTCACCGGGTGATGCGGCGGGCAGCGGTCGAGGTCGCGACAGAGTCGGCGCTGCGGGGTGCCCGCGCCACCGCCGCACTCGAGGGCGCGGGCTGGACGCTGTCCGCCGTACGGGCTTTCGAGGCCGCCGACGGCCTGCCGGGTACGGAGGTCGTCCACGGCGCGCTGCGGGTCACCACCCAGGCCCCTTCGCTGGCCCGGACGGTCGACCGCGCACCGCTGCACGCCCTCGCCCGGCTGCACCTGCTGGCGGCGGCCGACCTCCAGGACGAGGACTCCTGCGGACGCCCCCGGGGCGGCGGCACCGTCCCGGACGACCCGCTCGGCCTCGGCCCGGCCCCGGACGGGGACTCCGTCGCCGTCCGCCTGGACGCGCTGGCGGAGCTGTTGACCCGACCGACCGATGCCCCGGCACTCGTCGTCGCCGCCGTGGTGCATGGCGAGGTGCTCGCGCTGCGCCCGTTCGCCACGGGGAACGGGCTCGTCGCCCGTGCGGCGGAGCGGCTCGTGCTGCACGCCAGGGGGTTGGACACGCGGGCCGTGTGTGCTCCCGAGACGGGGCACGCCGAGGCCGGCCCTGGGTACGGGGACGCGCTGCGGGGCTACCTCAGCGGGACGCCGGCCGGGGTCGCCGGCTGGGTGCGGCACTGTGCGCGGGCCGTTCGGCTCGGGGCGCGTGACGGCCTCGCGGTGTGCGAGGCGATGCGCCGCGGCTGACCGCCGCGAGCGCCGCTCCCGCAGGACCGACGCCCGCCAGGCAGAGGCTCGTCCGAACATGCGAGCGGCGCCCCGCACGCGGAGCGCCGCCAGCTGGCACGACGGGCCGGGTTACCAAGCGTGCTCCTGCTCGGTCGGGTAGGGCGAGCCCTACCGCGACGGGCCCTGACGCGGGCTTGGACGCCGCGTGGGTGCCCGGCCGTCGTGCGCGGAACGTGACCCGGGAGGAACGACGTCCTGTCGCGGGCCGCGATCCGTGCTCCTGTTGTAGCGCGTGCGCGGCCCGGCGTGAAGACATCCGCGGGCAAAGGAATCGGCGGGTACGCGACTGACCTGCCGGCTCACGCCTGCCAGGGCCGGCGACGGTCGCGGCGGCGGGCGACGTACCAGAGCAGGCCCCCCACGGAGACCGCGGCCAGCGCGGTCGCGGCGAGCACCGGACGGGGCGGGACGCCGATCGAGAACCGGCTGCGCAGCGACACCGGACGGCTGAACACGAGCACTGGCCAGCCGCGGGTGGCGCACTCACGGCGGAGCGCGCGGTCGGGGTTCACCGCGTACGGGTGACCGACCGCGGACAGCAGTGGCAGGTCGGTCACCGAGTCGCTGTAGGCGTACGACCGCGACAGGTCGTACCCCTCGGCCTCGGCCAGCTCACTGATCGCGGAAGCCTTGTGCATGCCGTACGCGTAGAACTCGATCTCGCCGGTGTACCGGCCGTCGTCGCCGACGACCATGCGTGTCGCGATGACCCGGTCGGCTCCGATCATGCCGCCGATCGGCTCGACGACCTCCGCCCCCGAGGAGCTGACCACGACGACGTCCCTGCCGGCCTTGTGGTGCTCCTCGATCAGCGTCGCCGCCTCGTCGTACACGAGCGGGTCGATCAGCTCGTGCAGCGTCTCGGCCACGATGTCCTGGACGAGCCGGACGTCCCAGCCCATCGCCATGCTCGACAGGTACTCGCGCATCCGCTCCATCTGGTCGTGGTCCGCGCCACCGACCAGGTAGACGAACTGGGCGTACGCGCTGCGCAGCACGGTGCGCCGGTTGATGAGCCCGCCCTGGTAGAAGGACCGGCTGAACGCCAACGTGCTGGACTTCGCGATGATCGTCTTGTCCAGGTCGAAGAACGCGGCGGTTCTGGGGGGGCCCGGCTTGTCCACGGGATCGAGGATATGCAGACTGTAGGTACGCACTTCCCGCCGGTGGCGCGTTTGAGCGCGAATACGAGCGGGCAGTGCCCTTACGCGGCGGCCTCCCCCCGGCCGCCCGTCGGGCCGGCTCCTCCCCCCCGGAGCTGGACCGCGAAGACGACCCCCGCTATCCCCCCCGGCGGGGGTCGTCCTCTTTCTCCACACAGGTAGCCGTCGCCGTGCGGCGTCCACAGATGCCGTACGGACGCCGGCGACACGCGTGCTGACGCCCCACGGTGAACCTCCCTGCCCCGTGCTGTGGAGGTCACCGTGTCCGCATCCCCCGTCCCGTCGTCTGCAGTGTCACCGTCGTCTGGGCCACCGCCGTCCTCCGTCGGGTCCCCTGCGGATGTCGCGCGTCCACTCGTCGTCACCGGCGACCAGGAGCTGCTCGACGACGTGCTGCGCCTGTCCGCCGCGGCGGGTGTCGAGGTGGACGTCGTGACGGAGGCCGCGCTCGCCCGCCCCTCGTGGCCGCATTCCCCGCTTGTCGTGGTCGGTGACGATGCTGCCGCTCTCCTGGCCCGCAGCGGTCTCGCGCGCAGAGCCGGTGTCGTCCTCGTCGGCACCGACCTCGACGACGGCAGCATCTGGCGGCGTGCGGTGCAGGTCGGCGCCGAGCACGTCGTGTTCCTCCCGGACTCTGAAGGCTGGCTGGTGGAGCGGTTCGCCGACACGACCGGCTACGTGCCGAGATCGTGCAGCGTCCTCGCTACGGTCGGTGCGCGGGGCGGGGCAGGGGCGACCACGCTCGCCGCCGCGCTGGCGGGCACCGGCGTACGCCGTGGGCTGCGCACTCTGCTGGTCGACGCGGACCCGCTCGGCGGCGGCATCGACCTCGTGCTGGGGGGCGAGGACGCGACAGGCCTGCGCTGGCCGGACCTGGCCGACACGGTGGGCCGGCTCGGCGGTGCCGCGCTGCACGGGGCGCTGCCCCGGGTGGGCGAGCTGGCGGTGCTCTCCTGGGACCGCGGCGACCTGCTCGACGTCCCGCCCGAGGCGGTGGCCGCCGTGCTCGGCGCCGCCACCCGGTCGGCCGACCTCGTCGTGGTGGACCTGCCCCGCCGGTTCGACGAGGGTGCCGCGGAGGCCCTCGTGCGGGCGGCGGCCACGTTGCTCCTCGTCCCGGCCGAGGTGCGGGCCACCGCCGCGGCGACGCGTGTCGCCACCGGGCTCGCGCCGTACGCGGCCGACGTCCGTCTCGTCGTCCGAGGGCCGGCCCCGTCCGGGCTTACGGGCGCGGACATCGCGGATGCCGTGGGCCTTCCGCTCTTCGGCGAGATGAAGGCGGAGCCCGGCATCATCGGCACGCTCGAACGTGGCGAGCCGCCGGCCCGTCGTGGTCGCAGCCCGCTGGCACGTCTCTGCGGGCACGCGCTGGACGTCCTCGTCCCGGCGGCGTCTGCGAGCCGTGGCGGCGGCGGTTCCGGTGCTGGCGATCGCCCGACGGGTCACGAGGTCGCCGGTGGCACGCCGGGCGGGCGCCGTACACGCGGCGTGGCCGCGTGAGCGGTGAGCCGGCCGTGGTTCCCGCACCGTTGCTCGAGCGTGTGCGGAGCCGCCTCGCGGAGGCGGGTGACGACCCGACTCCGGCGCGTGTCGCTGCGGCGCTGCGGCAGGAGGGGAGGCTGCTGCCCGACACGGCCGTGCTCGGCGTCATCACGGCGTTGCGCGCGGAGCTGGTGGGGCTCGGCCCGTTGGAGCCCCTCGTCCGTGACGAGGCGGTCACCGACGTGCTCGTCAACGCCCCGGACGAGGTGTGGGTCGACCGCGGCGTCGGCCTCGAGCGGGTGGAGGCCGGGTTCCCCGACGAGGCGGGGCTGCGCCGGTTCGCCCAGCGCCTCGCGTCCGGAGCCGGGCGG
Source organism: Actinomycetes bacterium (assembly GCA_050743265.1). Classification (GTDB taxonomy): domain Bacteria; phylum Actinomycetota; class Actinomycetes; order JBOGEN01; family JBOGEN01; genus JBOGEN01. The sequence continues at coordinate 6,176 of JBOGEN010000091.1, forward strand.
CGGCTCGACGACGCCGTGCCGTTCGTGGACGCCCGGTTGCCCGGGGGAGTGCGCCTGCACGCCGTCCTGCCTCCGGTGAGCCCGCGCGGCACTGTGGTCTCGCTGCGGGTGCCGCCGCGACGTACGTACAGCCTCGAGGCGCTGGTCGCCTGCGGCACGCTCGCGCCGACGGTCGCGGACGTCCTGCTCGGGCTCGTCAGGTCCCGGCGTGCGTTCCTCGTGAGCGGCGGGACGGGGACAGGTAAGACCACGTTGCTCTCCAGCCTGCTCTCGTGCGCCGCGCCGTCGGAGCGCCTCGTCCTCGTGGAGGACGCGGGCGAGCTCGCCCCGGCGCACCCGCACGTCGTCCGGCTGCAGGCCCGCGCCCCCAACGTCGAAGGCGTCGGCACGGTCAGCCTGTCCGCGCTCGTACGGCAGGCGCTGCGCATGCGCCCCGACCGCCTCGTCGTCGGCGAGGTTCGCGGCGCCGAGGTGGTCGATCTCCTGGCCGCGCTGAACACGGGGCACGACGGCGGTTGCGGCACGCTGCACGCCAACGGTGCCGCGGAGGTGCCTGCCCGTCTGGAGGCCCTCGGCATGAGCGCGGGCCTCTCCCGGACGGCGGTGCACAGCCAGCTCTCGGCCGCGGTGCACGTCCTGCTGCACCTGCGCCGAGGCACTACCGGGCTTCGTTACCTCTCCGAGGTGTGCGTCCTGCGGCGACGGCCGGACGGGGTCGTCGAGACCGTGGAGGCGCTGCGCGCCAGAGCCGATGGGCAGGTGCGCGGAGGGCCGGGGAGTGCGGCACTTGCGGAGCTCGTCCCGATGACCCGTGCAGCGCCCGACCCGCTCGATGGGCTGGTGTCCGCCGAGCGTGACGTGGCGACGTGACCGCGCTGCTCGCGCTCATCGGCGGGTCGCTCGTGTGGGCCGCCGTGATGGTGTACGCCGGGCCGCCTCCGCTCGCTCGTCTCACGGGTCCCCCGCGAGTTCGCGACGGCTGGTCCCGCCCGGCACGCCTCCTCGCCGCCGCCGCGGTGGTGGCGACGGCGGTGG
>JBOGEN010000092.1:0-16882 GCA_050743265.1 Actinomycetes bacterium
CGCCCGCCTCGTCGCGGGCTGCGCTCGGCTCGCCCGACTCGCCCGAGCCGAAGGCCGGGTCGGGGCACGGGACCGCTCGGCCGACTGCACAGTCTGGTACGCCGGACGTCGTGCGGCAGACCCCGCGTACCCACGGCGCGACGAGGGCTTTCGTGTTCCCCGTTCGGCCCCCGTCCCGTGCGTCGTTCGGGCGCGTCCACCACGACTACCCGGCGACGGATGTCTTCGCGGACTGCGGGAGCGCCGTGGTGTCCCCGGTGGACGGGGTCGTCCAGGAGCTGTCCCGGGTCGATCGGTGGGACCCGGCGACCGATCGGGGCGCCCAGCGCGGAGGGCTGTTCGTGTCGATCGTCACGGACGACGGGATGCGCTTCTACGGGTCGCATCTGCGCTCGATCGGTCCGGGAGTCACCCCGGGCGTGCGCGTCCGCGCCGGAGAGCGGCTCGCGCGAGTCGGTCGTACGGGCAGCGCCGCGCCGACCGCCTGCCACCTCCACGTCGGCATCTCCCCGGACTGCGGGCCCGGCGACTGGGCCGTACGCCGCGGCGTGGTCCCACCCTGGCGCTACCTGGAGAGCTGGCAGGCGGGCGGCGATCGCTCCCCGGCCGCAGCGTTGCGGCATTGGCAGGCCAGGAACGACTGCTCCGGGTAGGCGGGGCGGAGTCTCGTTCGCCGACCACGGCCACGGCCTGTTCGTGTCTGGTGACCGCACCTACGCCACGCGCGACGCCGGCCGTACGTGGGTCGACGTCGCCGACTGACCCCAGTTAGGGGAGGGCTCACTCTGCGCTCGCCGCTCCTCGGATCAGAGTGCGCGGGCGGCGGCGACGAGCCTTTCTGCCGCGCGCCCTGCGCGGCGGTGGTCGTCCACGCGAGTCGCGTATGCGCTGTAGCCGGACCTGGTCTTCATGCCGAGCAGCGTCGCCAGGTCGCGAGCGAGCGTGGCATCTACTTTGCGGAGGAGGGCGACCGCGTACTCGTGGTTCTCTCCGGAGGCATGCACTCCCAGGCGTGCACAACACAAGACGTCGCTTGCTGCGATACCGGCGTGCACGCACAGTGTGACGAAGGCATCGGAGACATCGCTCTCGTCATCTGCGAACTCGTCGATCGTGGCTGCTGCGTCGAGGAACTGTCGCGCCTTCGCCAGGCGGCCTGTGCGCGTTCGAGGCGAGCAGGGATGGGTTCGCGTCACGCCGGCCCCTCGGGTCGCTCCCGGTGTCGGAGGATGCGGTCGCTGCCGTGTAGCGGGACGCCTTCACGCCGGATGCTGTCGAGCACCGGGTCGCCGGCGGCGGCCGCGCTGCGGGCTTCGTCCCGTCCGTACTCCAGAACCCGCACGTCGTTCCCCGTCCACTGGGCCATGTCGTGGGTGAGCTCCTCGACCCCGGCTCGCCATGCCTCGTCGTCCGCGACCGTGCGAGCAGGCCGTACGAGCAGGAGGTCGATGTCGCTGTGGGGGGACATGTCGCCTCGCGCCGCGGAGCCGAACAGTGCGGCGAAGGCCGGCGTTACCGGCCAGGACCTCAGGCGTCGGGTGATGCCGGCCAGCAGGGTGTCTCGGAGCCGGGCCAGCGCCACGACGTGCTCGGCGGCGAGGTGGTCACGGTTGAGGCTGTAGAGGTACGCGTTTCCTGCGCGCTCGCCTCGTACGATCCCTTGGTCGGTGAGACGGGCCAGGCATTTCCGTACCCCCGCCTCGGAGTAGCGGTTGAGGAGGCGGTGCAGCTCACCGGGTGTGAACGCTGCCTCGGCGCGCGCCAACACAGCCAGGACGTCGGCGTCGGCCGTGGGGGTCAACACCGCCAGCGGCCTGGACAGGTCCATCGTCCCTCCCGCACTTGAGTAGCGGAATCGAAACTATAGTCCAGAATCCTTGATAATAGTCAAGGTTCTGTCCACGATCGCATCCCATGGCGCAGCGGCTGTCCACAGGATCCGTCCGGCGCAGCGCGCTAACGGGGTGAAAGGTGCGAAACCAACACACGATCACGGCCAGCGGCTCTAGCCTCGGTGCTTCGTCGTCCCGCAGGGGTGGGGCGCGATGACTCGGGGGAGTCGGTCGGGTGACGGACATGCACGACAGGTTGATCGCGCTCCGGACGGTTCCGGCCGGCAGCCACAGCCTCATGCCGGTTCCCGACCCGGATGGTCAGCCGACGCTCACCATGACGGGCCAGGGTGGTCCCGGGGGGTCCGCCTCGTGGCAGTACGGCCACACCCTGCTGCTGCGCCTCGTCGACATCAGCCTTGTCGCGCTCGCGCTGGTGCTCGCGATGGTCACCCGCTTCGACAGCCCGGGCGCGGCGATCTCCGGCATCCCGTACGCCGTGGTCGCCACCGTGATCGGTCTGGTCTGGCTGGGCTGCCTCGAGGCGCACGACGCGTACGACCTACGGGTGCTCGGCGCCGGGGCCGAGGAGTACAAGCGCGTCCTCACCGGCACCTTCACCGCCTTCTCCCTCGTCGCGATCGGCTGCTACGCCGCGCGGATCGACGTGGCCCGCGGCTTCGTCGCGCTGGCCCTCCCCGTAGGGGTGGTGCTGCTGCTGGCCGGGCGCTGGTTCGCCCGCCGGCACCTCGTACGCCGCCGTCGCGCCGGCGCGATGGTGCACCGCCTTCTCGTCGTCGGCGACGCAGGGGGAGCGGCCGAGATGAGCGAGCGGTTCCGTACGGCCCCCGACGCCGGGTACTCCGTCGTCGGCGTCGTCTGCGAACCCGACACGCTCACTCCGGAGGCCGTCGCAGTCTCGGTGGTCGAGGCCGCCAGCCGCGTCCGCGCGGACGCCGTGGCCGTGGCACCGACCGGCCCGCTGACCGCGGACGGCCTGCGCGAGATCGCCTGGGCGCTCGAGGGCACCGGGACCGACCTGCTCGTCGCCCCCTCGGTGACCGAGGTGGCCGGGCCCCGCGTCAGCGTCCGTCGCGTTGCCGGCCTGCCGCTGCTCCACCTCGAGGAGCCGGAGCTCACCGGCGCCAAGCGCGTGCTCAAGGTCGCCGAGGACCGCGTATGCGCCGCGCTCGGCCTGCTCGTCCTCGCGCCGCTCCTGCTCGGGGTCGCCCTCGCCATCCGGCTGGACACCTCCGGCCCGGCGCTGTTCGTCCAGCGCCGCGTGGGCATCGCCGGGCGCGAGTTCCGGGTGTTCAAGTTCCGCACGATGGTCGTCGACGCGCAGGCGCGCCTCGCCGCCCTGTCCGTCCGCACCGATGGCGACGGCCTGCTCTCCACGACGAAGGACGACCCCCGCATCACCCGTGTCGGGCGCCTGCTGCGTCGTACGTCGCTGGACGAGCTGCCCCAGCTGCTCAACGTCCTGCGCGGGGAGATGTCGCTCGTCGGCCCACGCCCGCCGCTGCCCGCCGAGGTGGCCCAGTACGAGCAGCACGTCCAGCGCCGCCTTCTCGTCAAGCCGGGCATGACCGGCCTGTGGCAGGTCAGCGGGCGTTCCGACCTCGCCTGGGAGGACGCCGTCCGCCTCGACCTCTACTACGTCGAGAACTGGTCACCCGCGCTCGACCTCACGATCCTGCTGCGTACGGCCACGGCCGTCGTCCGCGGTTCCGGCGCGTACTGAGACACGCCTGGCTCCCTCGCCGCGTGCGTCCACCCGAAAGGTGAGCGTGCGGGCCCATCGGGCATGGTGACCAAGAGGCAGAGTCAGAGGGAGGCCGCGTGCGCGTACTCGAGTTCAAAGGACCGTGGGACATCGGGGTCGAGGAGCGGCCCGACCCGTCGCCAGGCCCGGGCGAGGTGATGCTGCGGGTGAGCGCAACAGGCATCTGCGGCACCGACGTCCACGGCTTCACCGGCGAGAACGGGCGGCGCCACCCCGGCCAGGTCATGGGTCACGAGACCGTCGGCCACGTCGTCGCCCACGGGCCCGACGTGAGCGGGCCCGCCGAGGGCGAAGCGGTCACGGTGATGCCGGTGCTCGGGTGCGAGCAGTGCGACGCCTGCCGGTCCGACCGGCGCCAGGCCTGCGCCGAGCGCCGCGTCATCGGGGTCAACCCGGAGATCATGGCGGCGTTCGCCGAGTACCTGGTCGCGCCGGCGCAGGCGGTCGTCCGGCTGCCCGCCGGTACGCGGGAGGAGTTCGGCGCGCTCGTCGAGCCCCTCGCCGTGGGCTACCACGCCGTACGCCGCGGCGCGTGCGGCCCGGGCGACACCGTCCTGGTCGTCGGCGGTGGCCCCATCGGGCAGGCGGCCTTCCTCGGGGCGCAGCGCCTGGGCGCGTCCCGCGTCGTGGTGAGCGAGCCGGACGCCAACCGGCGCGCGCTCTGCGCCACGCTCGGCGCGGACACGCTCGACCCGTCTGCAGCATCCGGTGACCTCGCGGGTGCGGTCGCCGGCGTGCTGGGTGGCCCGGCGTCCCTCGTCGTCGACGCGGTGGGCTCGTCCGGCTCGCTCGCCGACAGCCTGGCGGCCTCGGCGACCGGGGCGACGGTCGTCCTCGTCGGCATGCACGTGCCCCGGGTCGAGATCCCCGCGTACGCGGTGAGCACGGGGGAGCGCGCCCTCGTCGGCAGCTTCTGCTACTCGAGGGAGGACTTCGACGACACCGCGGCCTGGGTGGGCACCGGGCCTCCGGGCCTGGCCCACCTTGTGGACGCGCGTGTCGACCTGGACGGCGCGGCGGACGCGTTCGCCGCCCTGGGCCGCGGGGAGAGCCTGGCCAGCAAGGTGCTCGTCTTCCCGCACGGCGTTCCCGACCCCGCAGCCTGAGGAGCGCAGGTCGGTCGATCGGCCCGCCGGCGCAGGGCTGAGGGCTGTCCGCCTGCCCGGCCTGTCTCGGCCGAAGGGACAGACCTGCCTCCTGACCGGTCAGACGTGGGTCGTGGCTCTGGCGCGTTGGTACCCACAGGCGCTGTCCTGGGCACAGAGACCGCGTGGCCAGGGGCCGCGCGGTCTCCTCATTCGGGAGAGGGACAGATGCCACGCGTGCTCGCCGGCCTCACGGCCACCGTGATCGCCATCTCGGCCGGGATCGCCGCGGCCCCTACCGCCGTGGCCGACCCCGCCGTGGCCGACCCTCAGGCCCCCGCCGGGGCCCCCGCGGGCAGCGGGGACGAGGTTCGCCTGGTGGTCCGCCTCGAAGCCCGGGCCGGCTTCGCCGGCGAGGTCGCCGCCGCCCGTGCCCTGGGCGCCGAGCCGGCCGTACGCGAGCCGCGGCTGGACGCCTTCTCCCTCGACGTGCCCGCGGGCGAGGCCGACGCCGTCCGCCGCGACCTCGGCGAGCGGGCCGGCGTGGACACGGTCCAGGTGGCCCATCGCCGCACTCTCGCGGACGTCCCCAACGACCCCCAGTGGTCGAGCCAGTCGACGTACATGTCGGCCGTGCACGCCCCCGGCGCCTGGGGACTTTCGCAGGGCAGGGCCTCGGTCCGGGTCGCCGTCATCGACACCGGCGTCGCCACCGGTCACCCCGACCTCATCGGCAAGGTCGTGGGCCAGTACAACGCCGTGACCGGCACGTCGAGCGTCAGGGACGCCATGGGTCACGGCACCTCCGTCGCGAGCGTCGCGGCCGCCCGTACCGGGAACGGGGTCGGCGTCGCCGGCTCGGGCTACAGGACGTCCGTCCTCGCGGTGAAGGTCGCCGACTCGAACGGCACGCTCCGGTCGGACGCGATCGCCAGCGGCATCCGCTGGGCCGCCGACCATGGGGCCGACGTGATCAACATGAGCTTCGGCGGCTCCGCGACCGACTGGCTCGAGAGGGACGCCGTCGCGTACGCCCAGTCCAAGGGCGTCCTCCTCGTCGCGTCAGCCGGGAACGCGGGCACCTCGGACCTCCACTACCCCGCCGCCCTCCCCGGCGTCCTCTCCGTCGGCGCCACCTCGGCGTCGGGTACGTCCCGGCCCTCGTGGAGCAGCTACGGCCGCTGGGTCGACCTCGCTGCTCCGGGCGCCGGCATCCGCGCGGCGGTTCCGGGCGGGCGGTACGGCACCGTCAGCGGGACGTCCTTCTCGGCCCCCCTGGTGGCGGGAGAAGCGGCTCTGTTGCTCGCCGTACAGCCCACGGCCACCGCGGCACAGCTCACGGCGACCCTCACCGCGGCCACCACAGGGGCGCGGCTGGGCTTCGCGCAGGGGCTCGTCGACTTCAGGTCCGCCGTGCGTCGCATCGCGCGGACCTGATGACCGTGCCCCGCTAGCCCCGTGGGGGTCGGCCCGTTCGCCCGTGGGGGAGACTGGGGGCCGCACCGAAGGAGGAGGGGCAATGGGGGCTCTGTGGCACCCGTTCTCGGCAATGTCCGATGTCGAGGCGTCAGGCGACTTCGTGGTCGACCGTGGTGAGGGCTGCTGGATCTGGGACGAGGCCGGCCGCCGCTACCTCGACGCGGCGGCGGGCCTGTGGTTCGTCAACGTGGGCCACGGCCGGTCCGAGCTCGCGGAGGTCGCCGCGCGGCAGATGCAGCGGCTCGCGGCGTACCACACGTTCGGTGACGTGGCGACCGGGCCGACCCTCGAGCTGGCCGACCGCCTCGCCTCGATCGCCCCGATGGACGACGCGAAGGTGTTCCTCACCAGCGGGGGGTCCGACTCCGTCGACACGGCGGCCAAGCTCGCCCGGCGTTACTGGCACGAGCAGGGCAGCCCCGAGCGCCGGGTCGTCATCAGCCGGACGAAGGCGTACCACGGCATGCACGTCGGCGGTACGGCGTTCGGTGGCATCCCCGGCAACACCGAGGGCTACGGCACGCTCATGCCGGACACGAGCCAGGTCGTCTGGGACTCCCCCGACGCCCTGCGCGAGGGCATCGAGCGGGTGGGCCCCGGCAACGTCGCGGCCTTCATCTGCGAGCCGGTGATCGGTGCGGGCGGGGTGTACCCGCCGCCCGAGGGGTACCTCGCCGCCGTCCGGCAGGTCTGCCGCGAGTACGACGTGCTGTTCATCGCCGACGAGGTGGTGACCGGGTTCGGGCGCATCGGCGGGTCGTGGTTCGCCAGCGGGCGGTTCGACCTCGACCCCGACATCGTCACCGTGGCGAAGGGCCTCACCTCGGGATACCTGCCGATGGGTGCCGTGCTCGTCGGCCGCCGGGTCTCCGAGCCGTTCTTCGCCCCTGGGGCGGGCGTCTGGTGGCGCCACGGCTACACGTACTCGGGCCACGCCACCGCCGCGGCGGTCGCCCTGGCCAACCTCGACATCCTCGAGAAGGAGGGCCTGCTCGCCGAGAGCAAGCGTCTCGAGCGCACGCTCGCCGAGACGCTCGCTCCGCTGGCGGACCACCCTCTGGTCACCGAGGTGCGCGCCGGGGTCGGTGCGCTGGCCGCGATCCAGCTCGCGGACGGGGCGCTCGCCCAGCCCGCCGTCCTCGCGCTGCGCCGGCAGGGTGTGTCGACCCGCGGCGTCGGTGCGGGGGGCCTGCAGGTCTCGCCGTCCTTCGTGATGACCGACGACGAGGTCGGTGTGCTGGCCGACGCCACCTGGGCGGCCCTCGACGAGCTCACGCCTCGACGAGCAGGGTGACCGGTCCGTCGTTGACGAGGGACACCTGCATCATCGCGCCGAACCGGCCGGTCTCGACGTGACCGCCGCGGTCCCTGACCGCCTGGCAGAAGGTCTCCACCAGGGGCTCGGCCACAGGGCCGGGTGCTGCGGCCGCCCACGTCGGCCGCCGGCCCTTGCGGGTGTCCCCGTACAGGGTGAACTGGCTGACGACGAGCAGCGGTGCGCCCACGTCCGAGGCGGACCGCTCACCGTCGAGGATGCGCAGGTCGTACACCTTCTGGGCGAGGCGCTGCGCGGTGGCCTCCGTGTCGTCGTGGGTGACCCCGACGAGCACCACCAGGCCGGACGACGCGAGGCGGCCCACGACCTCGCCGTCGACGGTGACGTTGGCCTCGCTGGCCCGCTGGACGACCGCACGCATGCGCGGATCGTCGCACGCGTGCTCAGCGCCGGAAGCGCCCCCGGCGCCGGCCTGGGTCCGTGTCGGAACCGGCTCCCTGCAACGCCTGCTCGTCCTCCGGGCCGGTGTCGTCGGCGCTGAGGGCGGCCAGCTCGCGGAGGAGCGCGGCCGTGTCGAGCGACTCGGTCGGCATGTCCTTCGCCGACACGTCGGACTCGCCCGCCTCCGGGCGCAGGTCCTCCATGCCGGTCTCGTCGCGCGAGGTGCCGGCGGTGTCGGCGGGGTCTGCCCTGTCGGCGCTCCCGGCCGTGCTGGTCTCACCGTGGCCGGGCTCGGCCGCGGCCGGGCTCTGTACCGGGGAAGGGCTGGTGGACCCGCGCGCCTGGCCAGGCGTCTCGGTATGGGCGTCGTTCAGCTCGCGCAGCATGTCGTGTGCGGATGTCGCCTCAGCGCTCGGGCCCGGGTCTTTTGCCGGCTCCGGGTTGGGCTCGTGTCCCGGGTCGGCTTCGGGCCCCGAGCGGGGCCGCTTCACCTCCGGCACCGGGGTCACCCCGGGGTCTGTCGCGGGCTCCGGGTCGACCACCGGGGCGGACTCCGCTTCAGGAGTGGCCGCCGCGTCGTCCGTGGCAGCCGGCTCGTCCATGGCGTCGACCGCGTCTGCCTCGTCCGGCGCGACCGGGGGGACGACCTGGGGCGCGACCGGGCTTGGCTCGGTCACGGACACCCACCCGACCTCGGAGAGGCGGTGCACCAGCCGTCCGGTCTCGAGCAGGGTGAACCCGATGTCGGACGCGATCACCGCGAGGGCGCGGACGGAGTCCAGGCGCTCCAGCACCGCCCGCTCCTCCGGCTCGAGCTCGGCGCTCCGGCCCGGAGCCCGCTCCAGCCGTACGACGGCGTACGGGCCACCGAGGACGGGGAGGAGCTCCTCCCAGGCTGCGATCCGTGTACGCATCTCGTCCAGGAGTTCGTCCACCTCGAGGGGCTCCACCAGGTCGCCGGACGTCTCGCGTCCGTCGCGGAACTCCCAGCTCTCCGGGTCGTCGGTGAGCACGCCCACCGCCGCGTCCACGAGCAGCTCGCGGACGGAGGGCTCGCAGGACTCGCGGTCGGTCCGGTCCAGGTGGACGAGCGCCTCGGCGAGCTGCCACCGGCCGAAGTCGCCCCACTGGAGGTCGAGGGCTTCCAGAACGTCCCCCGAGGACACCACACCGAGGGTGACCAGGCGGCTCCCGAGGGGCGGGCTCACGCCGGGCGCCTCCGCGGCGTACAGGCGGCCCTCACGCAGGAACAGGTTGCCCTGCTGCCCGTCCGAGCGTCGTACGGACAAGCACCCAGTGGCGTCGGCTCCGGCCAGCTCCTGGAGCGGAGCCACCAGGGGGGACAGAGGAGCGGCGTCCTCGGGCACGGTGGACCTTCTTCCTTCGATAGGTCGAGAGTTGCGGAGCGTCACGGTTGGCGCAAGTCACCGACCCCCGTATCGGGTTCATCGGCGCGCAAGAGATCGCTGTTGAGAGAGTTTCCCCAGGTGGCCGCTTCTCTCACACATCGCACGTGCGGTGTCCGGATCGTCACGCTCTGTCGATCGTGCGCTTGCTCCGCGAACCGGGCCAGGTCGTGACACGATGCTCGACATGTCGGTCGGGTCAACCCTGGTCACGGTCGCGCCCACGGGCGCGGAGTCGGCGAAGGCCGACGCCCCCGGCCTGCCCGTGACGCTGGACGAGCTGGTCGAGGCCGCTCGGGGGTGCGAGGCGGCCGGCGCAGCCATGATCCACATTCACATCAGGGACGCGGACGACCGGCCGACCCTCGACCTGTCCCGGCTCCAGGACACGGTGGCGGCCGTCCGCGAGGCGACCGACCTGGTCGTCCAGCTCTCCACCGGCGGGGCGGTCACGGACCCGTTCGCGCACCGGCTGCGCGTTCTCGACGCCGCGCCCGAGTCCTGCTCGCTCACCATGGGCACGGTCAACTTCGGCGAGGACGTCTTCTCCAACCCCTGGCCGTTCATCGTCGAGCTGTACGCGCTGACCCGGGAGCGCGAGGTCGTCCCGGAGTTCGAGCTGTTCGACCTGGGCCACGTGGCCGCGCTGAACCGCCTGCTCGACGAGCACGGCCTCCCGTACGGCGGGCAGGTGCACTGCGACTTCGTCATGGGCGTGCCCGGGGGCATGCCCGGCACCGCCGAGGCCCTGGTCGCGGGCGTGGGCATGCTCCCCGCGGGGGCGTCCTGGTCGGCGACCGGTGTGGGCCGGACGTCGCTGCCCGTCGCCCTGGCCGCGCTCTCGCTCGGCGGCCACCTGCGTGTCGGCATGGAGGACACGCTCACGTTCGCGCGACGCCAGCCCGTCCGCGACAACGCCCAGCTCGTCGAGCGCGCGGCCGCCCTGGCCACGCTGGCCCAACGTCCACCGATGAGCCCCGCGGACGCGCGGGCACTGCTCCACATCAGACCGTCAGACCGCGCGTACGCGCACACGGGGGGAGTTCAGCCATGACCGAGCCGATGCCCGGCGGGCGCCGCCGGATCGACCGCGTCCTCGCCGAGGGCTTCCTCGAGGGCATCACGTCCGCGTCGATGGTCGACGTGCGCACGATGCGCCACGAGGCCGAGCAGGAGGAGGCCGACCTCTCGTACACCCGCCGGCTGCTCCAGGGACGGATGGACATCGTCAAGGCCGAGATCGCCCGCCGCAGCGCACCCGAGGGGGAGAGCGACCACGTGGTCGACCACCTCGTCGAGATCCTCGCGGACGAGCCCAGCTCGCACACCTCGCACGGGATCAGCCGCCACATCACGGTCGAGCCGTCCCGGGTCGACGAGCACCGCCGCGAGGTCGAGAAGATCGTCGCCGACGCCGGCCTGTCCGACGTCGAGGCCAGGACGGAGGACGAGCTGCGCGAGGCGCTCACCCGGCTGGCGGACTACGAGCGGCAGGTGTCCGGCAGCCGCCGGCGCGTCCAGCAGGTGATGGACGCGTGCACGGCCGAGGTGTCCCGCCGGTACCGCGACGGCGAGGCCAACGTCGACGACCTGCTGGCCGGGCCTCGCGGCGAGACCCGCTGACGGCTCGCCTCGCGGAAGCATCGTCACCGTCCGGGGCGCGCTAGCCTGCCGCCCGTGACTGCCCCCGCTGACCCGCCCCCCGTGTCGCCCGAGGTCCCCGTCTTGGCGGAGGTCGTCCGCTCCGGCTTCGTCGAGAGCCGGCACCGGGGCTCCGTGGTGGGCCTGGACGCGCGAGGGGCCGCGACACTCGTCCTCGGGGACGTCGAGACGCCGGTCTTCCCGCGCTCGTCCAACAAGCCGGCGCAGGCCGTGGGCATGGTGCGGGCCGGGCTCGACCTCGGCGCCGAGCTGCTCGCGCTCGCCGCCGGTTCCCATTCCGGCGAGGCCGTCCACCTGGACGGCGTACGCAAGATCCTTGCGGGGGCCGGGCTGGACGAGACCGCCCTGCAGACCCCGCCGGAACGGCCGCTGGACGACCGCGCGTACGAGGCCGCCGTGGCCTCCGGCGCGCCCCGGACGAGGCTGCGGCACAACTGCTCGGGCAAGCATGCCGCCATGCTCGCCACCTGCGTCGTCCGCGACTGGCCGCTGGACACGTACCTCTCGCCCGAGCACCCCCTGCAGGTCGAGATCCGCCAGACCTTCGAGGAGCTGACGGGCGAGTTCGTGGCCGCGACCGGCGTGGACGGCTGCGGCGCCCCGCTGTACGCCTGCTCGCTCACCGGCCTGGCGCGCGCGTTCCGTGTCTGCGTGCTGGCCGTCCCGGGCACCCCCGAGCGGCGCGTCGCCGACGCCATGCGCGCGCATCCCGAGTACGTCGGCGGGACCGGCCGGGAGGCCACGCTGCTCATGGCCGCCGTCCCGGGGCTGGTCGCCAAGGACGGCGCCGAGGGCGTGTACGCGGTGGCGCTGGACGACGGGCGTGTGGTAGCCCTCAAGATCGAGGACGGAGGCGCGCGGCCCCGCGCCGTGGTCATGTCCGCGGCGCTGCGGCAGATGGGGTTGGACTCCCCGGCCTTGGACACCCTCGGCCGGGTGCCGGTGCTCGGCCACGGCGAGCCCGTCGGCCGGGTGCGCGCGGTCGGGCTGCCCTGACGGGCCAGCCGGCTGAACGCCTCTGACCGGCGCCGAGCCGGGCGTGACGAGCGACACACATACTCCGGCTAGCGTTCCGCTTGCATTTGCTAGCGAGGCGTCCCAGGGTGGGGGCATGGCGACGTTGAAGGTCGGCTCCCTCGGGGAGTACATCCGCGAGCAGCGCAGCAACGCGCAGTACTCGCTGCGCCAGCTCGCCGAGCTCGCGGGCGTGTCCAACCCGTACCTCAGCCAGATCGAGCGAGGGCTCCGCAAGCCGAGCGCCGACATCCTCCAGCAGATCGCCAAGGCGCTGCGCATCTCGGCCGAGACGCTGTACGTGCAGGCCGGCATCCTCGAGGAGCGCGCGGCGGACCTGCGCGTCGTCGACGTGATCCTCGCCGACTCCGCGATCTCGGACCGGCAGAAGCGCGTGCTCGTCGAGATCTACGAGTCGTTCCGCAAGGAGAACGCGGCCACCGCCGAGGCGGAGGCGTCGGCGGCGGCCTCGCGGACCGCGGTGAAGAAGGCGGCCTCGTCCCGCCGCAAGAAGACGGCGGCCTCCTCCCGGCAGTCGACCCGCCGGACGAGTACGAAGACCGCGAAGAGCGCGACCGCGAAGAGCGCGTCCGCAAAGAGCGCGTCCGCAAAGAGCAGCACGAGCCGGAAGACCACGTCGTCGTGAGACGACACGCCCGTCCTGCGGGCGCGGAAGGAGAGACATGCCGATCCGAGAAGACCTGAAGAAGACCCTGACCGACAGCACGCCGCTGTACGTGGTCGCGGGCGCCGGCGACCTCGCGGTGGAGAAGCTGCGCGAGGTGCAGGAGCGGTTCGCCGGCCTCAAGGCCGAGCCCGTCGACCTGCGCGACCGCCTGCAGACCGGTGCGGAGCAGGCCCGTGAGGGCGTGAGCGATCTGCCGCAGCAGGCGCAGGTCATCGCGTCCAACCTCACGAGCAAGGCGGTCGAGGCGTACGCCGAGTTCGCCGCCCGCGCCTCTGGCGTGTACGAGGAGCTCGCGGACCGCGGCAAGATCGTGGTCGGCCGGGTGAGCAGCCAGCAGGCGACCCAGCAGCTCAAGGGCGACGCCCAGGGCACGGCCACCCGCGTCAAGGCGACGCGGACGACCGCGCGCCGCAGCGCCGCGTCGACGAAGCAGTCCACCAAGGCGGCGACGACCTCGGCGCAGAAGACCGCGTCGTCAGCCCGCAAGGCCACCGGCGACGCCGCCGGCACAGTGGGCCGGCCCGGAGCGAAACCGACCCCGGCGTCCCCGTCGAGCGGCTCCAACGGCGGCTCCACGGCCCCGTCCAGCCCGTCCACCTCGAGCACGACGCGGCCCACGCAGGGCGGCTCGACCGGCTCCTCGAACAGTTCCAGCTGAGCCGGCCCGCCGGCCACGGCGGCCGGCAGAGCAGCGCAGGCCCGTCCGGGACCCCCGGGCGGGCCTGCGGCACGTTCGCACTCTCGGGCCCGTCGGCCGCGCCGGCCCAGGTCGTGCCGGCCGAGGTCGCGCCGTCATAGGGTGCCGCGCATGAGTGTCCCGCGCAGGGAGGCCTGACCGTGCTCGTCCAAGCCTTCGACAGCCTGATGGGGCTCGTCGCGCTGGCGCTCTTCGTCTTCAAGGTGCTCGCGTTCGTCGACTCGCTGCGTCACCCCGAGGGCGCGTACCCGGCCGCGGCCAAGCAGACGAAGACGCGGTGGGTCGTCCTGCTGGGCGCGTCGGCCTCGCTGCAGTTCTTCTTCTACTACCCGATCGGCCTGTTCTCCGTCCTCGGCACGATCGTCACGATCATCTACGTCGTCGACGTGCGCCCCGCGGTCAAGCAGACGGGCGGACGAGGGGGGCAGGCCAGCGGGCCGTACGGCCCCTGGTGAGTGCGGTGGGTGATCGCCGCCCAGGTCTCGCGCACACCTCCCACGTACTGTCGGCGCATGGAACCCGACCACCACGGACGCACCCACCGTCTCGAGATGGCGGACCAGAGCCTGCGCGAGTGGGACGCCACCGTGCTGGACGTCTCCGAGGACGGCATCGTGCTCGACCGCTCGGCGTTCTACCCGGGCGGGGGAGGCCAGCCGCCTGACCACGGCGTCCTGCTCTGGGGCGGGGTCCAGACCCGCATCGTCGGCGTCCGCAAGGGGGACGACCTGCGGCTCGTCCCGCATGAGGACGACCCCGTCCCGCCCGTCGGCACGGACGTGCGCGGCGCCGTGGAGGACGCTCGGCGTACCGCGCTGATGCGCACGCACTCGGGGCTGCACCTGCTGGCGGGCGTGGTGTTCCGCGAGACCGGGGCGCTGGTGACCGGCGGCAACATGGAGCCGCTCGAGGCCAGGATGGACTTCAACCTCCCCGAGGTGCCGCACGGGTTCAAGGAGCACGTCGCCGGGCTGTGCGCCCGTGAGGTGGCCGCCGACCGCGCCATCCAGGTGAGCCTGCTGCCGCGGGAGGAGGCGTTCCGCCTTCCCGACATCGTGCGGACGGCGACCAACCTGGTGCCTCCCGAGGTCGAGATCGTGCGCATCGTCGACATCGTGGGCCTCGACACCCAGGCCGACAGCGGCACCCACGTCGCGTCCACCCGGCAGATCGGCGGCATCGAGGTGGTCAAGGTCGAGAACAAGGGCAAGGGGTTCCGGCGGCTGCGCATCAGGCTGCCCGAGCAGCGCTGACCCGACGCGGCGGAAGGGCGCCGGCTACGCCGGCCGGTGCAGCTCCCGGTGCTGGAGGGCGCGCAGGTGGCGCAGCTCCTCGGCGGTGCCGATGGCGTTCCGGCGGCCGGGGTTGTCGAGGTAGTAGCAGACCGCGTGCACGAACGCGCGCGGCTCGGTGTCGAGGTCGTCCAGCCGGACGGCCAGGTGGACCTTCTTCGGCCGGTGCAGCCGCAGGTGCAGCCGGTCCAGCGTGCCCGCGCCGACCGCGTCCTGGTCGCGCAGCAGGAGGCCGAGTTCGGCGGTCTCCGCGGCCCTGCCCATCAGGGCCACGTCGGCGACGGCCTCCCACGGCACGAACGCGCGGAGGTGGTTCGGTCGGAACAGCACCCCCGAGGGGGTGAGCGCGACGAAGAAGTGCTGCGTCGCACCGCCACGGCTCCGGTACGCGAGGACGGCCAGCCCGCCCGCGACCAGGACGCCCCCGGCGATCCGGAACCCTGTGGGGAGCCCACCGAGCCCGGCCGCGAGCCCCGCCCCGGCGGTGACCGCGCCGACCAGCGGCAGGACGCTGATGCCGCGGACCGCGCCGGTGGCGTACCGGGCGCGGAAGGCGCGCTCACGCCCCCCGGGGACGCGTACGGTGGCGCAGGCCAGCGCGTCGGGAAGGACGGCGGAACTCAGCACGACGAGGGCGAGCACGCCCGCTACCAGCCCGACTCCACACAGCAGGACCAGCGCGTCCACGACACACTCTCCGTTGCCCGATGATCACGTGCGAGGAAGGCTAGCGCCCGTGAGGATCTTGCTCGTCCAGGGGGACATCACCACCCACGAGGTCGACGCGGTGGTGAACGCGGCCAACTCCTCCCTGCTCGGCGGGGGCGGCGTCGACGGTGCCATTCACCGGCGCGGCGGCCCGGACATCCTCGCGGAGTGCCGGGAGATCAGGGTCTCGCGCTACCCCGAGGGTCTACCCACTGGTGAGGCCGTCGCCACCAAAGCCGGGGCGCTCCCGGCCCGGTGGGTGATCCACACGGTCGGCCCGGTGTACGCCAAGCGCGAGGACCGCTCCCACCTGCTCGCGTCCTGCTACCGGCGCTCCCTGGCCGTCGCGGACGAGCTCGGCGCGGCCACGGTCGCGTTCCCGGCTGTCTCCGCGGGCGTCTACGGCTGGCCGCTCGACGACGCCGCCCGGCTCGCGGTCACCACCGTGCGGGAGTCCGACGCCGCCGTGGCCGAGGTCCGCTTCGTGCTCTTCGGCGAGGACGCGTACGCCGCCTTCGCCGCTGCTGCCGAGGCCTGACCCCCTGCCGGGTCGCCGCGCTGGCTGGCACCAGGCCCAGGACGTCCCCGACCTCCCCGACTGTCCGGTTTGCCCCAGGGTGAGTCCGTCCGGGAATCGGGAAGGACCCAGGATGGTTGCACCGCGGACGAGTAGTGCAGGGGGCGAGACATGACATGTCGGGAGGAACCCGAGTGACGTCCACAGGTCTGCGCCCCGTCCTGCCGGCCGGACGTCGGAGGCTGCCCAGGCGGGTGGCCACGGTGTCCGTGCACACCTCGCCGCTCGACCAGCCCGGCACGGGCGACGCGGGCGGCATGAACGTCTACGTCGTCGAGATCGCCAAGCGGCTGGCCGCGCTCGACATCGAGGTCGAGATCTTCACCAGGGCCACGAGCAGCGACCTGCCCCCGGTGGCTGAGCTCGCCCCCGGCGTCCTGGTCCGCCACGTGACGGCCGGGCCGTACGAAGGCCTGGACAAGGGCGACCTGCCCGCCCAGCTGTGCGCCTTCTCCACGGGGGTGCTGCGGGCCGAGGCGAGGCGCGAGCCGGGCTGGTACGACCTCGTCCACTCCCACTACTGGCTCTCCGGCCAGGTGGGCTGGCTCGCCAAGGAGCGCTGGGGCGTCCCGCTCGTGCACTCGATGCACACGATGGCCAAAGTGAAGAACGCCTCCCTGGCCGAGGACGACGTCCCCGAGCCCCCGTCCCGCGTGCTCGGCGAGGAGCAGGTCGTCGCTGCCGCGGACCGCCTCGTCGCCAACACCGACGACGAGGCCCGTGACCTCGTCGAGCGGTACGACGCGGACCCTGACCGCGTGGTCACCGTGTCCCCCGGGGCCGACCTCTCCGTGTTCACCCCGGACGACCCCCGCGCCGCCCGCGCGCGGCTGGGCCTGCCCGTGGACGCGCACGTCCTGCTGTTCGTCGGGCGCATCCAGCCGCTGAAGGCGCCGGACGTGCTCGTGCGCGCGGCCGCCCGCATGGTCGAGCGGGACC
>JBOGEN010000093.1:0-6851 GCA_050743265.1 Actinomycetes bacterium
GCCCCGACGCGGCAGCGCTCGACCTCACCGCGCCAGGCGCGCTGCGCCCGCTCGTCGCGGCCGCACTCGCGGTGGACCCGCCCCAGGGGGCGGGACGCCCTGTCCTGGCCGTGACGGCCACGGCCCGTGAGTCCGAGGACCTCGTCGCCGCCCTGGCCACGCTGCTGCCTGACGTGCTCGCCGACGCGGTGGCGGAGTTCCCCTCCTGGGAGACGTTGCCGCACGAGCGGCTCTCCCCGCGCTCGGACACGGTGGGCCGCCGCCTCGCCGTCCTGCGCCGCCTGGCCCACCCGAGCTCGGAGGACCCTGCCGCCGGCCCGGTTCGGCTCGTCGTGGCCCCGGTCCGCAGCCTGCTCCAGCCGTTCGTCAAGGGGCTCGCCGACCTGGAGCCCGTACGCCTGCGCCCCGGCGCAGATCTACCCCTCGAGGACGTCGTCGAGCGGCTCGCCGGTGCCGCGTACACCCGGACCGACCTCGTGGAGAAGCGCGGCGAGTTCGCAGTACGCGGCGGGATCCTCGACGTGTTCCCGCCCACCGAGGAGCACCCGCTGCGGGTGGAGTTCTGGGGCGACACGATCGAGGAGGTGCGCTGGTTCAAGGTCGCCGACCAGCGTTCCCTCGAGGTCGCGCCGGACGGCCTGTGGGCCCCGCCGTGCCGCGAGCTCCTGCTCACCGACGCCGTACGCCGGCGCGCCGCCGCCCTGGTCGAGCAGCACCCCGGGATGGCGGACGTGCTGGGGCGGCTCGCCGAGGGCATCGCCGTCGAGGGCATGGAGTCCCTGGCGCCGGTGCTCACCGACGAGATGGAGCTCCTGCTCGACGTCATGCCGCCGGACACGCACGTCGTCGTGTGCGACCCCGAACGGGTGCGGACCCGGGCGCACGACCTGTTCGCCACGAGCCAGGAGTTCCTCGAGGCGTCGTGGGCGGTGGCCGCGGGCGGGGGTGGCGCGCCGCTCGACCTGGGCGCCGCCGCGTACCGGTCGCTGGCCGACGTCCGGGCGTACGCCCTGGGCTCGGGCCTGCGCTGGTGGTCGGTGACGCCCTTCACCGGCGACGCCGAGGAGCCCGGCGCGCCGGACGAGCCGGGCGCGGTGCCGACCCTGCGGGTGGACGCGCGGCCCGCCGAGGCGTACCGCGGGGCGACGGAGAAGGCGCTCGCGGACATCCGCGGGTGGCTGGAGGCGGGCAGCCGCGTGGTCCTCCTCACCGAGGGCCACGGGCCGGCCGAGCGCATGGTCGAGGTGCTCCGCGGCGAGGACATCGCGGCGCGGCTCGACCCGGACCTGCCCGAGCCGCCGGACACCGCCGTGGTGCACGTGTCGACCGGGGCCCTCGACCACGGCTTCGTCCTGCCGGGGCAGCAGCTCGTCGTCCTCACCGAGGCCGACCTCGTCGGGCAGCGCGCGTCGATGAAGGAGGCGCGGCGCCTCCCGTCACGCCGGCGCAACACCGTCGACCCGCTGCAGCTGATGGCCGGCGACTTCGTCGTGCACGAGCAGCACGGCGTCGGGCGGTACGTCGAGATGGTGCAGCGCACGGTCGTGGGTGCGACGCGCGAGTACCTCGTGCTGGAGTACGCGCCGTCCAAGCGGGGGCAGCCGGGTGACCGCCTGTACGTGCCGATGGACCAGCTCGACCAGGTCACCCGGTACGTCGGTGGCGAGTCGCCCAGCCTGCACCGCCTCGGTGGCTCGGACTGGGCCAAGACCAAGGGACGCGCCCGCAAGGCCGTCCGCGAGATCGCCGCCGAGCTGATCCGGCTCTACTCGGCACGGGTGGCGAGCCCCGGGCACGCCTTCGGGCCGGACTCGCCCTGGCAGCGCGAGCTCGAGGACGCCTTCCCGTACGTGGAGACGCCGGACCAGCAGGCCGCCATCGACGAGGTCAAGGCGGACATGGAGCAGTCCGTGCCGATGGACCGGCTGATCTGCGGTGACGTCGGCTACGGCAAGACCGAGATCGCCGTCCGTGCCGTGTTCAAGGCGGTGCAGGACGGCAAGCAGGTCTGCGTGCTCGTGCCCACGACGCTGCTGGTCGCGCAGCACTTCTCCACGTTCTCCGAGCGGTTCGCGAACTTCCCGGTCACGGTGCGCCCGCTCTCGCGCTTCCAGACCGACAAGGAGGCGCGCGACGTCCTCGAGGGGCTGCACAAGGGCAGCGTCGACGTCGTCATCGGGACGCACCGGCTGCTCAGCCCCGAGACCCAGTTCAAGGACCTGGGCCTCGTCATCGTGGACGAGGAGCAGCGGTTCGGCGTCGAGCACAAGGAGTTCCTCAAGCAGATGCGCACGGCGGTGGACGTGCTGGCGATGTCCGCCACGCCGATCCCGCGCACGCTGGAGATGGCCGTCACCGGCATCCGCGAGATGTCGACCATCGCGACCCCGCCGGAGGAGCGCCACCCCGTCCTCACCTTCGTCGGGGGGTACGACGAGAAGCAGATCGGCGCCGCGATACGCCGCGAGCTCATGCGCGACGGGCAGGTCTTCTTCGTGCACAACCGTGTCGAGTCGATCAGCCGGGTCGCGTCCCACCTGCGGGAGCTCGTGCCCGAGGCGCGCATCGAGACCGCGCACGGCCAGATGGGGGAGCACCGCCTCGAGAAGGTGATGGTCGACTTCTGGGAGCGTGAGCACGACGTGCTCGTCTGCACGACCATCGTCGAGTCCGGGCTGGACGTGCCGAACGCGAACACGCTCATCGTCGACCGGGCCGACCGCATGGGTCTCTCCCAGCTCCACCAGATCCGCGGACGGGTGGGCCGTGGGCGCGAGCGGGCGTACGCGTACTTCCTCTACCCGCCGGAGAAGCCGCTCACCGAGACCGCGCACGACAGGCTCGCCACGATCGCGCAGCACTCCGAGCTCGGCGCCGGCATGTACGTGGCGATGAAGGACCTCGAGATCCGCGGCGCGGGCAACCTGCTCGGCGACGAGCAGTCCGGGCACATCGCCAACGTCGGCTTCGACCTCTACGTCCGGCTGGTCGGCGAGGCGGTCGAGGAGTTCAAGCGCGGCGGTGCCCCGCTGGAGGAGACCGAGGTCAAGGTCGAGCTGCCCGTCGACGCGCACATCCCGCAGCAGTACGTGGACGGGGAGAGGCTGCGGCTCGAGGCGTACAAGCGCATCGCCGCGGTCCACGACGACGGCGACGTGGCCGTGATCAGGGACGAGCTCACCGACAGGTACGGGGCCCCGCCGGAGCCCGTGGAGAACCTGCTCGAGGTGGCCCGGTTCCGCGCTCTGGCCCGGCGGGCGGGCCTCGGCGACGTGACCGTGCAGGGCAACCACGTACGCTTCGCACCGGTCGAGCTGCCCGAGTCGCGCCAGCTGCGCCTGCAGCGGCTCTACCCCCGGACGGTCGTGAAGCAGCAGGTGCGGAGCATCCTGGTACCGCGGCCGAAGGAGGCCCGCATCGGCGGGCAGCCGCTCCGGGGCATGGAGCTGCTGGCCTGGTGCCGGCAGGTGGTCGACTCGGTGCTCCTCGACGAGGCGGTGGCCGCACCGTGACCGCTCCAGCCTCGTGACCGCACCAGCACCGTGACCACCGCAGCACCGTGAAGCCGACAACCATGAGCCCGACGACACCGACCCCGACCGCACTGGCACCCCTGGAAGGACGCTCGTGATCCGGACAGCCCCCCGCCTGCCCGTCCGCCTGCTGGCTGCCGGCCTCGCCCTCACCGCCGGTCTCGCCGTCACCGGGTGCGAGCCGGTGAAGGCCGGGTCGGCCGCCGTGGTCGGCGACGAGCGGATCACGACCAGCGACCTGCAGTCCACCGTGGCGGCGGTGACCGAAGCGCAGGAGGGCCGCGGCGGCAACGAGGGCACCCTGCAGCAGGGCGCCCTCACCCGGATGATCGTGGGCGTCATCGTGGACGAGGCGGTCGCCCGCAACCACGTGCGGGTGACCCCCGGCGAGGTCGACGAAAGGCTGTCCCAGCTCACCCAGCAGGCGGGAGGTCGGGCCCAGCTCGAGTCGTCCCTCGTGGGCCAGGGCGTGGGCCCCCAGGAGCTCCCGGGGCTCGTCGAGCAGACCCTCGCGCTGGAGAAGCTCGGGACGCGGCTCGTCCCCGGTGCCGGGCCGCAGGCGCAGGCCGCGCAGCAGCAGGCCGTCGGCCGGACGCTCACCCGGCTCTCCCGCAACCTCGGGGTCACGGTGAACCCCCGCTACGGCCGGTGGGACGCCCGGCGGGCCCAGCTCGTACCGCAGGTGAACGACCTGTCCCGCCCGGCGAAGGGGTCCGGTGGGGCTACGCCGGGTGGCGGGGGCGTGCCGGCACCGCCGCCGGGTGGGTGAGACCGGCATGGGGGAGGCCCCCGAGGAACTGGGCCCGTCCGGCCGCCGGGGACGGCTGGTGCTGCTCGCGACGACGCACCGTGTCCCGGCCGGGGTGCTCACCTGGCCGGCCTGGCAGGTGCTCAGGTCCGGCCGGGTCCTCGCCGGGTCGGCGCAGCATGCGCTGGCGCCCCACCTCTCCGAGGCGGGCGTCGGGGTGGAGGCGGTCGGGGCAGAGGGTGCCGCCGCCCTCGCACGCCACCTGCTCGATGCTGCGACCGGGGCCGCGGACGACCGTCCCGTCGTCTGGCTCGGCGCCCCGGACGGTGACCCCGGGCTGGCGGAGCGTCTCGCGGTCGCCGTGGCGGACGACGCGGGCCTGGGCCGTGCCGTCCCCGAGGTCGAGGTGCTGCACGGGTCGTACGACCTGCCGGGTGCCCGGCTGCTCGACCTCGTCGCGGTGATGGACCGGCTCCGCTCGCCCGGCGGCTGTCCGTGGGACGCCCGCCAGACGCACGCGACGCTGCTGCGCTATCTGCTCGAGGAGACGTACGAGACGGTCGAGGCCGTCGAGACCGGGGACCGTGGCCACCTCAGGGAGGAGCTGGGCGACCTGCTGCTCCAGGTGATGTTCCACGCCCGGATCGCGGAGGAGCACCCCGAGGAGCCGTTCTCCGTGGACGAGGTCGCGGGCGACATCGTCGACAAGCTCGTCCGGCGCCACCCGCACGTCTTCGCCGGCGTCGAGGTCTCGGACGCGGACGAGGTGTCGGCCACCTGGGAGACCCTCAAGGCAGCCGAGAAGGGTCGTACGAGCGCCGTCGAGGGCGTCCCGATGGCGCAGCCGGCGCTGGCTCTGGCGGCGAAGCTGCTGTCCCGGGTCGAGGCCACGGGGTTGGACCTGCCCGTCGTTCAGCCTGGCCCGGACCTCTCCGAGCCCCCGGACGAGCAGGCGCTCGGCGACGTCCTGATGGCGCTGGTGGCGGGCTCGCGCCGGCGCGACCTCGACCCCGAGAGGGCCCTGCGGGAGGCGGCACGCCGGTACGCCGCGCGGGTCCGCGCGGCCGAGCAGAGCTGATTCCCCACCTGCGGGGGACGGGGCCGGTGGCGAGGCCCGGCCGGCCCACGGCGGGGCCCGGCAGGCCCACGGCGGGGCACCTCGGCCCATCCCTTCGCCGTGGATAGGCTGCCCCCGCAACCGCCCCCCGCACCGCCCGTACCGGAGGAGCCACCAGTGGCGAGCATCGACGCCGTCGGCGCCCGGGAGGTCCTCGACTCCCGCGGCAACCCCACCGTCGAGGTGGAGATCGAGCTTGACGACGGCACCCTCGCCCGCGCGTCCGTGCCCAGTGGGGCGTCCACGGGCCAGTTCGAGGCGGTGGAGCTGCGCGACGGCGGCGAGCGGTACGGCGGCAAGGGCGTCGAGCGGGCCGTCCTCGCCGTGCTCGACGAGATCGGCCCCGAGCTCGTCGGCTACGACCCGAGCGAGCAGCGGCTCATCGACCAGGCGGTCATCGACCTGGACGGCACCGCCAACAAGTCGCGCCTGGGCGCGAACGCCCTGCTCGGCGTCTCCCTCGCGGTCGCCAGGGCGGCGGCGGACTCCGCCGACCTGCCGCTGTTCCGCTACCTGGGCGGGCCGAACGCGCACCTGCTGCCCGTGCCGATGATGAACATCCTCAACGGGGGGGCGCACGCCGACACCGACGTCGACATCCAGGAGTTCATGGTGGCCCCCGTCGGGGCGACCACGTACGCCGAGGCGGTGCGCTGGGGAACCGAGACCTACCACGCGCTCAAGGGCGTGCTGAAGTCGCGCGGCATGGCCACGGGGCTGGGCGACGAGGGCGGCTTCGCGCCGAGCCTTCCCACGAACCGCCAGGCGCTCGACCTGATCGTGGAGGCCATCGAGAAGGCGGGCCTCACGCCGGGTCAGGACGTCGCCCTCGCGCTGGACGTCGCCGCCACCGAGTTCTTCTCCGACGGGGTGTACGCCTTCGAGGGCGACAAGCGCACCGCGAAGGAGATGGCCGGGTACTACCGCGAGCTCGTGGACGCGTACCCGCTCGTCTCGATCGAGGACCCACTCGACGAGGAGGACTGGGAGGGCTGGCGCGCGCTCACCGAGGCGATCGGCTCCCGGGTGCAGCTCGTCGGCGACGACCTGTTCGTCACGAACCCGGAGCGCCTGCGCCGCGGCATCGACACCGGCGCGGCCAACGCGCTGCTCGTCAAGGTCAACCAGATCGGGACGCTCACCGAGACGCTGGACGCGGTCACGCTCGCGCAGCGCAACGGGTACGCCGGCATGATGAGCCACCGGTCCGGCGAGACCGAGGACACCACGATCGCCGACCTCGCCGTCGCGACGAACTGCGGCCAGATCAAGGCAGGCGCCCCGGCACGCAGCGAGCGGGTGGCCAAGTACAACCAGCTGCTGCGCATCGAGGAGGAGCTCGACGACGCGGCCCGGTACGCCGGGCGTGAGGCGTTCCCGCGCGCGGCACGACGGGAGGGTTGAGGCGCAGGTGGCGGCCTCCCGACGCGGAGGGTCCGGGCCGGCTCGCGGC
>JBOGEN010000094.1:0-14997 GCA_050743265.1 Actinomycetes bacterium
GTCCGTCGGCGCGGGCACTGCCGGTGCCGGGAGCCCGGGGGTGGGCAGCTGCTCGGCTGGGTTGGGGACACGGTCGAACGGCCCGGGTAGCTGGTCCGCGGGCGCGGGCAGCGACGCCGTGGGGAGCCCGGGGGCGGGCATCTCCCCGGGAGCGGGCAGCTGCTCGGCCGGGTTGGGCACCTGGTCGAACGGCCCGGGGAGGTCGTCCCCGGGGGCCGGCAGCGCCGCTGCGGGGGCGTTGTCCTCGAACCAGTCGGTCATGCACTCGGGCGGCTCGGGCACGTAGCCGGAGGCGTCCGGTGGCGCCGGCAGTTGGTCGGAGGGGTCGGGCAGGCACTCCGGTGGCTCGGGCACCTGGTCGGATGGGTCGGGCAAGCAGCCGGGCGGCGCCGGCGGGTCACCCGTGGGGTTCGGTGCCTCGTGCTCAGGCGTGGCCGGGGCGGGGCTCGGGGCCTCGTGCGACGGGACCGTGGCGGAGGCCATGGCCGTCCCCCCGGTCATCGGCAGGCCCAGGGCCGCGAGGCCGAGCACGCCGGCAGCTCCGACGGACATCTTGCGCGGTTGTGGTCGGCTGTGACGACCAGGCAACAGGATCCCTCCGTGCATGTTCTCGATGTCGGATGGTCACCCGGCGCCAACGAGGCCCGGCACGGTGAGTCACCGGGCCCGCACGGATTTGACGGATCATGGTTCGAGTTTTTGCCCGCCGTTCAGAACGGGCAGCGGCCGGGCCCAGAGCCCTCGCGTCGCATGTGCAGGCCTGGCGTGGGTTGTCCCTCAGCTCGAACGCCCTACCGAGGAGTAGTCGCCCGATTACGCTGAGGCGTCAGTTCGGTGGATCACCGAGCGGAGACCAGGAGATGGACGCAGCCGGTCGTCGGTGGTGGCACCGGCGCACGCCTGCTGTGGCGTCCGCGCCTGCTGTGGCGTCTCGAACTGCTCTGGCGTCCGCCTCGGCCGCGGTGCTCGGCGCAGCTCTGGTCGCGCTCGTGGCCCCCGCGGCCTGGGCCCACACCGCCCTGGTCGAAGCCCGTCCCGCGGACGGGTCGGTCGTGGCCCGCGCACCCGTCGAGGTCGTCCTCAGCTTCACCGGGCCAATCCAGGAGGGCTTCGCCGCCGAGGTCGCCGTGACGGCTCCCGGGGGGCGGTCGGTCACCGCCGGGCCCGTGCGGGTCCAGGGCAGCGTGGTCGTCCAGGATGTCCGGGCGTTGCCAGGCCCGGGGACGTACCGCGTCGGGTACCGGGTGGTGTCCGACGACGGGCATCCCGTCTTCGGGACGTACGCCTTCCGGTACGGGCCGAGTGGCGGCGCTGGCGAGGTGGGCGGGCCGGCACCGCGGGAGTCCGCGCCCTACGGTGCGGACCGCGGGGCCGCCGGTGCCGAGCCGTCATTCCTGGCCCGGCACCTGCCGCACGGGCTCGCGCTGCTCGGTGCGCTGATCGTCGGTGTGGTGCTCGTGCGGGTCGAGCGGCGCTGGGCTCGGTGAGCCGCAACCGAGTCGCCGCCCCGTCCGGGGTCGTTGCCGTGTGGCGAGCTGTCGTCGTGAGGACGTCCGGAGTGGTACGTGGGAGCACCGCCGCGCCGACGGTCAGTGTGCTGCTCGGGGTGGCCGCGCTGGCGGCGCTCGTCGTGACCCTGCAGCTGGGCGGGGGTGCGAGCCGAGATGTCCCGGCCGGGCTGCCGGACGCGGGTGCGGTGGCCCGGTGGGGGCTGCCGGTGAGCGTGCTGGCTGCCGACCTCGCCGGCATGCTCGCGGTCGGGCACCTCGTGGTGGCCGGCGTCCTGCTCGCGCCGGGCACGCCCGCCCCGAGGCCATTCGCCCAGCGGGCCGTCCGTGCGGCCGCCTTCTGGCTAGGGCTTCTGAGTCTGGCCGGCGCGGTCCGGCTGGTGCTCACCGCGAGCGACATCACCGGGCGGCCCCTCGGCGACCTCGGACCCTCGGCGGTGTGGGACGTCGTGGAGCGCACGGAACAGGGCCAGGTCCTGCTCGCCCAGGTGGCGATCGCCGGGGCGCTGGCATGCGCGGCGGTGATGAGCCGCACGGAGGGTACCGCGCTCGCCCTGCTCGCCGCGGCTGCGCTCGCGGTCGCGCTGCCGCCGCTCGCCGGACACGCCTCAGCCGAGGGTGCCCACGTGCTCACGGTCACCGCGCTGGCCGTGCACGTGGCCGCGTTGAGCGTGTGGGTCGGGGGGCTGGGTGCGCTGCTGCTGGTCGCGTACGCCGACTCCCGTGCGGACGCGTCCACCCCGTACGCCACCGCCGACTCACGCGCGATGGTGCCCGCGCTCTTCGCCCGGTTCGGCCCGGTCGCGTTCGTCTGCGCTGTCGCTGCCGGGGGGAGTGGTGCCGCGGCAGCCCTGCTCCCCGCGGACCACCTGGGGGCGCTCGTCACCTCGTCCTACGGCGGCATCCTCCTGGCGAAGGTGGTGGGCTTCTCCACCGTCGTCGCGGTCGGCGCGACGGTCCGTCGCCGGACGAAGCTGGTGTCGCACGACCGGTCGTCGGCCGCAGCCGGAGTGGGCGCGCCGTCCGTCGTCCGGATGGCGGTCGTCGAGCTCGTGGTCATGGCCGCCACCGTGGCCGTCGCGGTGGCGCTCGCCTTCACCCCGACCCCCGCGCCCGAGGGTGGCATCGCTCACGGCCAGGTCGCCGGCACATCGCGCTGCCTGGACGTCCTGGCTGTGGTCGGCCCTCTGGGGGGTGACGTGCTCCAGGACGGCTACCGGGACCGGCAGGGGCGCCCCACCCCCTCCACGGAGCGGGAAGAACCCGCCGGCTCGCCGTCCGGCGAGGGGAAAGGCTGACTCGTCCCGTTCTTGGTGGTGACGTGGGCCCGTTCGGTGCTTACCCTCAAAGGACCGGACACGAGGAGGTCGGCATGGCCCCTGACCTGCTACCCGTCCTTTCGCGAGGCCGCCACCGCAACCCGAAGCGCGGCGCCTGCCTT
Organism: Actinomycetes bacterium; assembly: GCA_050743265.1. Taxonomy (GTDB): domain Bacteria; phylum Actinomycetota; class Actinomycetes; order JBOGEN01; family JBOGEN01; genus JBOGEN01. Next base: position 2,950 of record JBOGEN010000094.1, read on the forward strand.
ATGGAGCTCGCTTCGCTGCTCGCGGGGGAACGCTTCAGCGACCACCCCAAGTGCGCGCACCCGGTGCTCGCCGCGGTCGCCCGGAGCGTCAACGACTGCACGACGGACGAGGGCCGTCCCGCCCTGGCGCCGCTCGCCACGGGTGTGATCGACACCGCAGGCGACGACCCGCGCATCGGGCCGCTGCTCGTCCGGCTGTGCTCGCGGCGTGCCCTGGCCCGGGGGGAGACCCGGGGACGGTTCGTCGTCGCCGTCGGGTTGCTCGCCGCGCAGCACCAGCTGGACCGGCTGGACGGCCGGCCGCCGTCCCCGGCCGAGGAGGTGCTTGGCCCTGTCGCCCGCCGGCAGGAGGTCGCCGACGCCGCACGCTTCGTCCGCGGGGTACGCGCGTCGTCCCGGTACTACCGGCGGCGCGGCGCGCAGGAGGCGGCCGTGTGCGCCGTACTCGCGATGGCCTCAGGGCCGGGGCCGAGCGGTGACGCGGCCCTGCGGAGCCTGCTCGAGGACGCGATCACGCTGACGCGCGGCCTGGTGCCGACGCCCGTCGTCGACGCGCCACCGACCCGGCCCACCCGGGCGAAGAGCCCGGACGAGCCTGCGGTCGGGGACGCGGGCCGGTGGGACTGGGCGTGCAGCCTGGTCGGTCCCGCGGGTCGCTCCCGGGAGGAGTAACCAGGCCCGGTAGACCCGGACCCGGGATAGGCCCCCGGGGGTCGGTCAGGCCCGGGAGTAGAGCCAGGGTTCGCGCAGGTCGTCGAACGTCACGTCCTGGAACAGCTCCGCGTCCTCGTCGAGCATGGCCTGGACCTCGGGCGGCGGTGCCTTGCGCTCGCCCTCGCGGGCGGCGGTCTCGGAGGTGAAGTACATCGTCTGCGTGGCGGTGCCGTCCGCGTGGAACGCGACGGTGCCGCCGAGGACGTCCGGACGGAACGAGGACAGGGCATCCTCCATCCGGCGGCCCATCTCTCGCAGCCGCTCCTTGTCCGTGATCCGGCCTGTCATGACCTGGACGAAGCCCGCCTCGTCCGACCCGCCCCGCAGGATCAGGTCGCACTCGGTGGAGTCGCGGAACGTCACGTCACCGGAGAACAGCTTCGAGGTCTCCATCCACCACTGGTGCTGTTCGGGACTCTCGCTGTTGCGCCGGGCCGACTCCTCGGAGTCGAAGCGCACGGCGGCGACCAGCGTCCCCGAGTCCGTGATCCCTGCGGTGGTGCCCAGCCAGCCCGGGGTGCGGGACCCGCGCTCGGTGACCCAGCGGTCGAGCGCAGCCTTGACCTCGTCGCTGTCGATGACGTGACCCCGGATGACCTGGATGAACATCGCGATCCCTCTCTGCCGGCCGCGCAACGGGCGCGGCACCCACCCGGACGCTACGGCCCGTGGGGTCAGCCGTCGACGCGCAGAAAGGAGGAGGGAACGGGCATTGCCGACGACGGCGTACCGATCACCCGGCCGTCAGCCGGGGCGGTGGTCAGCCCGGGGGGCGGCGTCAGCCGGGGGCGGTCCGAGCGGTGGCCGGTCGGAGCGGACGACGAGTGTGTCGCACAGCCGGTCGGCCACGGTCCGGCGGCGGCCGTCGACCAGCGGCATGAGCCACCCGAGGCAGAGCGGGAGCGTGTCGAGCACGTGCGCCGCGCTCCTGGCGAAGGCCGTGCCCGGCCCCACCGCCTGCCGCGTGTCCCGGCGTACGAGGACCAGCCCGACCACGGACTTGCCGACCGTACGGCCGGTCACGCCCTGGCGGAGGACGTGGTTCCACAGCCCGGTGCCCAGCAGTACGGCGTACCCGCAGGTCATCCACACCAGCCCGGCGCCTGCCGAGCCCGATCCAGCCACCGCGAGCCCGGTCGCGACGAGCACTCCGGCCGGGAGGAGCGTGACCCCGGCGTCGACGAGCGCCCCGCGTGCGCGTGCACCCCAGGAGGCGAGGGCCGCGTTGTCCAGGGCGGTGACCCGGCCGAGCTCGGTGGCGGCGGTCGGCTGCTGCACTGCGGTGGCCGCGTACGCCGCGGTCGGGATCCCCGGGTCAGTCGGGCCCGTGGCGAACGGCTCGTCGGGAAAGCCGTACCGCGGGCTCCGCTCGGCGTACGCCGACGGGGCGGCCGTCGTGGCACCGTGACCCCAGTCGGGTGGGAACCCCGGCGGCGGGTAGGCGGGCCGGCTGTCGTCGGCGTGACTCTGCGTGCTCTCCCTGGACTCGGGGTCCCACGCCCTGGGCTCGGGGTCCCACGACGGCGGGTCCCACGACGGCGGAGGCCAGCTCGGCGGCGGCCACGGCGCCGGCTCGGTCGGCGTGCGGCCGTGTCCGGTTCCGTTCTCGTGCTCGGTCACAGTGCCTCGCAGACATCCAGATGCTTCCGACGAGAGGGTAGTAACACCCTCGGCCTCCCCCGCGGGCGGCTCCTTACGCGAGGCGGGACGGAGACGGCTGGACGCCCGGGATCCGCCCGCCGCGGAACGCGTCCACGAACAGCCCGTGGTCCCGCCGCGTCCCCGTGGCGTAGTCGTGGGCGAAGGTGACGATGTCGGCCACGAACCGGCTCTCCGCGTCGCCGATGACCTCGAGGATGGCGTCCTCGGTCTGGAAGTCCACCAGCGGCGTCTCGCCGGTGTCCACGTCCGAGACGCAGTGCGCCTTCGCGGTGGCCCGGCCGAGGTGCTCCACGACCTCGGCGAGCTGGTCCGGCTCGGTGAGGTCGGCCCAGTCGAGGTCTCGCTCGTACGGGGAGAACTCGGCGACGACGAAGCCGACCCCGTCGATCTGCGTCCAGCCCAGCCACGGGTCGGCATGGGCCTGCAGCGCCCGCTGCGAGACGGCGGTGCGGTGCCCGTGGTGGGCGAAGTACTGCCGGGCCTTCGCGCCGTCGACGACGCGGCTCGGCGCGGCGACGTTGCCCTGCTTCATCGTGAGCACGACGTCGTTCTCCAGCGCCTGCGTGTGGCCCTCGACCAGAAGGCTGTACGCGGGCAGGCCGGCGCTGCCGATGCCGAACCCGCTCTTGCCCACGATGTCCTTGAGGTCGTACGTGATGCTGCCGAGCCGCTTGGACCCCGGGATCGTGTCGAGGTAGCGCCGGTACGCGTCGACGACCTTCTCGCGCTCAGCCTCGTCCAGCACGCGGACGCCTGGCCGGTGCCGGAACCGGCGCTGGTAGTCCTCGACCACGGTGACGCCGTCGAGCAGGTCGACGCGGGTGGCGATCTGGGCGGCGAGCAGTGTCTCGCGGACGGGACCCGACGCGGTGTCGAGGCGCAGCGCCCACTCGTGGTCCCGGTCGGACTCGGCGAACCAGCGGACCTGCTCGAGGTAGCCCCGCAGGTAGGACTCCACCAGCCTGGTGATGTCGTCGTCGCTGAGCGCCTTCGTCCAGCCAAGCAACGCCACGCTCGCCGCGAACCGTCGCAGGTCCCATGTGAAGTGGCCCAGGTACGCCTCGTCGAAGTCATTGACGTCGAAGACCAGGACGCCCTCGCCGTCCATGTACGTGCCGAAGTTCTCGGCGTGCAGGTCGCCCTGGATCCACACCCGAGACGTGCGCTCGTCCGCCCACGGGTCGGCGCACGGGGCCACGTCCGCGTAGAAGAGCGGGGCTGACCCGCGGTAGAACGCGAACGGGTCGGCCGCCATCCGCCGGAACCGCCGCCTGAACGCGGCCGGGTCCGCCCGCATCAGGTCGTCGAAGCTCCCCGAGAGGGTCTCGACGATGGTCTTGGTGCGGAGGTCGTCGCCCATGGGTGCCTTCTACCCATGCAACGGCCCCCTGACCAGTGCGGCGGTACGGGATCAGGACCTGACCACCACGGACGCGGTGACCTTGTCGGAGAAGGTCTGCCGCTTGGCGTCCCACAGCGGCCACAGGTAGCCGATCATGAGCGACCACGTGTCCAGCGCGTGCGCGAGGCCACGGACGAAGGACATGCCGGCGCCGATCGGCTGCCCGGTGCGGGCGTTGACGAGCCGGGTGTTCAGCACGCTCTTGCCCAGGCTCTGGCCCGTCCTGCCCTGTCGGACGACGGCGTTCCACACGTAGATGGCCAGGCCGAGGACGTACCCCAGCGCGACGCCCGGCCCGGGGCCGCTTGTGCCGTCGATCACCGAGCCGAGGACGAGGACGAAGAAGATCGGCAGCGCGTCGACGAGGCAGGAGCCGACCCGCGACCCCCAGGACGCGAACACCGGGGCAGGAGGCAACGGGGCGACGGTCGCGGGTCTGTCGGGGGCTCGCCGACCCTCCGGTGGTGGGTAGGTCTGCGAACCGGTCGGGCTGAAGCCGTTGGCGTCGCTCACGGGGTGCTCCGCGGGGAGGAGGGACAGTGCGGCGCAGCGTAGCCAGGACGGACCGGGTCGTGTCCGGACGTTGTGGACAACCTGCGCGGACCGGCTCGGGTACCCCGTACGCCTCGGCCGGCTGGGGAGGGTGCTCGCGTAGGGTCATGCCTCGACGGAGTCGGGAGCGACCAAGGGGGCAGGCGTGCGCCTCGTCATCCTGGGTCCACCGGCGTCCGGCAAGGGGACGCAGGCGATGCGCGTCGCCCGGCGGACCGGCCTCCCGCACCTGTCGACCGGTGCCATGCTCCGCGACGAGGTCGAACGGGGTAGCGAGACCGGCCGCGCCGTCGAGGCGACGCTCGCCCGGGGAGACCTGGTGGACGACGACACGGTGTACGCGGTGCTCGCGCGCCTGCTCGACGAGGCTCCGGACGGCTGGGTGCTCGACGGCTTCCCTCGTACGGTCGGCCAGGCGGGGTCGCTCGACGCGAGGCCCGACGGCTCCGTGGACGCGGTCATCGCCCTCGACGTGAGCCAACCGGAGCTGGCCCGGCGGGTGCGCGGCCGTGCACGGCGCGAGGGCCGCGACGACGACTCCGACGAGACCCTTGGACGCCGCCTCGCCGTGTACGAGGAGAACACGCGACCGCTCCTCGCGCACTATGGGCAGCTCGGCGTGCTGAAGCGGGTCGACGGGAGCCGGTCCCCGGACCGGGTGACGCAGTCCATCCTGCGCGCGCTCGACCGGGCCTGAGCCACCGGTGACGGTCACGCGCCGGACAGGTCACGCGGCCGTCCATCCGCGCTCGCTGCTCCGTCAGCCGCCCGCGGTGACCGCGCTGCGTTCCATGGCGTGCGCGACCATCGTGATGAGCGTCTCGCGGACTGAGCCGCGGTCGCGCGCGTCGCACGTCACCACCGGCACCTCGGGGGGGATCTGGAGCGCCTCGCGGACCTCGTCGACGTCGTGGTGCATGTCCCCGCCGAAACGGTTCACCGCGACCACGTAGGGCAGCCCCTTCTGGTCGAAGTAGTCCAGCGCGGCGAAGCAGTCCGCGAGGCGGCGCGTGTCGACCAGGACGACGGCGCCGATGGCTCCCCGGCAGATGTCGTCCCACATGAACCAGAAGCGGAACTGGCCCGGGGTGCCGAACAGGTACAGCACCAGGTCCTCATCGAGCGTGATCCGCCCGAAGTCCATCGCGACGGTCGTCGTCACCTTGTCCGGAAGCTGGGCGAGGTCGTCCACGTCCGCCCCGGCCGCCGTGAGGACGGCCTCCGTGCGCAGAGGTGTGATCTCGGAGACGGCCCCGACGAACGTGGTCTTTCCGGCGCCGAAGCCGCCCCCCACGATGATCTTGACCGAGGTCGCCGCCTGCGGCGTGTCGCCCGCCGGCTCAGAGCTTGCGAAGTCCACGGAGCACCCTTTCGAGCAGTGCGAGGTGAGTCCTCTCGTCGTCCTGCGGTGCCGCGTGGACGGCGACGAGATTCTCGGAGGCCATATCGCTCAGCAGGACCCGGGCCACGCCGAGGGGGACCTCGAGCGTGGCCGCGATCTCCGCGACCGAGCGCGGCTGGTGGCAGCAGCGCACGACTGCCGCCTTCTCGGGTACGAGCGCGTGCTCCCCGGCCGCACCCCGTGAGGTCGCGGTGACGAGGGTTTCGACAGCCAGGTCGACCTTGGGTCTTGTCCGACCTCGCGTCCAGGCGTACGGACGCACGATCGGGCCCGGGTCCCCGGCACCCACCGCGGCCACCGAGAGCATCAACGCTCGAGCGAGCCGGCGACACCGGCACGCAGGTCGGGCGTGAGGATCTCGCCGGCGCGGACGACGAGGAGGGCCATCTCGTACCCGACCACCCCGATGTCGCACGTCGGTGAGGCGAGGACCGCCAGGGATGACCCGTCGCCCATCGCCATGACGAAGAGGAAACCGCCCTCCATCTCGACGACTGTCTGCCGGACCTGGCCTCCCATGAAGCAGTACGCTGCCCCCTGGGTGAGGCTCACGAGGCCGGCCGCGATGGCCGCCAGCTGGTCGGCGCGGTCCCGAGGGAACCCGTGGGACATGGCCACGAGCAACCCGTCCGCGGAGACGACCACGGCGTGGGACACACCCGCGACCCGCTCGGCGAAGTCGTTGACGAGCCAGGCGTAGTCGTCGGCGTCAGCACTGCTGGTCACGTGCTCTCCCCTTCATGCGTGGTGGAGTTCGGGGTCGGTGGTCGGGCCGGCTTGTGACCGGACTCGGCGTCCCTCGGAGAGTTCGAGGGTTCGGCGCCGGTCTGGCGGGCCTCGCGGACCCCGCGGTAGTAGGTCGAGAGGAGCCCCCGGACCTGGTCCGGGGAGGACGGCGTGGCCCGGGACGCGGGCCGGCCCGGCTCGCTCGCGGTGCCGAACCCCGAGACCGGCGCCGGGGCAGGACGGGGTGCGCGGGTCGGGGCCGGAGCGGCAGCTTCACCGTTGTGTCGCGTACCCGAGGACCCGGGCACGAAGTGCGCCCGCGGGCGCCGGATGGGCAGCCCGGCGCTGGTGAGCCCGGCGTTGCCGGGGCTCGCTGCTCCCTGGGCCGCGGCCCACCCCGCGTCACCGCTGGACGCCCAGCCGTCGTCCGCGCCGGAACCCTGCGAGGCCCGCGGCGCGGAGACCGCCCGGTCGGCCTGGGCCGGTGGGTCGGCCGGGCGGTCCGGCTCGGGCTTCTGCGGCGGCCCGTCCGCGGCGGGACTCGACCGGTCCGGCCCGGCCCCGCGGGCATCGGGGAACGCGCTCGCCTGATCGGCCGGGCGACCGGAACCGGCGTGTACCGGCAAGTCGGCTGTGGTCGGTCTCGGCGTCCCGTTCGCCGCGGCTCGTCCGGAGGAGGCGAACCACTCGGACACCGAGTCGAACACCGACAGCACCACGGTGGGCATCTCGTCCTTCTCTGCGAGGCTGGGCATCGCGCTGCGACGAGCGGCCTGCAGCCGCGCCGGGGTGGCCGCGACGCCCGAGTCGTCGACCTGGTCGTCGTCAGGCCCGGCGCCCTCTCGGTCGTCGTCTCGGCCGGTCGGGTGGACGTCTGCCTCGCGAGAGGTGCGGCGTCCGGTCTCGCGGCGACCGTCGCCGTGACCGGACGCGTCCTGCCGCTCCGGCCGCACGGGGCGGGCCGGGGCGTCGGCAGTGGCGTCGCCGTCGGACTCCGAGCCGACGCCGGGGTCCGCCTGCCGGGTGACGAGCGCGGCCGGGATCCGTACCTGCGCGACCAACCCTCCGTGGCTGGACTCGGCGAGCTCGACGACGATGCCGTAGCGGCGTGCCAGCCTCGTCACGATGAACAGGCCCATCTGCGGGCCGGACGGTACGTGCTGGCCGGGCAGGTTGCCGAGGCGCCGGTTCGCGTCCTGCAGCGCGGCCTTCGTCATGCCGATGCCCGAGTCCTCGATCTCGATCAGCGCCTCGGTCCCGGCACGGATGGCCCGCCCCGACACGGTGACGTGCGAGGTCGGCGGGGACGAGCGGGTCGCGTTCTCCAGCAGCTCGGCGAGCATGTGCACCACGTCGGAGACGGCGTGCCCGGCGATCGCCATGTCCGGCTCCGCCTTCTGCGTCACGCGGGTGAACTGCTCGATCTCGGAGATGGCGGCGAGGACGACCTCCCGCAGCGGTACGGGACGCGTCCAACGGCGCGTCGTGTCGCTGCCGGCGATGACGAGCAGGCTCTCGTTGTTGCGGCGCATCCGGGTGGCGAGGTGGTCCAGCCGGAACAGGTTGTCGAGCGCTTCGGGGCTCTGCTCCTGTGCCTCCAGCTCGTCGATGAGGCTGAGCTGCCGCTCGACGAGCGACTGGCTGCGGCGGGAGAAGTTCACGAACAGCGTGTTGACATCCCGCCGGAGCATCGCCTGCTCGCCGGCCAGCCGTACGGCCTGCCGGTGCACCGCGTCGAAGGCGGCGGCGACCTGGCCCACCTCGTCCCGCGAGTGCACGTTCAGCGAGGGCACCTGCTCCTCCGCGTCCTGCCCCGGCTGGCCCTCCCTGATCCGGGCCACCGCGTCGGGCAGCTGCTCCTGGGCGATGTCGAGGGCGCCGCGGCGCAGCTGGGTGAGGCCGCGTGCCATCGAGCGCGCGATGACGAGCGAGAGCAGGAGCGAGACCAGGACGATCCCCGCGATCGCCGGGCCGGTCACCGTCGCCCGCTGCGTGGCCGACGCGGTCAGCTCCCGGCTGCGCTCCACGACACGGTCGAGCAGCAGCCGCTCCGCCTCGTGCATCTGCTTCTGGCGCGCCGAGCTCGCCGCCAGCCACTGCTGGGGGTCGACCGCGGGACCGGCACGCCCGCCCTTCTGCGCCGCCTCCTCGAGCTGCGAAACCGTGAGCACGGCCTGGCCGCGGACGGTGCGGGAGGCGAGGGCGCGCTGGTTGTCCCCGGCGGTGGCCTCGAACCGGTCGAGCGCGGACCGCTCGTTCGCGAGCGCGGTGGTGAGCTGCTCGTGCTGGCCGGTGCCGAACCGGTCGCGCAGGGCGAGTGCGAACAGCGTGCCACGTGCCTGCGACGCACGCTCCTTGGCCTCGGCGAAGGCGACGAGCACGCGAATCCGCTGGGTGAGCTCGGGGTCCCCCTGGCCGGTGACTCCGCCGACCACGTCGAGGAGGTCGGCGACGTACCCGGAGTACTCGCCCATGGCCGCGCTCTGGGTCACGCTGCTGTCGGTCACCGCGTCCCGCAGCCGGGGGAGCGCGGTCAGGTCCCTGTCGATCCGCACCAGCGTGCGGGAGAGCTGCGCCCCCGCCTCGGGGCGCATGCCCTCGCTGACCTCGCGGTACCGCTCGACAGCACGGTCGACCAGGTGCCGCTGTGCGGCGAGCCGCCGCTCGGCGCTCTCGCTGCCGTCGACGAAGAACCCGGCCGACAGGTCACGCTCCCGCTGCAGCCGGTGGACGAGCACGGACACGTCACGGCCGAAGTCCACCGCCCTCGTGTCCGCGGCGTACGAACGCGCGGCGATCACCAGCGTGACCAGGTTGACCCCGGCCAGCCCGAGGAACGCCACGGTCGGGATGACGAGGACCGCGACGAGCTTGGTGCGGACCCGCCACTCCCGGACGTCGAACGCGCGCCGCCGCCGCGGCGCGCGGGGACGACGCAGCGCTTCGGCAGTCTCCGCCGGCTCGGGGGGGCCGGCTGGGTGGCGTCGGACGTGGCGCTCGGTCACAGGTCAGGAGTCCCTTTCCGCGTCTGTGCCCCAGCGGACCGGGGTCCGTGCGAGGTCTTCGGGCTCGACAAGGTGGGGGCCGTCGGCCGTGAGCTGCTCGAACGTCCCGCGGGCGGCCACGTTGCGGTGGCGGGCGTCGAACCGGACGCCGTCCCACTGCATGACGAGCTCGCGCCCGGGGATGTCGAGCGCGGCCAGCGCCGCGCGGACCTGCTCCGGGTCGACCGACCGGGCCTGCTCGACTCCTCGGATGGCGGTGTAGGTCGCGGTGAAGGCCTCGGCCGCCTCCGCTCCCATGGCCCGGCCGAAGCGCCCGCGGTACAGCTCGGCCACGCTCGAGGAGGTCGCACCGTGTTCGGCCGACTCGGCGGACCAGGGCGTCGCCGCGAGCAGGCCTGGCAGGCTGTCGCGCAGGTCGGCCTGGTCGCCGCGCGCGACCTGGTCGCCCCAGGCGGCCTCCTCGCCCTGGTCGTCTCGGGTCGCCGCGGCGGCTACGCCGGCGAAGCCCGCACCGATGCCGAGCACGGCGGCCGGCGCGGCCCCCGTGGTGGCTATGGCGCTGGTGGCGGCACGCGCGGCGGCCTGTGCCGACGCGGGGTCACGGCCCACGAGCACGACGCCGGAGACGTCCCCGGTGGCCATGGCCCGGCTCAGGGCCGCGGCACCGGAGCCGGCCTCGTCACGCCGCGGTGGCGGGACGGGCGCGAGGGCGGACTCGTACCCCCGGGTGGCCAGTGCGTCGCGCAGGTCGTGCGCGACCGCGGCACCCTTCTGGTCCTCCGGGTACAGGACGGCGACCCGGTCGTTCGCGTATCGGTCCGGCCGTCGCTCGAGCAGGCCGGCGAACGCCTGGCCGAGCGCCTCGTCGGAGGGGGCGGTGTGGAAGAACCACTCGAGGCCCCGCTCGGTGAGGAAGCTGCTCGTGGACCCGCCCCCGATGTACGGGACCCCGAGCTGCTCGGCCCGCTGGCTCGTGGCGAGGACGTCCTCGGTGCCGCCGGCCCCGACGAGCACGTCCACGGCGCGGTCCGTGACGAGACGCTCGACCTGGGCGGTGCTCATCGCGTCCGCCCGTCGGTCCACCACCAGCTCGACGCGGGCGCCGTCCAGCCCGGGGATGCCCAAGCCCGCAGCCAGCGGTACGGGCACCGACGGCTGGGCGTCGTTCACCAGGTCGACCGCGAGCTGGGCGCCTTCCTCGGCCGGGGTCTGCGGCTCGACGTCGCTCCCTGAGCCGGGGATGAGCAGCCCCACCCGGACGACCTTCGGGGTGTGCCCGGCGCTGGTGTCACCGAGGGAGGGGGTGGCGCAACCGGCCGCCAGCACTGCGGCGCACGACAGTGCCGCAGTGCGACGGAACGGCAGGGGAGCCACCCGTCCTCCCTCGAGGTCAGCACGTGCACCGCCGCCTGGTCACCCCGAGACGGACGCCACCGTGGTGGCGACGGGGGCGCACCGCCCGTGGGAGCGCATCCCTGGGACGAACGGAGCGAACCACCCTCAACGGCTCATACAGGCAGCAACAGTGCTATTTGTGCACAGCACGATAGAACATGCCCGAAAGCGGTGACGACCCTCTGCCGCCCACGACTCACGGAGTGTTGCCGGAGTGCCCTCCGCGTCCCTTGTCGGGCCAGGACCTGCGGCCCTCGTCCACCCGGTCCTGGTAGGACGCCCACGCGTCCTGGCTGGAGCTCTCAGGCCTGGTCATGCGGAACGGCTGGGGCCCGCCCGGGCGCACCGAGCCGGGGACGAGCTGGCTCATCGGCTCGCGGCGCGGCAGCTCCCCGGTGGCCGGCGCGGCGGACTCGCCGAGCAGGCGCTCCGCCGCGGACCACCCCTCGTCGGCCGGCGACGACCACGACGGGGACTGGTCCGGCTCGTCCATCGGCTTGTCGAACCAGGACGACGCCACCTGGTCGAAGATCGGGGAGTACTCCGGGCTGGGCTGCTCGTACTGCGGGGCCGGCGGTGGGCTGCCGTACCCGCCGGAGGGCGGGGCCCCGTACCCGGCGTTGCCGTAGCCGGTGCTTCCGTAGCGGCTGCTGCTGTAGTCCCCGTTGCCGTACCCGGGGCTGCCGTACGACGGGCTGCCGAACCCGGCGTTGCCGTACGCCGGTGTCGACTGGGTCGGGCTCGAGTGCCCGTACGGCGCGGGCTGCCCCGCCGGCGGCGGGGTGTTCGGCGGCGGCGGGTCCTCGAGGTTGCGTCCCTCGCTGTCCCAGGGGGAGGTCCAGGACGCGGTGATGTCGGCCGCCGTCTGCTCCGGGCTGCGCTGCGGGTGCTGAGGGTGCTGCGGCTGGGCGTACTGGGGCGGATGGGGCTGCTGGGCGTACTGCGGCTGCTGGGGCTGGGCGTACTGCGGCGGTTGGGGGCGCTGGGTCTGCTGGGGCTGCTGGTAGTGCTGCGGGACCGGCGGTGGTGTGGGCGGCGTGGGGGGTGCCTGCGGCCCACCGTGCGAGGCAGCCGGGACGGTGGGCATCGGCGCGGTGGGCGGAGCCGGAGGGTGCTGTGCGGGCTGCGTGGCAGGGGGAGCACCGGGAGTGGGCGGGGTCCGCGGGTCCGTGCCCGGCCCGGGGCCCCGG
>JBOGEN010000095.1:0-11614 GCA_050743265.1 Actinomycetes bacterium
ATCCGCGCGTTCGCCCCGGCGGTGCTGCGCGGCGCCGAGCTGGTGCACGAGCGGCTGCGCTATCCCACGACGGCCGCGTCCAGGTCGACGGGCGCGTCGATCAGCCCGTAGTCGACCATCAACCCCATCACCAGCTCCAACGACGCGCGGTCGGTCGTGCCGCGCCACAGGTTGATCCGCACCCGCTCGGCCAGCGCGGGATCCGTCTCGCTGATGCGCGGCAGGGCCTCGCGGAACGCCGCGGGATCGGCGGCGACGGCGTCCCCGGTGGCCTTGACCGCACGCTGGAAGCCCTGCACCAGCTCCGGCTGGGACGCCACCAGCTCGCGGTTCATGAGGTAGGTGCCGATCTGCAGGCCGGGCCGCAGCTCCGTGTAGGGGCGGCCGATGATCCGCAGCCCGTTGTCCTCGGCGACCGTGATGAACGGCTCGATGACCACGGCGGCGGCGACGTCACCGCGCTCGACCGCGGCCGCCATCTCCGGGAACGGGATCTCGACGAACTGGACGGCGTCGTCGGACAGGCCGGCCTGCTGCAGCTCGTGCCCGACCACGATGTCGTTGATGTTGCGCAAGCTGTTGACGGCGACCCGCTGACCCACGAGGTCGGCGATGCCCGCGGCCGGGCTGCCTCCGGCCACCATGAGGGCCGAGAAGTCCTGGGCGGGATCCTCGGCGGTACTCGTGCCGGCCGCCACCATCTGGATGGGCAGGCCCTGGTCGATCGCGATGATGCCGGACACGATGTTCGAGCCGGCGACGTCGAGGTCGCCGCTCACCAGCTGCGGGATCACCGTCGCCCCGCCCGAGGACGACGAGATCTCCAGGTCGATGCCGTTGTCGGCGAAGAAGCCCTGCTCGTCGCCGTAGGTGAGGAAGTTGAGCGGTGCGCCCGCCGTCTCGGCGACCCGCACCTTCGTCAGGCCGTCCGCGCCCTGCTCGGGGCCCGAGCCGCCGGAGCAGGCGGTCGTCAGCAGTGCGGCCGCGGCGACGATGCCGAGCCAGTGTCTGATCTTCATGGGTTCACTCCGGCCGGGTCGGGGGCACGCAGGCTGGACAGCACGCGGGAGCGCAGCTCGCCGAACCCGGGGAGCCGCTTGGTGGTGAGCTGGTCGCGCTCGGCGGGCAGGTCGATCTCCACCACCTCGTGCACGTGCGCGGGACGGTGCAGCACGAGCACGCGCTGGGACAGGTACACGGCCTCGTCGATGTCGTGCGTGACGAACAGGACGGTGATCTCGTACCTCCGCCACACCTCGAGCAGCAGGTCCTCGAGGTCGGAGCGGGTCTGTGCGTCCACCGACGCGAACGGCTCGTCCATGAGCAGCAGGCGCGGCTTGAACGCCAGCGCCCGCGCGATGGCGACGCGCTGCTGCATCCCCCCGGAGAGCTGCCACGGGTACGCGCGGTTGCGCCCGACGAGGCCGACCGCGTCGAGCGCCTCCTCGGTGGCCGCCTTCGCGTCCGCCCTCGACATCCCGCGGTAGCGCAGCGGGAAGGAGACGTTGCGCTCGACGGTCATCCACGGGAGCAGCGACCGGCTGTAGTCCTGGAACACGAACGCGAGGTCCTCGGGCGGGCCGTCGACCTGCTGGCCCTCCAGCAGGATCTGGCCGCTCGTCGGCGGCAGCAGACCGGACAGGCAGCGGAGCATCGTGGTCTTGCCGCAGCCCGAGGAGCCCAGGATGCAGACCAGCTCCTTCTCGCCGACGGTGAACGACAGGTCCGCCACCGCGGTACGCCCCTCCGGCGGACTGCCGTAGACCTTGCGCAGGTTCGAGACCTCGAGCACGTGGGACCTCTCGCTAGGACGACGCCGTGTGCGAGGCGTCGCGTGCGGGGGCTGTGGGGGCGGTGGTGGGCGCCGGGGACCGTGACGTCGAGCCGGAGCCGCTCTGCCGCGCGTTCTCGGACAGCAGGCCCTTCGCGCCGCGGTGCCAGAAGAGGAAGCGGGCCTCGACCTGGAGGAAGACCCAGGTGAGCAGGTAGCCGATCAGCCCGAGCACGACGATCCCCGTCCACATCTCCGGGATCGCGAAGCTGCGCTGCGACTCGAGGATGAAGTACCCGAGGCCGTTGGTGCTGGCCACCATCTCGGAGATCACCATGAGGATGATCCCGATCGAGAGGCTCGTCCTCATGCCGGCGAAGATCCGCGGGCTGGCCGCGGGCAGGACGATGTGCAGCAGCCTGGCGTGCCCAGGGATCCGGTACGAGCGCGCCATGTCGACCTGCTCGGTCTCCAGGCTGCGTACGCCGTCGATCGTGTTGAGCAGGATCGGCCACACCGTGCCCAGCGCGATGATGAAGATCTTCGCGTTGTCGCCGCTGCCCCAGAGCAGCAGCGCGAACGGGATGAGCGCCGGCGCCGGCAGGGCGCGGAGGAACTCGACGACGGGCTCAGAGGCCACCCGCGCGGTACGGGACAGCCCGAGCGCGACGCCGGCCACGACCCCGGCCACGACCGCGATGACGTAGCCGACGAGGAGCCGGCCCAGGCTCGGCACGAGGTCGGTCTGGATGCCGTGGAACAGCCACGTCTCGCGGAACTCCCGCACGATGTCGCCCAGCGGGGGGAAGTAGAACTGGCCCGCCTGTGCGCTCCACACCCCGTACCCGGCGAGCACGACCACCGGCAGGACGAACTGGAGCAGGAAGAGCCCCACCCGCGAGCCGAACCTCACCGCGCCACCTCCCGGTGCGCGGGGTGCCACCGCAGCAGGCGCCGCTCGGCCGAGGAGAACACCGAGTTGAGCAGCCAGCCGAGCAGCCCGGTGGCGAGGATGAGCGCGTACATCTGCGGGATCGCGCCGTTCACCTGGGACACGACGATCGCGCGGCCGAGCCCGGGCGCGCCCACGATCTCCGCCGTGACCGCGAGGATGAGCGCGATCGCGGACGAGATCCGCAGGCCCGTCGCCACGTACGGCGCCGCGCTCGGCATCGTGATCCGGGTGAAGATGGCCCACCGCTTCAGCCCGTACGAGCGAGCGGTGTCGCGCGCCACCGGGTCGACGTCCTGCACGCCGTAGATCGTCTGGAACATGATCGGCCAGAAGGTCGCGAACGCGATGAGGAAGACCTTCATCGCGTGACCGGAGCCGAAGACGAGCACGGCCAGCGGGATGAGTGCCACCGACGGCACCGGCCGAAGGAACTCGATCGTGAGCCGGCTCGCGTGGAACGCGAGGCGGCTGGCGCCCAGCAGCGTGCCGATCGGGACAGCGAGCACGGTGGCGATGGCGAGGCCCGCCGCCCAGCCGCGCATCGTCCTGTCGACCTCGATCCAGAGGCCGGGATCCGTGAGCAGCACGGCGAGCTCGGCGTAGATCTCGCTGACCGGCGGGAACGACTCGGGCGGCAGGACGCCGGTACGCGACAGCATCTCGAACACGGCGAGCACGCCGATGACACCCGCCACCCGGGTCAGCAGGTCCCTGCCCCCGCGCCTGAACCGCCGCCGACGCCCCGCTGCCGGCGTCGCCTCCTCGCGCGCGGCGTCCGACGTCGGCGCCGGGCGAGTCTGCGCGCTCATCGGGTGGGCCAACGGAGCTTCCGTTCCTCGGCGAGTGGAGCGGCCCTGCTGCCCCGGCCCTCGGACGAGAGCACGGTGGTCGAGCCGGTCCCGGGTGATATGCGCGGAACCGCACATATGCCGTCTACTGGATGGATCAGGCGTATACGGTAGACGGCTGATCCCGTATGAAGCAACAGCCGGCGTACGGATTCCGCAGTGCGGAAGAACTCACCGCGAGTCCGAGTGCCGTCGCTCACCGGAACTCGTAGTGCGCGGCGTCCGGCGCACGGGTCAGCTGCCAGTACTCGAGGATCGGGAACGGCCAGACCTGCGCCACCCGGCCGAGCTCGTTCTTGTACCAGCTGTTGACGGTGGACGCTCCCCAGGCCATGCACGCGTTGCCCTCGTCGATGCGCCGGTTGTAGCTGTCGAACGGCTCGCGACGGCAGTCCATCGCCCGGTGCCCGCCCTCCAGCAGCATGCGCAGACACTCGAGTGTGTAGTGCACCGCGTTCTCCGAGAACAGGAGGATGCTGCCGTTGATGACGAGGTTGGTGTTCGGGCCGTACACGCAGAACAGGTTGGGGAACCCCGGGACGTTGATGCCGAGGAACGCCCGCGCGTCCCCCTTCCAGTGCTCGTGCAGGTCGAGCCCGTCCTTGCCGCGGACCGTCATCGGCGCGAGGAACTCCGAGGCCCGGAACCCGGTCGCGTACACGATGACGTCGACCGCGTGCAAGGTGCCGTCCCGCGTCATGATGCCGTCAGGGGTGATCTCTTCGATCCCCTCGGTGACGAGGTGCACGTTGTCCTGCTTGAGCGCGGCAGGCCACACCCCGTTGTCGCGCATCATCCGCTTCGCGCCGGGCGGGTAGTCGGGCACGACCTTGGCCAACAGGTCCGGCCGGTCGCCGAACTGCGCGTGCAGGTGGTGCACCAGCGCCTGGCGCAGCGCTTCGTTGGCCTCGGACACCGAGACGTCGTGCTCCCACTCAGGGTCGACCTGGACGAACGGGCGGCGCCCCTCGACCGACATCCAGAACTGGTAGAAGCGGAACCAGCGGTGGTAGGAGGGCACGCGGCCGAACAGCCACCGCATCCCCGCCGGGATGTCGTCGTGGTAGGCGGGCGTCGGCAGCATCCACGGCGGGGTCCGCTGGAAGACGGTGAGCTCGCGCACCTGCCCGGCGATGCTCGGCACGACCTGGTACGCGCTCGCACCGGTGCCCACGACGGCCACCCGCAGGCCGCGCAGGTCGACGTCGTGGTTCCACTGCGCGCTGTGCCAGGACAGCCCGGCGAAGGAGTCCCTGCCCGCGATGTCCGGGAGGCTCGGGCGGTTGAGCTGGCCGACCGCCGTGACGACCGCGGAGACCCTCAGCGACTCTTCGGACCGGTCGGGCGTCCGCAGCCGCACCGTCCAGGTCGCGG
Organism: Actinomycetes bacterium; assembly: GCA_050743265.1. Classification (GTDB taxonomy): domain Bacteria; phylum Actinomycetota; class Actinomycetes; order JBOGEN01; family JBOGEN01; genus JBOGEN01. Next base: position 4,949 of record JBOGEN010000095.1, read on the forward strand.
TGTCCTCGTCGTACGTCGCGGCCAGTGCCTCCGTGCGGAACCGGATGTGCTGCCGCAGCCCGAACTCCTCGCTGACGTCGCGGAAGTAGTCGCGGATCGCGTCCCGGGGTGAGAACTGCTGCGGCCAGTCCGCCTTCTGCGCGAACGAGAAGCTGTAGGCGAAGTTGTTCGTGTCGAGCCGGCAGCCCGGGTAGCTGTTCTCGTACCAGACTCCCCCGACCTCGGGGTTCTTCTCGAGGACGACGAACGGGACGCCGGCCTGGGCGAGCCGGTGCGCGGCCACCAGCCCGGACATGCCCGCGCCGATCACGGCCACGGAGAAGTCCGCGTCCGGGGCGACCTCCTGCATCGTCCAGCCCGGTGCCCCGGCGTCGTCCGGGAGCCCGAGCTCGTGGCTCATCAGCGGCAGGTACTCCTCGGGGGCGTCGCCCGCGATGAACGCCATCAGCTGCCTGAGCTGCTCCGGCCCCGGGTCGGGCGCGCACCGCCCCCCGCTGTCACGGAACCGCCGCAGTGCGGCGAACGCCGCCTCCCTCCCCCGGACCTGTGCCTCGGGGGACATCCCCCCGTGCGCGTCGACTCCGGACGCCCGCGGGACGAGCGGGGGACGCAGTGCCGGGTCGACCAGCGACATGTCGCCGGTGACGTGCGCGAGCGCGGCCAGCAGGGGCGGCAGCTCGGCGTCGAGGAGCATCTCGCGGAGGGTCGCGTCGTCCGCGTCGAGCGGCTGGACCGGCGGCGAGACGGGCACGGTGTGACCTCCGACGGCTCCCGACCGGGCCAGGGCGACCAGAGACGAATGGGACGTGACGAGCGAGATGCGAGGCTAGGCCATGCCTTCCGCAGTTGGGAAGTCGCCGTGTTATTGTTCCGCGATGAGGAATCGGGAGCGCTCCGACGGCGGTCTCAGGTCCGTGGACAATGCGTTGCGGCTGCTCCGCCTCGTCGGCGAACGGCGCATCCTCCGGGTCGCCGAAGCGGCCGACGCGCTCGACGTCGCCCGGTCGACGGCACACCGGCTGCTCACCGCGCTCCGCGAGCGCGACTTCGTGATGCAGGACAGGCCGAACGGCGCCTACCGCCCCGGGCCGGCGCTGCACGAGGTGGGGCTCGCCGCGATCGGCCGCATCGACATCCGCCGCAGCGCTCGGCCGGTGCTGCAGGACCTCGCCGAGGCGACCCAGGAGACCGTCAGCCTCATGCTGCTCGAGCACCGCAGCGTCCGCTTCATCGACTGCGTCGAGAGCCCGCGTCCGGTCCGCGTCGCCGACAGGACCGGCCTGGTCATGCCCGCGCACTGCACCGCGGGCGGCAAGGCGATCCTCGCCGGCATGCCGGCGCAGGAGCTGCGCCGGCACTACCCCGACGGGCAGCTCGAGGCGCGCACCCCGGCCTCGGTCACCTCGTGGGACGGGCTCGTCGCCGAGCTGGAGACGATCCGCGAGACCGGGTACGCGATCAACCTCGAGGAGGGCGAGACCGGCGTGAGCGCCGTGGCCACTGCCATCCCCGACCTGTACGGGACGCCGCTCGCCGCAGTCGCCGTCGTCGTCCCGTCGAGCCGGATGCCCGACGCCGGGGTGGCCCACGCGCTGGCGCCCCTGCTCGACGCCGCGCGGGACCGGATCACGACGCTGCTGCCCAGCGAGCTCTGAGCCGTCCTCGGCCCGGCGACAGCCGGCGTGCTGCCCCGTCAGGCCTCGGACGGGAGGCGTCCCCCGATCCGCTGCGTGGCGCGTACGGCCCCGGCGGCGACGACTCCGCCGACGCGTTCCAGGTCGTCCGGCGTCAGCTCGGTGTCCGCCCCGACGACGACGAGGAGGAACACCGGCGCACCGTCCTGGCCGAACACGGCGGCGGCCACGGCGTTGTGGCCCGGGTAGTACTCGCCGACGCTCGTCGAGTAGCCGCGCGCACGGGTCGTCGTCAGCTCACCCTCGAACGCGTCGAGGTCGGTGATGGAACGGTCGGTGTGGTGCGGCAGGCTGCGGCCGCCGACCAGGTCGCGGATCGCCTCGCCGGAGGACCAGGCAAACCATGCCTTCGCCGCCACGGCACCGGTCAGCGGGAACGTGGCTCCGCGGTCGATGGTCACCCGGATGGGCTTCCTGCTCTCGACCTTGTCGAGCACGACAAAGGACGTCGCGTCCTTGCGTCCCATGAGGAAGCAGCCCAGCCCCACCGTGTCCGTGATCGAGCGGGCCTCCTCGAGCACGAGCTGGGCGGCCTGCGAGCGCCCGTCGACCATCGCGCCCAGCTCGGCGAGGCGCAGCCCGAGCCGGTACGACTTGCGCGCCGGGTCGAACGAGACGACGAGCCCGTCCTCGAGCGTCTTGAGGAGGTTGAAGCAGGTCGAGACGTTGAGGTCGGTGGCGCGCGCGATCTCGCTCAGCGTCCTCGGCTCGTTGTGGACGGACCGGAGGTGCTCCAGAACGGCCAGCGCGTTCTGCACCGCCGGCACCCGCTTGGGCGTGGGACCGCCGTTCACCGCGTCGGCACGCCAGGTCCGGTGAGGTAGTAGTCGAGGAAGTCCGCGGTACGCCGGGCCGACTCGCCGGCCGCGACGGGACGGAAGCCGCGGCTGCCGGGCTCTTCGAACGCGTGGCCCGCGCCGGGGTACCGGTAGACGCCGTGCGCACCGCCGGAGGCCGCCAGCTTGGCCTCGAGATCGTCCACGTCCTGCTCCGAGCACCAGGGGTCGACCGTGCCGTAGTGGGCCAGCACCGGGACCGTCGTGTCCCCCACGGAGTCGAGCGGGTCGGGGCCCTTCTCCGCGAGCGGTCCGCGGTGCCGCAGCACACCGTAGTAGGCGACGGTGGCTGTCACCGCGTCCGACCGCGACGTCGCGAGCAGGCCGAGCGTCCCGCCGATGCAGTAGCCGAGGACGGCCACCGGCCCGCCTGGGGCGAGCGAGTCGGCCAGCTCGGCCACTCCGTCCGCGATCGCCGCGTCGTCCAGGGCGGCCACCGCCGAGGCGACGTCGGCCGGGCCGCGGATCTCGCCCCGCTGCGCGGCGGTGCAGTAGAAGTCGGCGACGACCGCGCGGTGTCCGCCCGCCACCAGGCGCCGGCACACGTCGAGGACGTGGGGCGTCCGCCCGTGGATGCCGGGCAGGACGATCACGTGCCGGTCCGACCCTCCCGGTGGGGAGGCGGTCATCGCCGCGCTGCGGTCACCGGAGAGGTCCAGCGAGCCGAACAGGACGTCGGCGTCACCGGCGCTGTCCTCGTGCACGGGTGTCTCCTTCACTGTCGGTCGACCGCCACCGGGCAGGGCTGACGCAGCCGGGTCCTCGTCCGGGGAACGGGCTCGATCACGAGGTCGTCGCCGTCGACGACGACGCCGTACGTCTCGAAGGAGGCGAACGGCGAGTCTTCCGCGTCGACGCCTCCGGTGCGCAGGTCGTACCGCCAGTGGTGCCAGCGGCACTCCAGGACGGCACCGTGCTGGATCCCCTCGGAGAGGCGTACGCCGACGTGCAGGCACCTGTTCTCACAGGCGAACCGGTCATCGCCGTCACGGACGATGACGAACCGGCGCCCACCGGCGTGCACGGCTCGGCGCTCCCCGTCGCCGAGGTCGGCCGCGCCGACGGCGCGGGCGCCGGTGAACGGTGCCCGCGTCTCCGGCTGCCGCGACCTCATCGGCGTACGCCCTCGTCTGCCGGCCTCAGGAGGAGGCGGGCTGGACGATCGAGGGGGCGGACTCGAGCACCTCGCGCTCCTCCTGGGCGCTCCACGCCCCGGCGTCCTCCCGCACGATGTGCTGGATGTTCTCGGCGCCGATCGGCTCCTCCCAGAAGAGGGCGCGCGCCTGGGCGAGCAGCGGCAGGTCGTGGATGGCGATCATCGTCATCTCGGTGTCGCCGTCGTTGACGAACGAGTGGTCGTGCCACGCCGGACAGGTGAAGAAGTCGCCGGCCTTGAACCGGATCTCCTTGCCGTCGACGAGCGCCTTGCCGCTGCCGCTGATCCAGTAGTAGATGGCCACGGAGTTGTGCCGGTGACCCGGCAGCTCCTCCCCGGCGTGGATGCGCTGCACGCCGACGAAGACGAGCGGTGACGCGCCGGGCGCACCGTCCCACTCCTGGTTGACCAGCGCCGCGAACCGCCGGTACGCCGGGTAGCGCTTGGGCCGCTTGGCCATCTCGGTGAGGACGAACTCGATGTCGTCCCAGCGCCAGACTCCCGGAGCCGTGTCGGGCGGCACCATCGCTTTGAAGTACGCGTCCGGGTCCATGATCACCGAGCTGGACGAGCCACCGCCGGCCGTGTCCGTCGGGGTGATGACGCCGTCCACGCCGACGCCCGCGTACTGGTCCTGCTGGGCCTGGTCCATGGCGACTCTTTTCTCTTAGGAGAAATAGATTCACCGCCCAGAAAACCGCGCGGGACCAGACGGTGTCAAGAGCCCCGAATCGCCCGGACGTCACCCGGCACGCTCACCGACTCGGCGCCGTCGGGCCGGCAGAACAGCAGCTGCGGAGGAGCGACCGGGAGCCCGGTGGCGCGTGCCAGCGCGTCCGCGTACGCGTGGAGCTGCGGGGCGTAGCGCTGCACGGTCACCTCCCGCTCGGACGCGGAGCGGACCCCGTCGGTCTTGTAGTCCACGACCACGAGCCCGTCGTCGGTGTCGACGACGAGGTCGACGAACCCTTCGACGACGCGTCCGTCGAGCTCGACGACGACAGGCACCTCCTTCCAGTGCCGGCGGGACGCGGCGAGCCGGACGATCGGCGCAGCCAGCGCGGCACGGACCCGCGACGCCGCCTCGCCGGACAGCCGCACCACGCCGAGCTCCGCGCAGGCCGCGTCGACCGCCCGCCGGACCGCCGGCTCGGACGGCTCGGCGAGGTCGACGATCTCGAGCGCGCGGTGCACGGCGCTGCCCAGCGTCGCGCCGCTGCGCGCCACCGGCCCTGTCTCGGCCCCGTCGGGTGCGGACTGCGAGGCGTCCTCGAGCGGGTCGGACGGTTCCTGCGACGCGTCCACCTCGCCGGCGGTCTCCTCGTCGACCGTCGCTGCCGTTGCCGCCGCGGCCGCGGCCGCCAGCCCGGTCGCCGTCATCGGCAGCCGCCCCGTGACCGAGGTCAGCAGCGCCGCCCGCGCGGCGAGGAACGCGGCCCGGCCGTCCACCGCACCATCGGCCACAGACGTCGTAGCCGGTGCGGCATCAGCCGGCTTCGACGCCGGTGCGGCCGGCTCGTGGACGGCACCGGCGGCGGTGAGCGCCTCGCGCATCCCGTCCAGCCGCATCGCGTGGCTGTTCGGTGCCTTCGCGCCCTTCGACGGGCGGTGGTAGAGCGACACGACGAGGTGGTCGGCGGCCCGGGTCATGCCGACGTAGAGCAGGCGCAGGTTCTCCTGCGCGTCGAGGTCCCTCTCCCGCTTCTGTGCGTCGTCGTGCCCCGGCGTCTCGAAGCCCTTGAAGAGGTCGACCTCCGGCGGGGCGTCCGCCGACCAGATCACGTGGCTGCGCGTGATCGGGGGCGAGTTGATGCCGCTCAGCGCGAGGACGGGGAACTCCAGCCCCTTGGCCCCGTGGATGGTGAGGATCTGCACCGCGTCGTCGTCACGTTCCGGGGTCACGGTCTCCACCGCGTCGGCAGCGCTCTCGATCTGCTCTCGAGCCCAGCGGACGAACCCGGTGAGCCCCGCCCCACCGCTGTCGAGGAAGAGCCGCGCCTGGTCGACGAGGAAGCGGAGGCGGCGCCAGTGGTCACGCGGGCGCCGGTGCGCCGCCGTCAGCTCGACGCCGCGCCGCTCGCGGACGACGCGGTCGAGCAGCACGTTGACCGGCAGCCACCACCGCAGGTCGTGGTAGAGCCGCAGCGCCGCCATCGCCTCGGCGACGGGCGCGTCCTCGCATCCCTCCGGCGGCGGGGCGTCGTACCGCCAGCGGCCCCCCGCGGCCTTCCACGCGACGAGGTCGTCGTCGCTGCAGCCGAACATCGGGTGGCGCAGTGCGGCCACGAGGGCGACGGCGTCTGCCGGGTCGTCCACCGCCTGCAGCACCGTGACCAGGTCGCGGACGGCGTCGCTCTCCCAGATGAGCGAGCGGCTCATGACGCGGTACGGGACGCCGTGGTGGTCCAAGGCGTCCTCGAGCGGGCCCAGGGACGTCCGGGTGGGGACGAGGATGGCCATGTCGCCGTACGACGCCCGGCGTGCGGTCGTCGGCGGGCCCCCGACCTGCCACCTCCCGCGCGCCCGGGCCAGCGTCGCCGCGACGTGGTCGGCCTCGTCCTCACGGATCGCACCGATCCGCTTGTCGGCGGGCCCGCCCAGGAGCAGGACGTCCGGGCCCGTGTCCGCGTCCACGCCAGGGCGCGCAGCCTGCAACGGCGCGAAGCCCACTGTCGCATCGTCCCCGAACACCCGGGTGAACACCGCGTTGACCACGGCGAGGACGCCCGGGCGCGACCGGAAGTTCCGCACGAGACCGAGCCGGCCCGCGGCGTACACCCGGCTCACCTCGGCGAACAGGGCGACCTCCGCACGACGGAACCGGTAGATCGACTGCTTCGGGTCGCCCACGAAGAACAGCCGCCCACCCTCGACGGTCGCGTCCTTCCAGGAGCCGTGGTCGAGCCCGGTGACGAGATGGACGAGCTCGACCTGCAACGGGTCGGTGTCCTGGAACTCGTCGACGCAGACGGCCTGCCAC
>JBOGEN010000096.1:0-35114 GCA_050743265.1 Actinomycetes bacterium
CTCGAGGGCCGGGCGCTGCGTCGCGCACGGCGCAAGGCGGCGGAGGAGGGTGCCGCCGAGGCCGCCGGCGTCGGCGACGACAGCCCGACCGTCGCCGACTCGGCGGCGGACGCCCCCGGAGTGGCCACGAAGCCGGGCGCTGCACCGCCCCACACCCCCTCACCCGTACGGAGCGAGCAGCTCGTGCTGTCCGGGGACATCACCTACGTCCTGCCGGAGCCCGCCCTGCTGCGTCAGGGCTCGCCGCACAAGACGCGCTCGAAGGCCAACGACGCGGTCGTCGACGCGCTCATGGGTGTCTTCGAGCAGTTCGACATCGACGCCACCGTGGCCGGCTTCACCCGGGGGCCGACAGTCACACGGTACGAGGTCGAGCTGGGCCACGGGGTCAAGGTCGAGCGGGTCACCGCCCTGACCAAGAACATCTCCTACGCCGTCGCCAGCGCCGAGGTGCGGGTGCTCTCCCCGATCCCGGGCAAGTCCGCGATCGGCATCGAGATCCCCAACACGGACAGGGAGTGGGTGAGCCTCGGCGACGTGCTGCGCTCGCGCGTGGCGACGGCCGACGCGCACCCGATGGTGGTCGCACTCGGCAAGGACGTCGAGGGTCACCATGTCTGCGCCAACCTCGCGAAGATGCCGCACATCCTCATCGCCGGAGCGACGGGGTCAGGCAAGTCCTCGTGCATCAACACGCTCATCACGTCCGTGCTCATGCGGTCGACGCCGGACGAGGTGCGCATGGTGCTCGTCGACCCGAAGCGGGTCGAGCTGACCGCGTACGAGGGCATCCCGCACCTCATCACGCCGATCATCACCAACCCGAAGAAGGCGGCGGAGGCGCTCTCCTGGGTCGTCAGGGAGATGGACCTGCGCTACGACGACCTGGCCGCCAGCGGGTACCGGCACGTGGACGACTTCAACAAGGCCGTGCGGTCGGGCAAGCTCAAGCCACCGCCCGGCAGCGAGCGGGTCTACCAGCCGTACCCGTACCTGCTCGTCATCGTCGACGAGCTGGCCGACCTCATGATGGTGGCGCCGCGGGACGTCGAGGACGCGGTCGTGCGCATCACCCAGCTCGCCCGCGCCGCCGGCATCCACCTCGTGCTGGCGACCCAGCGGCCGAGCGTGGACGTGGTGACCGGCCTCATCAAGGCCAACGTCCCGTCGCGGCTGGCCTTCGCCACGTCCAGCCTGGCCGACAGCCGGGTCATCCTCGACCAGGCGGGCGCGGAGAAGCTCGTCGGCCAGGGCGACGCGCTGTTCCTCCCGATGGGCGCGAGCAAGCCGATCCGACTGCAGGGCGCGTGGATCACCGAGCCCGAGATCAACGCCGTGTCCCGGCACTGCCGGGACCAGCTCCAGCCGGCGTACCGGGAGGACGTGACGGCCGGGCAGAGCCAGCGCAAGGAGCTCGACGAGGACGTCGGGGACGACCTCGACCTGCTCTGCCAGGCCATCGAGCTCGTGGTCGGGACCCAGTTCGGCTCCACCTCGATGCTCCAGCGCAAGCTGCGGGTGGGGTTCGCGAAGGCGGGGCGCCTCATGGACCTCATGGAGTCCCGGGGCGTGGTCGGCCCCAGCGAGGGCTCCAAGGCCCGGGACGTCCTCGTCAAGCCCGACGAGATGGACGAGGTCCTGGACACGGTCCGCGGGGGCTGACCCCCCGGCCGCCGCCCAGCGGTGTTAAGTGGGTGTCCGGTCTTTGAGCGAGTGATACCCGCGCACCGGGGCGAGCCCTACACTCTTTACCTGGGACCTCGTTCATTGAACCGTCGTTGACGCGGTGTCGCACACCCCAGGGGAGGCTGCGTGTCCATCGGTCAGACACTCGCGGCCGCGCGCGAGCAGGCCGGCCTGTCGATCGACCGGGTGAGCGAGGCCACCAGAATCCGCCAGACGATCATCGAGGCGATCGAGCGCGACGACTTCTCCCTGTGCGGCGGCGACTTCTACGCCCGGGGCCACGTCCGCAGCATCGCCCAGGTCGTCGGGGTCGACTCGGCCCCGCTCATGGTGGAGTACGACGAGGCGCACGACGACACCGGTGCCAGGTCGCTCGAGGCCCTGCAGTCCGAGACCTACACGGCACGGCGCCGGGGTGGCCCGAACTGGTCGGCCGCGATGGCGGTCGTCCTCGTCCTCGTGCTCGGGTACGGCGTCTTCCGGATCGCCGCAGGTGGGGACGACGGCTCGGGGGGCCCCGCAGTCGCCGAGCCGACTCAGTCGGCCCCCGCGACCCCCCAGCCGACCCGGACCCCCACGCCGAAGGCCGAGGAGACCGAGGCCTCCGGGCCGGTGGCCGTCGCTCCCGAGCAGGAGGTCAGCGTCCAGCTCGACGTCGTGGGCGGGGACAGCTGGGTGAGCGTCCGCGACCCGGCCGGGCGCCAGCTCTTCCAGGGCATCCTCGCGGACGGGACGCAGCGCAGCTTCACCGATAACCGGCGACTCCGCCTCGTTCTCGGCAACGCCGGCGCCGTCCAGCTCACCGTCAACGGTGAGGCGTTGGGCGTGGCCGGGGGGTCGGGCGAGGTCGTCCGTCTGGACTTCGGGCGGGGGCAGCGGGGGCAGGACCCCACCGCGGGCTGATCCACGCCAGCGGCCCACGCCGTAGCATGAGGCTCCATGGCCTCCGCCCCTCGATCCGTCGCGCTCGTCACCCTGGGGTGCGCGCGGAACGAGGTGGACTCCTCCGAGCTGGCCGGCAGGCTCGAGGCCGAGGGGTTCGCCCTGGTGGACGACCCCTCCGAGGCCGAGACCGTCCTGGTCAACACGTGCGGCTTCGTCGAGCAGGCCAAGAAGGACTCCGTCGACACCCTTCTGGCCGCGTCCGACCTCAAGGGCCCGGGGGGTCCACAGGCCGTGGTCGCCGTCGGCTGCCTGGCCGAGCGGTACGGCACGGAGCTGGCCGAGTCGATGCCCGAGGCGGACGCCGTCCTCGGCTTCGACGACTACCCGGACATGGCGGCGCGGCTCCGGGACGTCCTGGCCGGGTCGGCGCCCGCCCCGCACACGCCGCGTGACCGGCGGCGGCTGCTGCCCCTCGTCCCCGTCGACCGTCACGGGACGTCCAGGCCGGTGCCCGGGCACGCCGGCCCGCTGACCGACCTGCCCGACGGTGTGGCTCCCGCGTCCGGCCCGCGGGCGTTCCGCCGGCGCCTGCACGGGGGCCCGGTCGCGCCGCTCAAGCTGGCCTCGGGCTGCGACCGCCGGTGCAGCTTCTGCGCGATCCCGTCGTTCCGGGGCGCGTTCGTGTCCCGCCCACCCGCGGACGTCCTCGACGAGGCGCGGTGGCTCGCCTCCCAGGGTGTCCGCGAGGTCGTGCTGGTCAGCGAGAACTCCACGTCGTACGGCAAGGACCTCGGCGACCTGCGGCTGCTCGAGTCGCTGCTGCCCGAGCTGGGCGCGGTCGACGGTCTGGACCGGGTGCGGGTGAGCTACCTGCAGCCGGCGGAGCTGCGACCGGGCCTGCTGGACGTCATGACGTCCAGCCCCGGCGTCGTGCCGTACTTCGACCTGTCCTTCCAGCACGCCAGCCCGGCCGTGCTGCGGCGGATGCGGCGGTACGGCGGCACGCAGCGGTTCCTCGACCTGCTGGCCGAGATCCGGCGCCGGGAACCGCGCGCGGGAGTCCGCTCCAACGTCATCGTCGGCTTCCCCGGCGAGTCCGAACGCGACCTGGAGGAGCTGGAGGCGTTCCTCACGGAGGCAGGGCTCGACGTCGTCGGCGTGTTCGGGTACTCGGACGAGGAGGGCACCGAGGCCGCCGACCTCGACGGCGCGCTGCCCGAGGAGGTCGTCCGCGCGCGAGTCGCCCGGGTGACAGGCCTGGTGGAGCAGCTCATGGCCGACCGCGCCGAGGCCCGCGTGGGCGAGACCGTTGACGTGCTCGTGGAGGACGTCGACCCGGTGACAGGCGTGCTCGAGGGCCGTGCAGCCCACCAGGCGCCCGAGGTGGACGGGGTCACGACGGTCGAACCGGACATCGCGACCCACGCGGCAGGCGTGGGGACGCTCGTCAGAGGGAAAGTCACCGGGAGCACAGGGGTGGACCTCGTCGTCGCACGCGACGCCGCCGAACCCGAGGACTTGCCGTGACCCTTCCCGTCCACGCGCCCAGCCGGGCGTCCGCGCGCCCTCGTCCCGGGGAGGCATCCATGCACGTGAGCGCATGGAACATCGCCAACGCGCTCACCATCCTGCGGATCCTGCTCGTCCCGCTGTTCTTCGCCCTGCTGCTCACGCAGGACGGCGAGTCGACCGGCTGGCGCCTCGCGGCGTTCGTCACGTTCGTGGTCGCCTCGCTCACCGACCGGGTGGACGGTGACCTCGCCCGCCGGCGGGGCATCGTCACGGACTTCGGCAAGGTCGCGGACCCCATCGCGGACAAGGCCCTCATGGGGGCCGCGCTCGTCGGACTCTCCCTGCTCGGCGAGCTGCCCTGGTGGGTGACCTTGCTGGTGCTCGTCCGGGAGGTCGGGGTGACCCTGCTTCGGATCGTCGTGATCCGGCACGGTGTCATCGCGGCCAGCCGGGGCGGCAAGCTCAAGACCGTGCTCCAGTCGGTGGCCATCGCGCTGTACCTGCTGCCGCTGGAGGGCTTGCTCGCGACCGTGGCTGCCGGTGTCATGGCGCTCGCCGTGGGCGTGACCGTGATCACCGGGCTCGACTACGTGGCTCGGGCCGTACGGCTGCGGCGTGGGGACGGTGCCGTAGCGGGATGAGGGTCGGGCTCGTCGCCGTCGGGACCGAGCTGCTTGCCGGGGTGGTGACCAACGCCAACGCGGCCTGGCTCGGTCGTACGTTCACCGAGGCCGGGTTCGACGTCACCCGCAGCGTCGCCGTTGGTGACGACGTCGACGAGATCGCCCGGACGGTGTGCGACGAGCTGGTGGTGGCAGACGCCGTCGTGCTCACCGGTGGGCTCGGCCCGACCTCGGACGACCGCACGCGGGAGGCGCTGGCGGTCGCGGCAGGCGTCCCGCTGCAGCGCGACCGTGACCTGGCCGACCGGCTGGAGTCCTGGTACGCCGAGCGGGGGCGGCAGGTGCCCGACGCGGCGCGGCGGCAGGCCGACCTCCCGCAGGGCGCGGTGCCGCTCGAGAACCCGCGGGGCAGCGCCCTCGGCGTCCGGGTCGACACCGACCAGGGGGTCGTCTTCGCGCTCCCCGGGGTTCCCCGCGAAATGACGGAGATGGTCGCCGACAGCGTCCTGCCGACCCTTCGCACACTGGCCGGGCCAGGAGCCGGGGCGGTGACGCGCACGCTGCGGACGGCTGGCGCGGGGGAGTCGCGGGTGGCCACCCTGCTCGGCCCGCTCGAGGAGGACCTGGCACGCGACGGGCGCGACCGGCCGGAGGTGGCGGTCGCCTACCTCGCCGCGGCTGGCGAGGTCCGCGTACAACTCACGGCGCGCGGGCCGGACCGCGACGTGCTGGACCGCGTCCTCGACGACGTCACCGGGCGCGCTCGCGACCTGCTCGGGGACCTCGTGTACGGCGAGGGCGAAGAGACGCTGGACGTCACCGTGCACCGGCTGCTCGCCTCCCGCGGGGCGACCGTGGCCGTGGCGGAGTCCCTGACCGGCGGCCTGCTCGGCGCGGCGCTGACGGACATGCCGGGATCCTCGGCGACGTTCCGCGGCGGCGTCACCGCGTACGTCACCGACCTCAAGACGCCGCTGCTCGGCGTGCGTGAGGATCTGCTCGACCGGCACGGCCCCGTCCACCCCGACGTGGCGGTGGGCATGGCCGACGGTGTCCGGGGGCGGCTCCAGGCCACGTACGGCGTGGCCACCACCGGTGTGGCCGGTCCCGACCCGGAGGGTGTCCCGGTCGGGACCGTGCACGTCGCCGTCGCGGGCCCCGAGGGCACGCGCGCCTGGCCCTGTCGGCTCCACGGTGACCGGGACGCGATCCGCCGCCGGACCGTGGTCACCGCCCTTGACCTGCTCCGCCGGACGGTTCTCGGCCTGCCGGATCCCACGGATCGGGAATCTGCGGCATGATTACACCGTTACATCCGGCTGCACGGTCGTCCTCCACGCGGGGCGGCTGCCGGACGGGTACGGTGACGTCACCAGATCCAGGTCCGGCGAGACGACGAAGGAGGGAGCCCCGATGATCCTGCTCCGTCGCCTGATGGGCGGTGTGCTCCGTCGGCAGCGCCAGCGGCAGGGGCGCACTCTCCGCGAGGTGTCGTCGGCGGCCCGCGTCTCCCTCGGGTACCTGTCCGAGGTCGAGCGCGGCCAGAAGGAGCCTTCGTCCGAGCTGCTCGCCTCGATCTGCCACGCGCTCGGCATGCCCATGTCGTCGGTGTTGCGCGAGGTGAGCGACGAGATCGCGCTTGCCGAGGCAGCTGCCGCCCAGGTGCCCGCGCAGACGCTCGGCACGAGCCCGGCGCTGCCCGCCGCGCTCACCGCTGGAACTGCGCCGTTCGAGCCCGTGCTGCCCGGCTCGCTCGTCGACTCCACCCGTCCTGCGGCCTCGCGGTCCCGTACGGACCGCCCAGTCGTCGACGTGGCTGCCTGACCTCTCTCGGGGCCGACCGGCCTCTTCGCGCTGGCCGCCTCAGCCTTCGCGTTCCCCTCCGACCTGCGACAATGGGTGCCGGTGTGAGGTGAGAGCGCCAAATCTCGGGGTACGCGGGGGTCAGTCAGCACACCCGTGCGAGAGGAGGCCCCAGCGGATCATGGCGCACGTGAAGAGCACTCTGCCCGAGGACGCTCGTACCGTGACCGGCGACTGCCTGCAGGGAGCGCTGGCTGATCTCGTCGACCTGTCGCTGCAGGCGAAGCAGGCCCACTGGAACCTCGTGGGGACCCGGTTCCGCAGCATCCACCTCCAGCTCGACGAGGTGGTCGACACATCCAGGATGTGGATGGACACCCTCGCCGAGCGTGCGGTGGCCATCGGCGTGACCCCCGACGGCCGGGCGTCCACGGTGGCGAAGCAGACGGGTCTCCCGCCGATCGAAGCCGGCTGGATCTCCGACGACAAGGTCGTGGCCGCGTTCGTGGACCGCTATCACACGGTCATCACGCGGATGCGCGAGCGCATGGCGGAGACGGAGAAGCCCGACCCGGTGACCCAGGACCACTTCATCACGCTGATCGCGGAGCTGGAGAAGCAGTACTGGATGTTCCAGGCGGAGCAGTAGGCGCGGAGACCGTGCATGGGCCGGCGGTCGAGCGGTCAGCGTGACGGGGCGTCCGTCCCGGGCGGTGACGGCCCCCGCTGGCAGCCCGGACACCAGTACGTGACCCGCTCACGCGGTGGCGACTGCTGCATGCCCCGGCGTACGAGGGCACCGCACCGGTGGCACGGCCGGCCCGTCCGCTCGAACACGTGGTGGCGCCGGCCGCGACCGGGGTCACCAGTGGTCACCTGCTCGGGAACGTGCCGGTTGGCGCGCAGCAGCCGGTGCGCGTCCCCGACCACCCGGCGCAGGTCGGGTACGTCCCGGACCGGGGCCCACGGCGTGACCCCCGCCAGGAAGCAGAGCTCCACGCGGTAAAGGTTGCCGAGGCCCGCCAGGTTGCGCTGGTCCAGCAGGGCCTCGCCGACCGGGCGGTCGGAGTCGGCACGCAGCCGTCGTACGGCCTCGTCGGCGTCCCAGTCGTCGCCGAGCAGGTCGGGGCCGAGGTGCCCGACCACGCGGTGCTCCTCCGTGGTCGGCAGCAGTTCGACCACCGGCAGCCGGAAGCCCACCGACTGCCAGGCATCGGTGGTGAGCACGACACGGACCTGCCATGCCGGACCGCCACGCCAGCGCGTCCCGTGTCGGTAAAGGTGCCAGGCCCCGTCCATGCGCAGGTGGGTGTGCAGGGTCGCCCGGCCACCCAGGCGCGTCAGCAGGTGCTTGCCCCGCGAGACCACCTCGGTCACCTCGCGTCCGGTGAGGTCGACCGTGGCCAGCCGCGGCACGCGCAGGTCGGCGGCGGTGAGCACGTGCCCGGCCAGGGCGTCGTGCATCCGTCGCGCGACGAGCCAGACCGTGTCGCCCTCGGGCACGCGCCCATCCTCGCCCAGCAGCTCCGGTGGTGCACCCGCGCCCGCGGCACCGGGGCCGTCAGGGGCGCAGGCGCAGCCCTCGCGGGGTGGCGCGGAAGCCACCCTGCTCCAGGGCCCGGCCCAGCGGGCTGTCCAGCGCGGGGGCGCCGTCCGCCTTCTCGACCGTGAGCCGTCCGAGCGCCCCACCGGTTACCGCCGCCGCGAGCGCGCGGACGGCCTCGTCCAGCACATCGGGCTCGTCGGTGAAGCTGAGCAGCGTCCGGCCGCCGCGCTCGACGTAGAGGGCGAGCCGTCCGCCGACGAGGACGACGAGCGCACCCGCCTTGCGACCCGGCCGGTGGCCCGGTGTCTCGCCTGGCCGGGCAGGCCACGGCAACGCCGCACCGTATGGGCTGGCCGGGTCAGTGGCGGCGAGCACGAACGCGGCGGGACCGTCAGCGGGTCGGCTCTCGCGCGCGGGGTCCCGTGCGGCTCCGGCGCGCAGGCGGTCGACCGCTCCCGGGGTGGCGAACTGCGCCGCGCCGAGTCCCTCGACGTAGTAGCCGCGCCGGCACCGGCCCGCGTCCTCGAACGCGGACAGCACCCGGTACGCCGCTGCGAAGCCGCCCGGAACCTGCTCGGCCGTCACCGCTCCGCGGGTGAGCACGCCGTGCCGGTCGAGCAGTGCCTCGGCCCTCGCATGCGCGCGGCGCGTCTCGTCGTCGTCCCGAGGGGCGAGCAGTGACCAGCGGCCTGCCACGGTCGGCGGTCCGGGGCGGCTCGGCATCACCGGACGGGACGCGCGCCCCCGGTACCGGGCACGCGTGGGCACAGGGCGGGCCCGGTGCGCCGGACGGCCGGCGCCGAGCAGCGTCCGCATCGGCGCCAGCGTGTCGTTGGTGACGTACCCCGCCCACACCAGGTCCCACAGTGCGCTCGCCAGTGCGGCGTCGTCCGTCGCGCCCGCCCGGTCGGACAGCGCACGGAAGAACAACGCCATGTCGCCGTGCAGCGCGTCGAGGACGCCGACGTGCATCGGGGTCAGCGCCACGTCCTCGTCCGGCGGGGGCAGCAGGAGCGGGGCGGTCTCGGTCGGCGCGAGCACGACCCACCCGTCGTCGCCGGGCAGGGCCCCCGCACCCGCCCACGTCACCTCACCGGACGAGGTCAGCTCGTCCAGCATCGCCGGCGTGTAGTCGACCACCCGGGCAGGCAGCACCAGCCGCTCCAGCGCGGACGCGGGCAGCGGCGTGCCACTGAGCTGCTCGACCACGCGGGCAAGCCCGTCCACACCCCGCAGCCCCTGCGATCGGGGTTCGCTGCCCGGCCCTGCGGCCCCCGGCGGGGACGACACGTGCTGCCACCGGGGCAGGAAGCGGGCCAGAGCGGCAGCCGGGACCGGCTCGACCTCCTGCCGCAGCGCAGCCAGCGAGCGCCGGCGCAGGCGCCGCAGCACCTCGGGGTCGCACCACTCGGTGCCCGTACCGCCCGGGCGGAACTCACCCGAGGACACCCGCCCGGCCGTGGCCAGCCGCTGGAGGGTGCCGGTGACGACGGCGACGCCGAGACCGAAGCGCTCCGCGACCGCGGTCGCGGCGAACGGGCCGTGGGTGCGCGCGTGGCGGGAGACGACGTCGCCGAGCGGGTCGTCCACCGGCTCCGTGAACGCCACGGGCACGCCCACCGGCAGGGGCACGCCGAGGGCGTCCCGCAGGCGGCCTGCGTCCTCCACGACCGCCCAGCGGTCCTCGCGGGCGATGCGGACGAGAATCACCCGCCGGGCCGCGACGAGCTCCGCCAGCCACGCCGGGTCGGCGCCACGCGCCGCCGCCTCGCCCTCGCTGAGCGGGCCGAGTACGCGGAGCAGATCCGCCGTGCCCTCGACGTCCTTCACGCGACGCTCGTCCGTGAGC
Organism: Actinomycetes bacterium; assembly: GCA_050743265.1. Lineage (GTDB taxonomy): Bacteria > Actinomycetota > Actinomycetes > JBOGEN01 > JBOGEN01 > JBOGEN01. The sequence continues at coordinate 9,905 of JBOGEN010000096.1, forward strand.
CACTGCAGCTCGCGCTCGACCTGGGCAACGGCGTCGGCGTCCAGCAGCTCGCGCAGGTCCGCCTGGCCGAGCAGCTCGGCCAGCAGGCGCGAGTCCAGCGCGAGCGCCGCGGCCCGGCGTTCGGCCAGCGGGCTGTCCCCCTCGTAGAGGTACTGCGCCACGTACCCGAGCAGCAGCGACCGTGCGAACGGTGACGGCTCGGGCGTCACCACCTCGGCGAACCGCACGCGGCGCGCCGCCACGTCCCGCATGAGCCCGACGAGGCCGGGGACGTCGAACACGTCCTGGAGGCACTCGCGCATCGTCTCGAGCACGATCGGGAACGACCCGTACTGGCTCGCCACCGACAGCAGCTGGGCCGAACGCCGCCGCTGCTGCCACAACGGGGTACGCCGCCGCGGGTCGCGCCGGGGGAGCAGCAGGGCTCGGGCCGCGCACTCGCGGAACCGGGACGCGAACAGCGCCGACCCGCCCACCTCGTCGGTGACGAGCTGCTCGACCTCGTCCGGGTCGAACACGGCAAGGTCGGGAGGGGGCTCGTCCTCGGTGTCCGGCAGGCGCAGCACGATGCCGTCGTCGGCGTGCATGGCCTGCGCGTCCACGCCGTACCGCTCGCGCAGCCTGGCCGCCATCGCCAGTGCCCAGGGCGCGTGCACGCGGGCCCCGTGCGGCGAGTGCACGACCACGCGCCAGTCACCGAGCTCGTCGCGGAACCGCTCGACCACGACCGTCTTGTCGTCGGGGACGTGCTGGGTGGCCTCGCGCTGCTCGCCCAGGTACGAGACGAGGTTGGCGGCGGCCCACGCGTCCAGCCCCAGGCCGGTCACGCGGGCGGTGGCCGCCTCCTCGTCCAGCCCGGCCAGCTCACGGACGAGCCCTCCGATGGCCCGGCCCAGCTCCGCCGGGCGGCCCGGCGCGTCCCCCTTCCAGAACGGGAGCCGGCCGGCCTGGCCGGGGGCGGGGGTGACCAGCACGCGGTCGTGCGTGATGTCGTCGATCCGCCACGAGGTCGTGCCGAGGGTGAAGACGTCGCCGACACGGGACTCGTACACCATCTCCTCGTCGAGCTCGCCGACGCGGCGGGACGTCTCACCCGACCCGGCGGCGAGGAACACGCCGAACAGGCCGCGGTCGGGGATCGTGCCGCCGCTCGTCACGGCAAGGCGCTGCGCCCCGGGACGGCCGGTGAGCGTGCCGGCGACCCGGTCCCACACGACGCGGGGACGCAGCTCGGCGAACTCGTCGGACGGGTAGCGCCCCGACAGCATGTCGAGCACCGACTCGAGCGCGGACTGCGGCAGCGACGCGAACGAGGCCGCGCGCCGCACCAGCGCGCCGAGCGCGTCGACGTCCCAGGCGTCCATCGCGGTCATCGAGACGACGTGCTGGGCCAGGACGTCCAGGGGGTTGGACGGGATGCGCAGCGCCTCGATCTGGCCGTGGCGCATCCGTTCGGCCACCACCGCGGTCTGCACGAGGTCGCCCCGGTACTTGGGGAAGACGACGCCACGGGAGACGGCCCCCACCTGGTGCCCGGCCCGCCCGACGCGCTGCAGGCCGCTGGCCACCGACGGCGGCGACTCGACCTGGACGACCAGGTCGACCGCGCCCATGTCGATGCCCAGCTCCAGGCTCGACGTCGCGACCACGGCGGGCAGCCGGCCCGCCTTGAGGTCGTCCTCGACGAGCGCACGCTGCTCCTTCGACACCGAGCCGTGGTGGGCACGTGCAATCACGTCGGGCAAACCTGCGGACGCACCGGACTGCGCCATCACCGCCGCGGGCGGGCCGGAGTACTCCAGCTGCTCGCCCGTACGGCGCTCCCAGGCGATCTCGTTGAGCCGAGCCGTCAGCCGCTCGGCGAGGCGTCGCGAGTTGGCGAACACGATCGTCGAGCGGTGTGCCTCGACGAGGTCGACGAGACGTTCCTCGACGTGCGGCCAGATCGACGCGCGCTCCTCGGGCCCCGCGGCGGAGCCCTCGAACTCCCCGGTCGGCTGACCCAGCTGGGACATGTCCTCCACCGGGACGACGACCTGCAGGTCGACCTCCTTCTCCGACGGGGGCTGCACGGCGTGCACGCGGGCCGCGGCCCCGAGGAAGCGGGCCACCTCGTCCACCGGGCGTACGGTCGCCGACAGGCCGACTCGCTGCGCCGGCGCGTCGAGCAGGGCGTCGAGCCGTTCGAGCGACAGCGCGAGGTGGGCGCCGCGCTTCGTGCCCGCCACGGCGTGGACCTCGTCGACGATCACGGTCTCGACGCCGCGCAGGGACTCCCGTGCCTGTGAGGTGAGCAGCAGGAACAGCGACTCGGGCGTCGTGATGAGGATGTCGGGCGGACGCCTCGCCATGGACCGCCGCGCGTCCTGGGGCGTGTCACCCGAGCGGATGCCGATCTCGATCGTCGGCTCCGGGAGGCCGAGCCGCGTCGACGCCTGTCGGATGCCGGCGAGCGGCGCGCGCAGGTTGCGCTCCACGTCGACCGCGAGGGCCTTGAGCGGGGACACGTACAGCACGCGGCAGCGGCGCTTCGCCTCGACCGGTGGGGGTGTGGTGACGAGCCGGTCGAGCGCGGCGAGGAAGGCGGCCAATGTCTTGCCCGACCCGGTCGGCGCGACGACGAGCGCGTGCCCGCCCTCCTGGATCACCGACCACGCCCCGGCCTGGGCCTGCGTCGGATGGTCGAAGGCGCCCGTGAACCAGGCGCGCGTCGCGGGGGAGAACGCCTCGAGGACGTCCCGCCCACCACCCCGAGCCGGCTGGTCAGCGGTCACGACCCCATCCTGCCCTGGGCGTCCGACAGTTGGGATTGCCGACCGGGTCGCGCTCAGTCGTCCGGGTCGCGCTCAGTCGTCCGATCCGGCCAGAGGGACCAACCCGTCCGCGTGGGCATACTGGGCCGCGTGCGCCTCACCGAGTTCTGGGCTCGCATGCGCGAGCAGTTCGGCCCCGGCTACGCGGAGTCGTGGGCCCGCGACATGGTGCTGGCCGAGCTCGGCGGGCGCACCGTGAACGAGGCTCTGGCCCAGGGCGAGGACGCCAAGACGGTGTGGCGCGGCGTGTGCGCGTCGCTGGGCCTGCCGGCCTCCCGGCGCTGACCTCTCGTAGGCCGTCGGCGTCCCGGCGCTGACGTCCCCCGGTCGGGTCATCTGTCGGGACGGGGCATCCCGGCCCGTGGGAGGCTCGTGCCCGTGACCTCGACCACGCCCGTGCCCCTCGCTGCCGTACGCGGCCGCACCACGCGGGTGCTCGTCGGCAGCCAGGTGCTCGGGGGCGTCGGCATCGCCACCGGCTTCGCGGTCGGGGCGCTGCTCGCCGAGGACATCTCGGGCTCGGCGACGCTGTCGGGCCTGGCCCAGACCGCGGGCGTGCTCGGGGGTGCGCTCGCGGCCGTCCCACTCGCCCGGCTGTCGATCGCGCGCGGACGCCGGTGGGGGCTCGGCGCCGGGTATGCCGTCGCCAGCGTGGGTGCGGTCGTCGTCGCGGTGGGGGCCGCCGCGAGCTCCCTGTCCGTGCTGCTCGTCGGCATGGCGCTGTTCGGCGTGGGTCAGGCGTCCGGCCTGCAGGCGAGGTACGCGGCCACGGACGTGGCCGAGCCCGCGCGCCGCAGCCGTGCGCTGGCCACCGTCGTCTGGGCGACCACGGTGGGTGCCGTCCTCGGGCCGTCGCTCGCCGACCCCGCCGGCGGCACGGCCCGCGCCCTGGGGCTCCCTTCGCTGGCGGGCCCGTTCCTCTGGTCGCTCGTCTCCTTCGGTCTTGCCGCGCTCACCATCCAGATGTTCCTGCGTCCCGACCCCCTGCTCCTTGCCCGTGAGTGGGCGAGCCGTGACGAGGACGACCCGCCCGCCGCCGACTCGGGGCCGCGCCGGGACGGCACCGCCCAGGTGATCGCCGCCATCCGCGCCTCGCCCAACGCGGTACTCGCGCTGGTCGCCTTGGTGGCCGCACACGCGGTCATGATCGGCGTGATGTCCATGACGCCGGTGCACCTCGGGCACGGGGGCGTGACGCTGCGCGTCATCGGGCTTGTGTTCAGCGTGCACATCCTCGGGATGTACGCGTTCAGCCCCGTCGTCGGATGGCTCGCCGACCGGGTGGGACGCGTGCCCGTCCTGCTCGTGGGCTGTGGCGTGCTCGTCGTGTCCCTGCACGTGGCGGGGCACACCGCCGGCCACGAGTCGCAGCAGGTCGGCGTCGGGCTGTTCCTGCTGGGTCTGGGCTGGTCGTGCTGCATCGTCGCGGGCTCGACCCTGCTGAGCGAGTCCGTCGGCACCGAGGTGCGTCCGGCGGTGCAGGGTGCGGCCGACCTCGTCATGGGGCTCGGCGGTGCCGCGGCCGGTGGGCTCGCCGGGGTGGTCGTCGGGACGGCCGGGTACGACGTCCTCGCGGTCGTCTCCTCGGTCCTCACCGTGCCCGTCATCGTGCTGGCGGCCAGGGCGCTGCCCCGCAGCCGCCGGCCATCCGGCGTCTGAGCAGCGGGCTTCCGGCCCCTGCGCCACGCGTCTCTCGCGTCCAGGCGGCCGATCCCGGCGTGTCAGGTTTGTTCGAACGGGTGTTCGAGGTACGGTCCACAGGGTCGGTCCCCAACCGACCGTGTCCACAGGCCATGTCCCCGACGCCTGAATGTCGGAACCGGCCCGTACGGTCACACCCGATGAAGCGCACCCGACGACCCGACACCAGGGCGGCATCCATGGCACCAGCTCCCGCGGACCGCGAGAAGGCTCTCGACACCGCGCTGGCCCAGATCGAGCGTCAGTTCGGCAAGGGCTCCGTCATGCGGCTCGGCGACGAGAGCCGTCCCCCCGTGGAGGTCATCCCCACCGGCTCGATCGCGCTCGACGTGGCGCTCGGCATCGGGGGCCTCCCGCGGGGGCGCGTCGTCGAGATCTACGGCCCCGAGTCGAGCGGCAAGACCACGGTCGCGCTGCACGCCGTCGCGAACGCGCAGAAGACGGGCGGCATCGCCGGCTTCATCGACGCGGAGCACGCCCTCGACCCGGAGTACGCGGGCAAGCTGGGCGTCGACACGGACGCGCTGCTCGTCTCCCAGCCCGACACCGGTGAGCAGGCCCTCGAGATCGCGGACATGCTGATCCGCTCCGGTGCGCTCGACGTCATCGTCATCGACTCTGTCGCCGCGCTGGTGCCGCGTGCCGAGATCGAGGGCGAGATGGGCGACAGCCACGTCGGGTTGCAGGCCCGTCTCATGAGCCAGGCCATGCGCAAGATCACGGGTGCGCTCAGCCACTCAAAGACGACCGCGATCTTCATCAACCAGCTCCGCGAAAAAGTCGGGGTCATGTTCGGATGTGGATCTTGGTACACGAATGTAACTCTCGCTGACGGTACGCAGGAAAAGCTAGGCAAGATCGTCAACCAGAAGATGCCGGTTGAGGTCATGTCGTACGACCCGGATCAGGGGCAACTCGTACCGCGGAAGATTGTCAACTGGTTCAACAACGGTCGTGCCGAGGAGTTCCTGCACTTCAAGGTCGAGCGTGCTGGTGGTGGCAGCGGTCGCGGCAACGCCAGCCTTGCTATGACGCCCAACCATCAGATCTGCACACCCGGAGGGTGGCGCGAGGCTCAAGAATTGAGCGTCGGCGACCGTGTCATGCTGGCTCAGCCGCAACTTCTGAGTGACCAGCAGTGGCAGGTGATCCTCGGTTCGGTCATGGGGGACGGAAATCTCTCTGTCCCCGTCCGCAAGGATTCTGAGAGCGCGCGGTTCCGGATGGGCCAGGGGGCAAAGCAGGAGCCATACCTGGAGTGGAAGACCTCTCTGCTGGAGAACATCCCTCACTCGCGTTCCACGAACGCCAAGGGATCGTCATTCGTCGACTTCACACCGCTCGCTGAGCTGTCTGAGTTGCGCCAGGTCGTTTACTTCGGTGACGGTAAGAAGCACATCACGTGGGATTACTTGAAGGCGCTCACGCCTCTGGCGTTGGCCGTCTGGTACATGGACGATGGCTGTTTCACACTGCGGTCCAAGGGTGTTCAGGAGCGCACACATGGTGGCAGCGGTCGCGCTGAAATCTGTGTCGAGGCGATGAGCCCTGGATCACGTGAACGCCTGGTTGAACACCTCCGTGACTCGTTCGGGCTCGATGCCAGGGTGTCTCCGCGGGGCGCGCGGAAGATCGCAGTCCTGCAGTTCACAACTGCCGCTACCGCAAAGCTTCATGAGCTGATTGCGGCGTACGTGCACCCTTCAATGGAGTACAAGTTGCTCCAGCGTTACCGCGGGCAGTTCGCTGTCAGGCCACAGTTCTCCACGCCGGCAACCGCACTCATGCCAGCGCGGATCAGAGAGATCATGTCGAGGCGTGACTACCAGATCATGAGCCGCTACGACATCGAGGTCGAGGGCTCGCACAACTACCTCGCTGACGGCGTCGTCGTCCACAACAGTCCTGAGACCACGTCAGGTGGGCGGGCGCTGAAGTTCTACGCGTCGATCCGGCTCGACGTCCGCCGCATCGAGACGCTCAAGGACGGCACCGAGCCGGTCGGCAACCGGGTGCGCATCAAAGTCGTGAAGAACAAGGTCAGCCCGCCGTTCAAGCAGGCGGAGGTGGACCTGCTGTTCGGGCAGGGCATCAGCCGTGAGGGCGGGCTCATCGACCTCGGCGTGGAGCAGGGGTTCGTGCGCAAGTCCGGCGCGTGGTACACGTACGACGGCGACCAGCTCGGCCAGGGCAAGGAGAACTCCCGCAACTTCCTGCGGGACAACCCCGACCTCGCCGACGAGATCGAGAAGAAGCTCAAGGAGAAGCTGGGCATCGGGCCACGTCTGGACGCCGAGGCCCCTCAGCCCGAGGCACCCGGCTCGGAGTCCGCCGGCCCCGGGGCCAAGCCCGCGTCCTCTCGGCCGTCGGCGGCCAAGCCCGCGGACGCCACGCCGGAGGCTCCCACGCCCATCGACGAGTGAAAGCCCGCAGAGCAGTGCCTGGCACGGGTCGTCCCGGCGCGGATGGCGACGAGCAGACCGACCCGGAGGAGGTCGCCCGCGCCATCTGCCTGCGCCTGCTCACCGGGTCGCCGAAGACACGCGCCCAGCTCGCAGACGCCATGCGTACCCGGGGCGTGCCTGACGATGCCGCGGCGCGGGTGCTCGACCGGCTCGGCGACGTCCGGCTCGTCGACGACGAGGCCTTCGCGCACGCCTGGGTCGAGTCCCGGCACACCGGTCGTGGGCTGGCCCGCCGTGCCCTGGCCCACGAGCTGCGGCGCCGCGGGGTCGCCGAGGAGACGGTGGACGAGGCCGTCGAGACCCTCGACGCCGACCGGGAGGCCGACACCGCACGCGCCCTCGTACGCCGGCGGTTGGCGTCGACGGCCCGGCTCGACCCGCAGGTGCGCATGCGCCGGCTCGCCGGGATGCTCGCGCGCAAGGGCTACTCGTCGGGGCTCGCGTTCCGTGTCGTCCGCAAGGAGATCGCGGCCGAGGGGGACGATCCCGGCGACCCCGACATCCCGACTGAGGACGGCCCGTGACCATGCGTATACCCCCCGGATGGTCGCTTGCCCGCCCCCGGTGCGCGACCTAGCCTCCGAATCAGTGAGGGCTCGCTGACTCCGCACCACCCGACTCCGCTCACGAGCACGACGCATGATCAGATATCCGGCCACCGGCCGTGGACCAGAGCACGCCGGCCCGCGCTGCCCGTCCCACCGAGGGCGTCGGCAGGCGGGCGGCGAGACGACTGGTGCCACCAGGGTGGCCCCGACCGCGATGACGCGGGAGCTGGACCTGCTCTGACCACGAGACGGGGCTGAGCTGAGCACGAGGCACCGGTCGGCGGACCGGCCCCCTCACCCTGACGGGGCTCCTTCGGGAGCCCGACGGAAGGAGTGGGGCGCGCATGGACATCGCGGTCGTGCTTCTCGGGGTGGCGGCGGTCGGGCTTCTTGTGGTCGTCCTCCTGCTCGGGATGGCGCTTCGGCGCCGGCCCGCGGGGGCCGCGCCTCCGGTCGACCAGGTCCGCCTTGACCTCGAGCGACGGGAGGAACGGGTCGCCGAGCGAGAGCAACGGCTCGACCACGTGCAGACCCGGCTGGACGAGCGGGAGCAGGCCCTCTCCCACCAGGCCCAGGACGTCGAGCGGACACAGTCCGGCCTCGCGCGGCTCGCGGAGGAACAGCGGCGCGCCCTCGAGCGTGCGGCGGGCCTCAGCGCCGCGCAGGCTCGCGCCGAGCTGGTCTCCTCGATCGAGATCCAGGCCAAGAGGGACGCCGTACGCCGGGTCCGCGAGATCGAGCACGAGGCGGAGGAGCACGGCGAGCACCGGGCACGCAAGATCGTCACCCAGGCGATCCAGCGGGTGGCCAGTGAGCAGACCGCCGAGTCCGTCGTCACCGTGCTGCACCTGCCGAGCGACGACATGAAGGGCCGGATCATCGGGCGCGAGGGTCGCAACATCCGCGCGTTCGAGTCCGTGACCGGGGTGAACCTCATCATCGACGACACGCCCGAGGCGGTGCTGCTCTCCTGCTTCGACCCGGTACGCCGGGAGGTCGGAAGGATCACCCTCGAGACGCTCGTCCTCGACGGCCGCATCCACCCCCACCGGATCGAGGAGGAGCACGAGCGCAGCAAGGCCCAGGTGGAGGCCCTGTGCGTGCGCGCCGGCGAGGACGCCATGGCCGACCTCGGCATCACGGACATGCACCCAGAGCTCGTCACCCTTCTCGGACGGCTGCGCTTCCGCACCTCGTACGGGCAGAACGTGCTCAAGCACCTCGTCGAGTCCGCGCACATCGCGGGCATGATGGCCGCCGAGCTCGGCCTCGACGTGGCGCTGCTCAAGCGCTGCACGGTCCTGCACGACGTCGGGAAGGCGCTCACCCACGAGGTCGAGGGCAGCCACGCCCTCGTGGGTGCGGACGTCGCTCGCCGGTACGGGGAGCACGAGGACGTCGTGCACGCGATCGAGGCCCACCACAACGAGGTCGAGGTGCGCACGGTCGAGGCGGTGCTCACCCAGGCCGCGGACGCGATCAGCGGGGGGCGTCCCGGGGCACGGCGCGAGTCACTCGAGTCGTACGTCAAGCGGCTGGAGCGACTCGAGGAGATCGCCGCCGCGCACGAGGGCGTGCAGAAGGTCTTCGCGATGCAGGCCGGGCGCGAGATCCGGGTCATGGTGCGCCCGGAGGCGGTCGACGACATCCAGGCCCAGGTCATCGCCCGGGACATCGCCAAGCAGATCGAGGAGGAGCTCACCTACCCCGGCCAGATCCGCATCACCGTGGTCCGCGAGTCGCGGGCGACCGAGGTGGCGCGGTAGCGACGGCGGGGTCGCCGGGTCAGGCGACGCCGAGGGTGAGCAGGAGGTTCGCGTACGTGCGTACGTCGCCGGTCGCGATGACGAGCGCCAGGTCAGGGGAGCGGGCCGCCGCGTAGAAGTCGAACCGCCCGAGTCGTGTCAGCGCGCGCTCCGACGGCAGCAGGCGCGTGAAGTCGGCGAACGCCTCCGGCTCCGGCTCGCCCGGAGGCGGTTGCATCACGGTGGCGCCTTCGACCACCACGGCATCGCACAGCACCTCGGCGACCTCGGTGACCGTCGGACGCCCCGCGGTGAGGTTGAGCCAGACCCGCCGTGCCGCCGGGCCGGACGCGGTGCTCACCGGGTAGTGCCCGTCGGCGACCAGGACCCCGGCGCCGTGCCCGGCGGCGGCGAGGGCGGCGAGCACCTCGGGATGGGTGAGGCGGTAGCGCAGCACCGGCGATATCCCCTCAGGCCAGGCCGTAGACACGGCGTGCGGCGTCGCCGAGCACGGCGTCCCGCTCGTCCGACGACAGACCGTCCAGCAGGGCGCAGGCGGTCTCGAACCAACGTGCATAGCTCGAGGCGAGCAGGCAGACCGGCCAGTCCGACCCGAACAGCAAACGCTGCGGGCCGAACGCCTCGAGCACGACGTCCACGTACGGGCGCAGGTCGGACGGCGTCCAGCGCGCCCGGCCCGCCTCCGTCACGAGGCCGGACAGCTTGCACACCACGTTCGGGCTGTCCGCCAGCGCGCGGACCTGGCTCGCCCAGGGCTCGCTCTCTCCGGCGGCGATCGGCGGCTTGGAGCAGTGGTCGAGGACGAACGAGACCTCCGGCAGCGCCCGTACGGTGGCGACGGCGGCCGGTAGCTGCGCCGGGGTAGTGAGCAGGTCGTAGCGCAGGCCGGCCTCGCCGACTGCGGCGAGCCCGCGGCGGACGTCCTCACGGCACAGCCACTGCGGGTCCGGCTCGTCCTGCACGAGGTGCCGGATGCCGCGCAACAGGTCGCCGCCCCGCGTCTCCCGCAGGGAGGCGAGGTCGGCCGCCACGGTGGGCGCGGTGAGGTCGACCCACCCGACGACCCCGGCGACCAGGTCGTACGACGCCGCGGTCGCGAGCAGGTCCCGCGTGTCCACGACGGACGGCAGGGTCTGCACGAGGACGGTCGCCTCGACGCCGGCGGCACGCGTGTGCGGCGCGAGGTCGTCGACTCCGAAGGTGCGGCGGATCGGTGCCATCGCCTCACCGGTCACCCAGGGCTGGTCGCGCACGGCGAGATCCCACACGTGGTGGTGGGCGTCGACGTGGCCGCTCACGCGCCTGTCTCCCAGGGGTCGGCGAGGCCCCGCACCGTGGTGGCGTCGAGCAGCCCCTCGGCGACGAGGTCGGCCCAGAGCGCGGCGGGGATCCGGTGCCCGGCCCTTGCGAGGTTCTCGTCCAGCTCCGCGACCGTACGGACCCCGGTGAGCACGGCGGTCACCGCGGGATGCGCGAGCGGGAACTGCAGGGCGAGCGCGGTGAGGGGGACGTCGTGGCGTGCGCACACGTCTGCGAGCTGGCGAGCCTGGGTGATCCGGGAGGTGGGCGCCGCCGCGTAGTCGTACGTGCTGCCCGGCTGGGGGTCGGCGAGGATCCCCGAGTTGAAGACCCCACCGGCGATGACGGACACGCCGCGCTCGGCCGCGGCGGGCAGCAGGTCGGCCGCACCGGACTGGTCGAGCACCGTGTACCGGCCGGCGAGCAGCACCACGTCGCAGTCGGTCTCGCGGACGAACCGGGTGGGCACGCGTGACTGGTTCATCCCCACACCGATCGCGCCGAGCACGCCCTCCTCGCGCAGCGCGCGCAGCGCGGGGAAGGCCTCGCGCAGTGCCTGCTCCTCGTAGTCGTCCGGGTCGTGGACGTAGGCGATGTCGACGCGGTCGAGGCCCAGCCGGGTGAGGCTGGCCTCGAGCGAGCGGCGGACCCCGTCCGCGCTGAAGTCGAACTCCACGTGGGTGCCCGACACCTCCACGTACACCGGGTCGGGCTCTCCGGGGGAGTCGTGGATCAGACGCCCTACCTTCGTCGAGAGCGTGAACCGGTCCCGCGGGACGTCGCGCAGCACTTCGCCGAGCCGGCGCTCGGCGAGCCCGTGGCCGTACAGCGGCGCCGTGTCGACGTATGCCAGCCCGGCGTCGAGGGCGCGCGCGACGACCGCGGACGCGTCCTCGGCCTCGACCCGGCGGAACAGCCCGCCGAGCGGAGCGGTGCCCAGGCCGAGCCGGGTCACCTCGACCTCGCTGTGCCCGACGCGGCGGCGCTCGGTCACGCAGGGCGGGTCGCCGGTGAGCGGGGTCGTCATCGCGTCACGCTTTCCGACGTCGGAGCCTCGGCACGCAGGCGCAGGCCGCCCATACCGCCGTCGACGGCGAGCACCGTGCCCGTGGTGGACGACGACAAGGGCGAGGCGAGGTACGCGATGGCCTGCGCGACCTCCTCCGCCGACACCAGTCGGCGATGCGGCTGCCGGGCCTCGAGTGCGGCCCGCTCTGCGGCGGGATCCGCGGCCGCGTCGAGCAGGCGTGCCACCCACGGCGTGTCCACCGTCCCCGGCGCCACGGCGTTGACGCGGATCCCCTCGCGGACGTGGTCGGCGGCCATCGCGAGGGTGAGCGCGGACACGGCTCCCTTGGACGCGCTGTAGAGGGCACGCTGCGGGAGCCCGACATGGCCGGCGACCGACGATGTGACGACCACGGCGGCCGCGGGGGAGCGCCGCAGGTGGGGCAGTGCCGCGCGGACGACCCGGACGACCCCGAGCAGGTTCACGTCGAGCACCCGGAGCCACTCCTCGTCGGGGTTGTCCGCCACGGTGCCGGCCGCCCCGACGCCGGCGTTGGCCACGACCACGTCGAGACGTCCGAATGCCTGGGCCACCTCGTCCACCGCCGCGCGGACGGAGGCGTCGTCCGTGACGTCCGTGCGCACCGCGAGCAGGGGTCCGGAGGGAATCGCCTCGGCTCGGTCCAGGCAGGCCACCCGCGCGCCACGCGCTGCCAGCGCCTCCGCGGCCGCCAGGCCGATGCCGGAGTGGCCGCCGGTGACGAGGGCAGCCATCCCGTCGAGATCCCGCCCCGGCATGGGGGGTTGCCAGGTGGTGCTCACGGGGCCTCCGCGATGCCACGCCGTGCGTGGTCGGCCGGGTCGGGCAGGGAAGCGGACACGGTAGCGCGAGCGCATCCCCCGATGTCGAGGTGGGATCGCGCTGCGGCCTCCCTCGCGCGGCCTGTCACCGGGATGTCGGCCACGTGACCGGCGAGGCCACCCTGCCTTGACCGTCCTCACGGCGGGTCGTTACGGTCGCGCGGCATACCGACCGGTCGGTCGCTCCGACGGGCCGGGGACGCGACATGTCGGGCGGAGGAGCCATGACGTCAGTCCACCAGACCGGGTACGACGCCAAGCCCTGGCTGGCGCAGTACCCCGGTGAGGTGCCGACCCAGGTCCCCCCGAACGCGCCGACGATGCTCGCGCTGTTCCGGCGGGCCATCGACCGCGTCCCCGACCACCCGGCGCTCGTCTACTTCGACAGCCGGCTCACGTACGCCGAGCTCGACGCGCTCTCCGACGGCGTCGCGGCGTACCTGACTGCCCAAGGATTCGCCCGCGGGGACCGGCTCGCCCTCGTCCTGCAGAACGTGCCGCAGTTCGTCATCGCCCAGCTCGGGGTGTGGAAGGCCGGGGGCGTCGTCGTCCCGGTGAACCCGATGTACCGGGAGCGCGAGCTCGCGTACGTGCTGGACGACGCCGACGTCCGCGCGGTGATCTGTGCCGAGCGTTCGTGGCACGAGGTCGTCGCCGAGGTCGTACGGCGGGACGGCAGCCCGGTCCGCATCGCCCTGACGACGAGCGAGCTCGACCTGCAGGCCCGCGACGACCCGCGTGTGCTGGGCGGTGTCACTCGCCGGCGGGCGGACGGCGTGGACGACCTGCTCGAGGTGGCCCGAGCCCACACGGGCGGGGCCCCTCCGGACCCCGGGCTCATGCCGGAGGACGTCGCGCTGGTCAGCTACACGTCCGGGACCAGCGGCGTCCCCAAGGGCGCGACGAACACACACGCCAACGTCGTCGTCAACGCTGCCGGCCTCGGGGCCTGGTCGGGGCTGCCGCAGGGCTCGGCCATCTTCGCCCTGGCGCCGCTGTTCCACATCACCGGAGCGGTGTGCCAGATCGCCTCAGCGGTGGACATCCTCGGGACGCTCGTGCTCGCGTACCGGTTCGAGCCCGGTGTCGTGCTCGACGCGTTCTCCGAGCACGAGCCGGCGTACATGGTCGGCCCGTCGACCGCGTACATGGCGCTCATGGCGCACCCCGATGTGAGCCGGGCGCACTTCGCCTCCTTCCGGCTCGTCTACTCCGGTGGCGCGCCGCTGCCGCCGGCGATCGTGGACGCGTTCGAGCAGCGGTTCGGTCACTACGTGCACAACGGGTACGGCCTCACCGAGACCACCGCGCCGTGCGTGTCGGTGCCCGCCGGTACCCGGGCTCCGGTCGACGAGGCGTCCGGCACGCTCGCCATCGGCGTGCCCGCGCCGGACACGGTCATCCGCATCGTCGACGACGAGGGCCACGACCTGCCGTTCGGTGAGAACGGGGAGATCGCGGTCGAAGGCCCCATGGTCGTGCCCGGCTACTGGGGCAAGCCCGAGGAGACCGCGGCGTCGATGCCCGGGGGCCGGCTCCTCACCGGCGACGTCGGCTTCATGGACCCCGAGGGCTGGGTGTACGTGGTCGACCGCAAGAAGGACATGATCAGCGCGTCCGGCTTCAAGGTGTGGCCGCGCGAGGTCGAGGACGTGCTCTACACCCACCCGGCCGTGCGGGAGGCCGCCGTGGTGGGCGTGCCGGACGCCTACCGCGGCGAGACCGTCAAGGCGTACGTGAGCCTGCGGCCCGGACAGGACGTGGACGTCGAGGATCTCACCGCGTACTGCCGTGAGCGGATGGCCGCGTACAAGTGCCCGCGCGAGGTCGAGGTGCTCGGCGAGCTGCCCAAGACCGCGACGGGCAAGATCCTCCGCCGTGAGCTCCGGGACGCGGCCAGGGCGGGGTCGTCCCGGTGACGCTGGCAGGACGCAGCTCGGTGACACCGCCCTTGGAGGGGAGCTGGGTCGAGACCGTGCGCGGCCCGGTCGCGGGGCGCGAGCTGGGCCGGGTGCTCATGCACGAGCACGTCTTCGTGCTCAGCCCGGAGTTCGTCGAGAACTACCCCGAGCACGAGGGCTTCCGGGAGGAGGTGCATGTGCCCGAGGCGGTGGCCCGGCTCAACGCCCTCGCCGAGGCCGGCATCGACACGATCGTCGACCCGACCGTGATCGGGCTCGGCCGTGACATCCCTCGCGTGCAGAAGATCGCCGCGCAGGTGGACCTCGACATCGTCGTGGCCACCGGCCTCTACACGTACGAGGCGGTGCCGCTCTACCTGCGGTTCCGGGGCCCGGGCACGCTGCTCGGCGGCGAGGACCCGCTCGTCGAGATGTTCGTGCGCGACATCAGGGACGGGATCGCGGGGACGGGGGTCAAGGCGGGCGTGCTCAAGTGCGCGACCGACGAGCCGGGCATGAGCGCCGACGTCGAGCGGGTGGTCCGCGCGGTCGCCGTCGCCCATCGCGAGACGAGCGTGCCGATCATGACGCACACGCATGCGCCGAGCCGGCGCGGCCTGGAGCAGCAGGACGTCCTCGAGGCCGAGGGCGTGGACCTCTCCCGGGTGCTCATCGGCCACTGCGGGGACACCACGGACCTCGACTACCTGGCCGAGCTGCTCGCCCGTGGCTCGTACCTCGGCATGGACCGTTTCGGGCTCGACCTCGTGCTGCCGTTCGAGGAGCGCGTGGCCACGGTGGCCGCCCTGTGCGAGCGGGGCCACGCCGACCGGCTCGTGCTCTCCCACGACGCGTCCTGCTACATCGACTGGCTGCCCATGGAGCAGCTACCGCAGATGCTGCCGAACTGGCACTACCTCCACCTCACCCAGGACGTCCTGCCGGCGCTGCGCGCCCGTGGTGTCACGGAGGGGCAGATCCGCACGATGCTCATCGACAACCCGCGACGCATCCTCACCGGTGAGCTCACGTGAGCGACCCGTCGGAGTCGCCCATCGGGCCGGTACGTGCCGTCGTCCTGGACTACGGCGGCGTGATGACGACGCCGGTACGGGACAGCCTCGCGGCCTGCTTCGCGGCCGAGGACATCCGCCCGGACAGCTTCACGGCCGTGCTGCGCGAGTGGCTCGGCCGCAACGCGGCGGACGGGACGCCGATCCATCGGCTGGAGACGGGGGCGCTTGCCGCCGAGGAGTTCGAGCGGCTGATCGCGCCCCGGCTCGTGACGGGCAGCACCCGCCCGGTGGAGCCGGCCGGGTTGCTCGGCCGCCTGTTCGCCGAGATGGCCGACGAGCCTGCGATGGCCACGCTCGTCCGCGACCTGCGGACGCGGGGGGTGGCGACCGGGCTGCTCTCGAACAGCTGGGGCAACGCGTACCCCCGGGCGACGCTCGACGCGCTGTTCGACGCGGTCGTCATCTCCGAGGAGGTGCGGCTGCGCAAGCCCGACCCCCGGATGTTCGCCACCGTGCTCGACCGGCTCGGCGTGCAGGCCGGGGAGACCGTGTTCGTCGACGATGCCCGGTCGCACGTGGACGCGGCGAACGCGCTCGGGCTGCGTGCGGTGCTGCACGTGGACCCGGCCACGACCCGCACCCGGCTCGCCGCCCTCGTCCCCGGCCTCGACCCGGCCGCCCAGGAGGTTCCGTGACCGTCAGGACCCTGCCAGGCCTCGACCTCGACCGGCTGCGCGCGCATCTCGACGCGGTCACGCCGCAGCACGCCGGCCTGGCCTGGCTGTCCGGGGGAGGGCGGCTTGAGGCGGAGGTCGTCGTAGGCGGCAGGTCGAACCTCACGTACGTGGTGACCGGCGGCGAGCGGGAGTGGGTGCTCCGGCGGCCTCCGCTCGGGCACGTGCTCGCCACCGCGCACGACATGTCCCGCGAGTACCGCGTGATGACGGCACTGGCGGGGACGCCGGTGCCGGTGCCCCGGACGTACCTGCTCTGCGAGGACCAGGACGTGCTGGGCGCGCCGTTCTACCTCATGGAGCGGGTGCACGGCTCGGTGTACCGGGACGTGGAGCACACCGCGACCCTCGGGCCGCAGCGGGCGAGCGCGCTCGCGTACCGGCTGGTGGACACCCTCGCCGACCTGCACGCCGTCGATCCCGTGTCCGTGGGGCTGGCCGACTTCGGGCGTCCCGAGGGCTTCCTCGAGCGGCAGGTACGCCGGTGGCGCACCCAGCTCGAGGCGTCCCGCAGCCGGGACGTCCCGGGCATCGACGACCTTGCCGAGCGGCTGGCGGCGAACATCCCGGCGACCGTACGGACCAGCATCGTCCATGGCGACTACCGGCTGGACAACGTCATCGTGGACACGGACGAGAGCGGCACGGACCGGATCGCCGCCGTCGTCGACTGGGAGATGGCCACGCTCGGTGACCCGCTCACCGACCTGGGCCTGCTCGTCGTCTACTGGGAGCGGATGCCCGCGGTCGAGGACAGTCCGGTGGCCAAAGGCGTCGGACCCGAGTACGGCTTCCCCTCCGCGGGCGCCCTGCTCGACCGGTACGCCGCCCGCAGCGGCACCGACCTCGCGGACCTGTCCTGGTACGTGGCGTTCGCGTCGCTCAAGCTTGCCGTGATCCTCGAGGGGATCCACCTGCGCTACACCCAGGGCAAGACCGTGGGCGAGGGGTTCGACCGGGTCGCGACGCTCGTGGCCCCGCTCGTGGCGAACGGTCTCGCAACGCTCGAGGAGGACGGCTGATGGACTTCGCACCCGACGCCCGCACCGAGGAGATGCGCGACCGTCTCCTCGCCTTCATGGACGACCGGGTCTACCCGTCGGAGCCCGTGTTCGAGGCGCAGGTCGCGGAGGCCGGCGACCCGTGGGCCAGGCCGCCGGTGGTGGACGAGCTCAAGCGGGAGGCCCGCTCCCGCGGCCTGTGGAACCTCTTCCTCCCCGGCGAGGGGACGCCCGGCGGCGCCGGCCTCACCAACCTCCAGTACGCGTCGCTCGCCGAGATCACCGGACGCAGCCCGCACCTCGCCCCCGAGGCGCTCAACTGCGCCCCGCCGGACACCGGCAACATGGAGGTGCTGACCATGTTCGGCACCGAGGCGCAGAAGAAGGAGTGGCTGCAGCCCCTGCTGGACGGCGAGATCAGGTCGGCGTTCTGCATGACCGAGCCGGACGTGGCCTCCTCCGACGCGACGAACATCGCCACCCGCATCACCCGGGACGGCGACGCGTACATCGTCTCGGGGCGCAAGTGGTGGTCGTCCGGGGCGATGGACCCGCGCTGCCGCATCTTCATCGTCATGGGCAAGTCCGACCCGGACGCGGAGCGGCACCGCCAGCAGTCCATGATCCTCGTCCCGCGGGACGTTCCCGGAGTGACCGTGCACCGCGGCCTGACGGTGTACGGGTACTCCGACGCGCCCCACGGCGGGCACGCCGAGGTCGAGTTCGACGACGTCCGTGTCCCGGCCGACAACCTGATCGCCGGTGAGGGGGAGGGCTTCGCCATCGCGCAGGCGCGGCTCGGGCCCGGCCGCATCCACCACTGCATGCGGCTCGTCGGCATGGCCGAGCGCGGGCTCGACCTCATGTGCCGCCGCGTCTCCGAGCGCGTCGCGTTCGGCAGGCCCATCGCCGACCAGGGCGTCGTCCAGGAGTGGATCGCCGACGCCCGGATCCGTATCGAGATGACCCGGCTGCTCGTGCTCAAGGCCGCCTGGCTCATGGACACGGTCGGCAACAAGGGCGCGCACACCGAGATCCAGGCCATCAAGATCGCGGCACCCGAGATGGCCACCTGGGTGCTCGACCGGGCGGTCCAGGCCCACGGCGGCGGCGGGGTCAGCCAGGACTTCCCCCTGGCGTCGCTCTGGGCCTCCGCGCGTACGCTCCACCTGGCCGACGGTCCGGACGAGGTGCACCGGCGCTCGCTGGCGCGCCGCGAGCTCAAGCGCCACCAGTCCGGATGACCTCACGGCCGTCGGCGACACGCTCAACACGGCCACGCTCATCGACGCCGCCCCCGACCGCTGAGGAGACCCGCACATGACCGAGACCACCGCCCCCCGTGTCGCGCTCGTGACCGGCTCCGCCCGGGGCATCGGCGCCGCGACGGCGCGTCGCCTCGCCGCGGACGGGCTCGCGGTCGGCGTCCTCGACCTGGACGAGTCCGCGTGCGCCGACACGGTGAAGGCCATCGAGGCCGACGGCGGGCGTGCCCTGGCCGTCGGCGCCGACGTGAGCGACGCGGACGCGGTCGCCGCCGCGGTGCAGCGTGTCGTCGACGGGCTGGGCGCCCCGACCGTCCTCGTCAACAACGCCGGCATCACGCGCGACAACCTGCTGTTCAAGATGCCGACGCAAGACTGGGACCAGGTGATGAACGTCCACCTGCGCGGAGCGTTCCTGGCCACGCAGGCCGTGCAGAAGCACATGGTGGACGCCGGCTGGGGCCGCATCGTCAACCTCTCGAGCACGTCCGCGCTGGGCAACCGGGGCCAGGTCAACTACTCGGCCGCCAAGGCGGGCATGCAGGGGTTCACCAAGACGCTCGCCATCGAGCTCGGCAAGTACGGCGTCACGGCCAACGCGGTGGCGCCCGGCTTCATCGTGTCCGAGATGACCGCGGCCACCGCCGCGCGGGTGGGCATGTCGTTCGAGGACTTCCAGGCCGCTGCGGTGGAGCAGATCCCGGTCCGCCGCGTGGGCTACCCCGAGGACATCGCCCACACGATCTCTTTCCTGGTGAGCGACGGTGCCGGGTACGTGTCCGGCCAGGTCATCTACGTCGCCGGCGGCCCCCGTGACTGAGGCCGGGGGCTTCAGCCTGCCCCCCGAGCAGATGGCTGGGACTTTTCCGGTGGGGCCGCACGAGCTGCGCCGCCGCGTCCAGCTGTTCCTCGCCGCGCACGATCCCGAGACGACCGACCGGCTCGAGCTCCTCCGCGCCCGGTACGACGCGGGGCTGGCCTGGGTGCACTACCCGGAGGGGCGGGGCGGTCTCGGAGCACCCCGGGCCCTGCAGGCCGCGGTCGACGAGGCGTTCGCCGCGGCAGGCGCACCCGACAACGCCCCCAGGGTCAACGGCATCGGGCTCGGCATGGCCGCTCCGACGATCCTCCGGCACGGGACCCGCGAGCAGCGCGACCGTTACCTGCGCCCGCTGTGGACCGGCGAGGAGGTCTGGTGCCAGCTCTTCAGCGAGCCCGGGGCCGGGTCCGACCTCGCCGCGCTCGCCACCCGTGCCGTCCGCGACGGTGACGACTGGGTGCTCGACGGCCAGAAGGTGTGGACCTCCCTCGCGCATGTCGCCCGGTGGGCCCTGCTGCTCGCGCGGACCGACCCGGACGTCCCCAAGCACCAGGGCCTCACGTACTTCGTCCTCGACATGCACGCGCCCGGGGTCGACGTGCGGCCGCTGCGCCAGGCCACCGGCGAGGCCGAGTTCAACGAGGTCTTCCTCACCGGCGTCCGCATCCCGGACGCGCAGCGCCTCGGTGAGGTCGGCGAGGGCTGGCAGGTGGCCCGCACGACGCTGATGAACGAGCGGGTGGCCATCGGTGGGGGAGCGCAGCCGCGGGAGAGCGGCATGGCCGGCGTGGTGTCGCGGCTGTGGCGCGAGCGCCCGGAGCTGCGGACCCACGGCCTGCACCAGCGGATGCTGCGGCTCTGGGTGGAGGCCGAGGCGAACCGCCTCACCGGCGAGCGACTGCGCCAGCAGCTCGCCGTCGGCGCGCCCGGGCCCGAGGGATCGGCGGCCAAGCTCGCGTACGCCCGGCTCAACCAGGCGTTCACCGGCCTTGAGCTGGAGATGCGTGGCGAGGAGGGCCTGGCATACGACGACTGGTCGCTGCGCCCGCCACCGGACGTGGACTTCACCGAGCGCAGCCCCGGGTACCGCTACCTACGGGCCAAGGGCAACTCGATCGAGGGAGGCACGTCCGAGATCCTGCGCAACATCATCGCCGAGCGCGTGCTCGGCCTCCCGCCCGAGCCGCGGACCGACACGGACGTCCCGTGGAAGGACCTGCCCCGATGACCGCTTCCACGCCCGCGCGGGCGACGGCGCAGCCGACCCTCGACCTGCTCTACGGCGACGTCGAGGACGAGGTCCGCGCGTCGGTACGCAAGATGCTCGCCGACCGGTGCGACGCCGCGGCGGTGGTCGCGAGGACGGAGAGCGACGAGCCGTACGACACGGCGGCCTGGCGCACGCTCGCGGCCGAGATGGGCCTCGCCGGCCTGCTGGTGCCCGAGCGCCTCGGGGGTGCCGGTGCGTCCGCACGTGAGGTGGCCGTCGTGCTCGAGGAGGTGGGCCGCACCGTGGCCCCGGTGCCGTACCTCGGCAGCGCGGTGCTCGCGACGTCAGCCCTGCTCGCCTGTGACGACGGCGCGCAGGGCGTGCCGGAGCTCGTCTCGGGGCTCGCCTCGGGTCGGCGGACCGGAACGCTCGCCGTGCCGCTCTCGGCGGCGTCCGGCGGGTTCAGGGCCGTGGACGCCTCCAGCGGGGCGCTGCGCGGGCGGGTGACCAGTGTCCCCGACCTCGAGGCCGCTGATCTCGTGGTCGTCCCGGCCACAGACGAGGACGGCCCCGCCCTGTACGCGCTCGACGTGCCCGCGCCGGGGCTCGCCGTGAGCCCGAGGGTTCCCCTCGACCTCACGCGGCGGCTGGCCGACCTCGACCTCGACCGAGCGTCCGGCACGCGGGTCGCCTCGGGCCACGACGCGGAGCGCGCCCTGGCCTCCGCGTGGCGGGCGGGGGCCGGCCTGCTCCCCTCCGAGATGCTCGGCGTCGCCGAGTGGTGCCTGGACACCACGGTCGCGTACGTCAGCGGGAGGTACCAGTTCGGGCGTCCCGTCGGCTCGTTCCAGGCCCTCAAGCACCGGCTCGCGGACCTGTGGGCCACCGTCTCCACGGCCCGTGCGGCCGCCCGGGCCGCTGCCGACGCGCTCGCCACCCGCGCGTCCGACACCAACGTGCTGGTCGCGGTCGCGCAGGCGTACGGGTCGGACGCCGTGGTGCTGGCGGCCGAGGAGGCCCTGCAGCTGCACGGGGGCATCGGCATGACCTGGGAGCACCCGGTGCACCTGTACGTCGGGCGAGCCAAGTCCGCGCAGCTCGCGTTCGGCACGCCCGAGCGCCACCTGGACCGGCTGGCGACCCTCCTCGACCTGCCCGCCCCCGGCGAGTCCCGCCCGAGCTGAGCCCGTCCCGCCCGATGTGACGCCCATCCCGACGTTCGCCTCGACCACACCGATGGAGGAGCCCGCATGCGCGTGTTCTCCGACCCCGACAGCCTCCGTGCCGCCAAGGGCGAGACTCTCGGCAGCAGCGGTTGGCACACCATCACGCAACAGCAGGTGGACCGGTTCGCCGACGCGACCGGCGACCACCAGTGGATCCACGTCGACCCGGATCGTGCCGCGTCCGGCCCGTTCGGGGGGACGATCGCGCACGGCTACCTCACGCTGAGCATCCTCCCGGCGCTGGGACAGGAGATCTACCGCTTCGAGGGCTTCCGGATGGGGATCAACTACGGGCTGAACAAGGTGCGGTTCCCCAGCCCGGTGAAGGTCGGCGCCCGGGTGCGCTCGCACGCCGAGCTGCGCGACGTCGTCGACGTCCCGCAGGGGATCCAGCTCGTCATCGCCACGACCGTCGAGGTCGAGGGCGAGGACAAGCCGGCCTGCGTGGCCGAGGCCCTGGTGCTGCTCGTCCCCTAGCGCAGACCTCAGGTCAGGGCAGCGGTCAGGCCGCGTTCAGGGCAGCACGACCACGCGTCCGGTGGTCCGCCCGTCGGCGACCCGCTGCACGCCGTCCGCGACGTCGGCGAGCCCGAGGCGCTTGCTCACGAGCGGCTTCACGACGCCGTCGGCGGCGAGCGCGCTGAGTTCGTCATGAGCCTTGCGGACCGCGGCCGGCTCGCGCCGCTGGTACAGGCCCCAGTGCAGCCCGACGATCGCGTAGTTCTTCACGAGTGCGTGGCCCAGCGGCGGTGTCGGGATCGTGCCGCTCGCGAACCCGACCACGAGGATGCGCCCCTCGAACGCGACGCACTTGCTCGACTGGGTGTACGCCTCGCCGCCCACCGGGTCGAACACGACGTCCGCGCCGAGGCCGCCCGTGAGCTCCTTGACCGTGGCGATGACGTCCTGGGACGTGCGGTCGACAACCTCGTCGGCGCCGAGGTCCCTGGCCACCCTCGCCTTGTCCGCCCCGCCGACCACGCCGATCACGCGGGCCCCGGCGGCCTTGCCGAGCTGGATCGCGGCCGACCCGACGCCTCCGGCGGCCGCGTGGACGAGCAGCGTCTCGCCGGGACGCAGGCCTGCCCGCCGGTGCAGTCCGAACCACCCCGTCTGGTACGCGACGAGGAACGCCGAGGCCTCGGCGTCGTCCAGCGCCGGGGGAGCGGGGAAGCAGGACTCCGCGTCCATCAGGGTCAGCTCGGCGAACCCCCCGGAGGGCAGCGTGGGTGAGCCGATCACGCGGTCCCCGACGGCCACCTCGTCGACGTCCGCGCCGAGGCCGGTCACCTCGCCGCACGTCTCGATGCCCGGCGTGAACGGCAGCGGCGGGCGCACCTGGTACTCCCCGCGGCACAGCAGGGCGTCCGGGAAGTTCACCGAGGCCGCCCGGACCCGTACGAGGACCTGCCCGGGCCCCGGCTTGGGCGCCTCGACGTCGTCCACCAGCCGCAGGACGTCCCGCGGCTCGCCGTGCCCGTGCACGCGCCAGGCGGTCATCTGCCGGTCCGTCCGGGATGGGGCTGTCATGGGCTCGTGGCCTCCTGAGGTCGTCCTGGTCAGCCGGGGGTACGCAGCCCCGCGATCAGCATGTCCGCAAAGTGTCTGCCGATCTCGCCCCCGCCGAGGGGGCCGTCCGCACGGAACCAGGTGCCGAGGTGGTGCACGGAGCCGAAGAAGTAGTCCACGACCAGGTCGGCAGGCACGTCCGTACGGAAGACGTCCGCGCGCTGCCCCTCCTCCACCATGCCGCGGAACCGCTCGTGGTAGCGCCGCCGCTCCGCGCGGATCTCGGCCTGCTTCTCGGGCCGGAGCATGTGCATCGACCGGAAGAAGATCACCGTGTCGTCGAGGTTGTCCACGCTGGTCACCACGACGTCGACCGCTGCCGTGTGGACGCGTACGGCCACCGGCATGTCGGTGTGGGCGACGCGCTCCAGCCTGTCGGTCTGCATCCGCAGCACGCGGGCGTAGATCTCGTAGAGCAGGTCGTCCTTGGAGCCGAAGTAGTGGTACATCGCGCCCTTGGTGACCCCGGCCGCGGCGACGATCTGCTGGACGGACGTGCTCTCGAAGCCCCGCTCCGCGAACAGTCGGGTCGCGGCGTCGAGCAGGCGGGCGGGGACCCCGTCCGTGGGGTCGGCCGGCCGCGTGGGGCTGTCGGCCCGCCCCGGCTGCTGAGCCGCCGTGGCAGCCATGGCTGTCCCCCTCGGGTACGCGTCCTGTGGCCCGACCCAGGGTACCGACCGGTCGGTATCTACGCCTATCGTGGCGTACCTGCCGTCCTGCCGCGTCACGGTCGTCCCGGAGGGTCCCATGGGCAAGCGTCTCGAAGGTCGCGTCGGCCTCGTCACCGGTGCCAGCCGCGGCATCGGGCTCGCCGTCGCGCAGCGGCTCGTCGACGAGGGCGCGCGGGTGTGCGTGACGGCCCGCAAGCAGGAGGCGCTGGACGAGGCCGTGTCAGCGCTGGGCGGCCCGGAGCACGCGCTCGGCGTGCCCGGCAAGGCGGACTCCGCCGACCATCAGGCCGATGCGGTCGCGCGCACCGTCGACACGTTCGGGCGCCTCGACCTGCTCGTGAACAACGCCGGCATCAACCCCGTGTACGGGCCGCTGATGGAGCTCGACCTCGACGCGGCCCGCAAGGTCGTCGAGGTCAACGCGCTGGCTGCGCTGGCCTGGACCCAGCAGGCGTACAAGGCCTGGCTGGGCACGCACGGGGGCTCTGTCGTCAACGTGGCCTCGGTCGCCGGGCTCAAGCCGGCGCCGGGCATCGCGCTGTACGGCGCGACGAAGGCGATGCTCGCCCACCTCACCGAGGAGCTGGCCGTCGAGCTGGGCCCGTCCGTCCGCGTCAACGCGGTCGCCCCCGCCGTCGTCAAGACACGCTTCGCCACCGCCCTGTACGAGGGACGCGAGGACGAGGTCTCCGCGGCGTACCCGCTGAAGCGGCTCGGCGTGCCCGACGACGTCTCCGGTGCGGTCGCCTTCCTCCTCTCCGACGACGCGTCCTGGGTCACCGGGCAGACCCTCGTCGTGGACGGCGGCATCACGCTCACGGGCGGGGTGTGACCGTGCGCCTGGCCGGAGCCGGGGTCGTCGTCACGGGCGCAGGCGGCGGGATCGGTGCGGCGATGGCGCGCCGCTTCGCGGCCGAGGGCGCCCGTGTGGTCGTCAACGACGTCGACGCCGCGGCGGTGCACGCCGTCGCCGGCGAGATCGGTGGACTGGCGGTGCCCGCCGACGCGGCCCGGGAGCCCGGCGTCGGCGAGCTCGTCGCCGTGGCCCGCGCGCACCTCGGTGAGATCGAACTGTTCTGCGCGAATGCCGGCGTCGCCCCCGAGGGCGGGCCTGAGGCGGCCGAGGACGCTTGGGCCACGGCCTGGGAGGTCAACGTGATGGCCCACGTCCGGGCCGCGCGGACCCTGCTGCCGACGTGGCTCGCGCGGGGCCGGGGGCACTTCCTCGCCACGGTGTCGGCCGCCGGGCTGCTCACCATGCTCGGCTCGGCCCCGTACTCGGTGACCAAGCACGGTGCGCTGGCCTTCGCCGAGTGGATGTCGGTGACGTACGCCG
>JBOGEN010000097.1:0-7256 GCA_050743265.1 Actinomycetes bacterium
GCTACAACTCCACGAACGGCACCTCGTGGACGCAGCGGGACACCTTCACCCATGCCCTGGTCGTCGACAAGGTCGGCATCGTCTGGGGCGGTGGCTCGACCGCCACGAACAAGAACTTCGTCGTCGAGTCGTTCACCGGGGACGGCACGGCCGCCTCCACGCCGAAGTCCCTCTCCGAGGCCGGCTCCAGCGCCGACGCGGTGAGCGTGCAGGTCGCGGCCTCGGGCACGGACAGCGCCTCGGGCACGGATGCGCTGACGGCAGCACCCTCCGCCGCGGCCTCGGACGCGGCCTCGGCCGCGGACTCCCTGTCCTCGACGGCCGCCGTCCCACTGGCCGACACAGCCGCCGGTGCGGACGCCCTCTCCGCGACCGCGACGGTCACGCCGACGGACACGGCCACAGCCGACGAGCAGCTGACCGCCACCGCGGCGGCAGCCGCATCGGACACGGCCTCCGCCGGCGACGCCCTGGCCGTCTTCGCGGCCGCCGTCGTGTCGGACGCCGCCTCCGGCACGGACGCCCTGGACGTCACCCGGGCGCTGGACCTCGACGACACGGCCACCGGCGCCGACGACCTCGCCGCCGGCGTCACCGCGGACCTCACCGACACGGGCACCGGAGGCGACGGACTCACCCTCCAGGCCCTCGCCGACCTGACCGACGCCGCGGCCGCGGACGACCTGCTCACCGTCCTCGTCCAGGACGACGAGATCCCCTGCGACTTCGCCGGCGCGCTCGCCTCCCTCGAGGCCCTGACCGGCACGGCGGCCCTCGTCCGGCTGACCGGCACGGCGGCCCTCGTCCGGCTGACCGGCACGGTGAGCGCGGAGCATCTGACCGGCACGGTCACGCCGGTACGCCTCACCGGCGCCCTCGTCGGGATCGACCACACGCTGACCGGCGAGCTCGTCTCCGTGGACGCGCTCTCAGGAACCGGAGGGAGGTGCAGCGGTGCCTAGTCGTGTCGACCTGACCGGAGACGACGCCCTATACGAGGGCAACGACGAGACGCTGCACCTCGACCTCGCCTCGACCGAGGTCGGCTTCGACTTCGACACGGCCACGGAGATCGAGGTCCTGATCAAGACGAGTGCCGACCAGGCCGACGGCGACGGGGTAACCCTCAGCATGACGGGCAATGCGGTGAGCGTCACGGACGGGCCGAACGGGCTGGTCGACGTGGAGA
The DNA here is from genome assembly GCA_050743265.1 of Actinomycetes bacterium. Taxonomy (GTDB): domain Bacteria; phylum Actinomycetota; class Actinomycetes; order JBOGEN01; family JBOGEN01; genus JBOGEN01. The sequence continues at coordinate 1,190 of JBOGEN010000097.1, forward strand.
TTCCCGGCTCCGCGCTCGTGGTCACCCAGAAGTGGTGGCATGTGCGCGTCACCGCCGCCGGCAAGCGCAAGACGGCCATGTACGGGACGCTCGAGGTCGTGAACCTGTGATCGACCTCGGCGACGTCCACCGCCTGGCCTGGACACACAAGGACCCCGACGGTGGGCTGGCCAACCCCGGCAACGTCGCCCTCACGATCACCCTGCCCGACGGGACCACGACCGTCGTCGACCCGGTCGCCGCGACCTCGACCGGCGTGTTCCGGCACGACTACCTCACCGTCCAGGCCGGGCGGCACGTCGCCTCCTGGCTCGGCACCGGGGCCAACCCGGGCGCGTACACGGAGACGTTCGACGTGCGCGGCGCGACGGGCGCGCTGATCTCCGTGGCCGACGCCAAGGAGCAGCTGAACATCACGTCCGAGGTGTCCGACGAGGAGCTCCGTGGCTGGCTGGAGTCGGCCACCTCGATCTGCGAGGTCTACCGCGGGCCGCTGCTCAAGCGGGAGCGCGTCGAGGTCCTCCGCGGGGGCAGGCACACGCTCAAGCTCGCGTCGTACCCCGTGCTCGAGATCGCCTCGGTCGTGCCGCTGCTCGACGGCCTGGCCGACGTGGCCGTGGCCGACCTCAGGCCCGACGAGCACACCGGCCTGGTCTGGTACCGCGACGGCCGGTGCTTCCCCCACGGCCGGTACCGGTGGACGTACGAGGCCGGGCGGACGGTCGTCTCCGCGGCGACGCTCGACGCCGTGAAGATCATCGTCAAGCACATGTGGCAGACCCAGCGCGGCGCCTACCCGACCCGCCGCGTCACGGACGACGACCTGGTCGTCGTCCCCGGCCTCGGCTACCTGATCCCGAACCGGGCCAGGTCGCTGCTCGAGGCCGAGGCCCAACCGGGCGGGTTCGCCTGATGGCCGGCTGGATCTCCACCGCCCCGGCCGCGATCACCGCGCTCGTCGCGACGTTCCGGGCCGCCCCAGGGCTGGGCCCGGACATGGTGCTCGACGGACCCACGGTCACCGACGCGTCCATCTTCGAAGTGGTCACCGTCGGCTACCAGGACGACGAGCGGCCGATCGCCGTGGAGGCCCAGACCACCCGGGAGGGCCCGGCCCTGGTGCCGAACCGGGAGCGCTACTCCGTCTACTGCGCGGCGGCCGTGCTCCGCGGCGACACGGACATCGCCGCGGCGAGGGCGCGGGCGTACGAGCTGCTCGCCGCGGCCGCCACCGCCTTGGCCGCGGACAAGACGCTCGGCGGTGCCGTCATGTCCGCACAGCTCGGCGAGCACTCGCTGACCCAGGAGATGCCGGACGGGGCGCTGGCCCGGGTGCCGTTCGAGGTGCTCGTCGACGCGTTCACCCGTACGTCCTAGAAGGAGGAAACCCCAATGGCGAACGTCACGCTCATCCACCCGAAGCTGGCCGACCAGGAGATCACCGTGGACGCCGGCGGTGTCCACCACTACGAGCGGTCCGGCTGGAAGCGCAAGGACGGCGAGCAGTCCGACGCCGGCGCCGCGGCCAGCAAGAAGGGCTCCTCGAACAAGGGGAGCTCGTCCCCCGACAGCCCGGCGGAGTAGCGCCGCGCCCTTCCCAGCCCCTCGACCGACGCGGTCGGGGTCCTTCGCAGCCTGAGTTGAAGTGGAGAACCCGTCATGACAGCGACCCCGATCTCCTCGGTCGTGCGCTACGCCCTGTTCGGCACCCGGGAGTACGTCATGGTGCCGACCATCGCCGCGGCGACCCTCATCCCCACCCGCGCCGAGATCGACGCCGGAACGGACCTCACCCCGGAGGTCGCCGCCGTCGAGGGCTTCAACGTCACCGGTGAGGACCTCGAGACCCCGGACATGGCCTCGGACTTCACGCCGAAGATCCCCGGGCGTACCACCGTCGAGGACTCCTCGATCACCCTCTACGCCGACCAGGACTCCGACGACGTCCGGACGCTGTTCACCCGTGGGCAGCAGACGAACATCGTCATCTTCCCGGAGGGCGACGACGAGGGCGTGGACCTGCACAAGATGGACATCTTCCAGGTGCGGGTGAAGTCGGTCGGCAAGCCGAACGAGATGGAGGAGGCCGGCCGGATCACGACCATGTTCTCCATCACGAAGAAGCCCGTCGAGAACATCGCGGTCCCCACCTCCCCGTGATCTCCTACCGCCTCCACGGCGGGGAGGAGCTGCGGCAGATCTCCCGCCAGCTGCGTCACGTCGGCAACGGGCGGGAGATCCGCAAGCAGTTCAGCCGGGACCTGCGGCTGGCCGCGAAGCCGCTGGTGCCCAAGGTGCGCTCGTCGATCGCCGCGATCCCGACCAGCGGGGGCAAGAGCACCGGGCTGCGCCGGCGCATGCAGAAGGCGACCCGGCTCACCGTGCGCACGTCCGGGCGCTCCGCGCAGGTCTCGGTCCGGGTGGACGGCCGGAAGATGGGCGAGCGCGAGGGCGCACTGCCCGCGTACATGGAGGGCTCGAAGCGTCGCTGGCGCCACCCCGTCTACGGCACGGACACCTGGGTCGAGCAGGCGCCCAAGCCGTACTTCCAGCGCGCCGTCGCCGGCGCCGGCGCGGCCGGGCGGCTGGCGATCCACCGCACCCTGCGAAAGATCACCCGCGAGATCACCTGAACCCCTCTCGCAACACCCACCCCTTGAGCGAAGGAGGGCGGCATGTCGCTGTCCAAGGACCAGATCCTCTCCGCAGACGACCTCGACGTCCGGAAGGAGGAGGTCCCCGAGTGGGGCGGCACCGTGCTCGTCAAGGCGCTCTCCGGCAAGGAGCGCGACGCGTACGAGGCCTCGGTCGTGCAGATGCGCCAGGACGCCAGGGGCAACCAGACCACGGTGCCTGACATGCGCAACGTGCGAGCCAAGCTCGTAGCCCGCGCCCTCGTCGACGAGGACGGGACGCGGCTGTTCGCCGACCAGGACATCAACGCCCTGGGCGCGAAGTCGGCCCGGGTGCTCGACCGGCTCTTCGACGTCGCCGCGGAGATGTCCGGGCTGTCCGAGCAGGACGTGGAGAAGCTGGCGGGAAACTCCGAGGCCGTCCCGAGCGACGGTTCTACTTCCAGCTCGCCAGAGACCTCGGATGCAGCGTCGGAGAGCTCCTCGGACGGGTCAGCTCCTACGAGCTGACCGAGTGGCGGGCGTTCTACCGGCTGCAGGCCGAGGACGAGGCCGTAGCTGAGGCGGAGCAACAACACAACAGCGGGCGGAGGTGAGCGCGCGTGGCGTCGACCGCCGTCGTCTACCACCTGATCGCCCGCGACTCGGCCTCGCGCACCTTCTCCAAGGTCGGCCGCTCCGCGGACGCGATGGGCGGGAGGACGTCGAAGGCCTCCCGCGCGATCGCCGTCGCCGGCAAGGTCGCCGCCGGCGCGGCGGTCGGAATTGGCCTGGTCGGCGCGTCGGTGATCAAGGCCGGCGTCGACTACGAGAAGTCGCTGAACACCTTCCAGGCGGTCTCGAAGGCCACCCGCAAGGAGATGGACGCGGTCCGGACGAAGGCGAAGGCCCTCGGCTCGGACATGGACCTGCCGGCCACCTCCGCCGCCGACGCGGCCCTGGCCATGACCGAGCTGGCCAAGGGCAACCTGTCGGTCAAGGCGTCGATGGCCGCATCGAAGGGCGTGCTCGCCCTGTCGGCCGCCGGGCAGCTCGAGGTGGCCGACGCGGCGACGATCACCGCGGACGCGCTGAACGCGTTCCGGCTCAAGGGCAACAAGGCGACCCACGTCGCGGACCTGCTCGCCAACTCGGCGAACGCGTCGACCGGCGAGGTCTCCGACATGGCCCAGGCGCTGCAGATGTCCTCGGCGGTGTACTCGAAGGCCGGCCTGAAGATCGAGGACCTGACCACGGGCATCAGCCTGATGGCCAACGCCGGGATCAAGGGCTCGGACGCCGGCACGTCGATGAAAACGGCCCTGCTCAAGCTGCAGAACCCGTCGTCGGAGGCGGCGGCGACGATGAAGGAACTGGGCATCGACATCTACGACGCCCAGGGCAACATGAAGCCGTTCCGGGCGATCATCGACGAGGTCTCCAGCTCCACGAAGGGGCTGACGCAGAAGCAGAAGGACCAGAAGCTCGCCACGATCTTCGGCTCGGACGCGATCCGCGCGGCGAACACCGTGCTCGCGAACGGCACCGACGCGTACGACAAGATGCGGCGCAAGGTCGTCGACGGCTCCGGCGCGCTGAAGGTGGCCAAGGCCCGCACGAAGGGCGTCGGCGGCGCCTGGGAGGCACTCAAGTCCCAGGTCGAGACCGCCCAGATCGAGATCTTCGAGAAGATCGCGCCACTGGTGGACAAGCTGCTCCGCGGCGCAGCCACCGCGATCCCGGTCGCGATGGACGCCGTCGGCAAGCTCGTCGGCGCGATCACCGGCGGCTCGAACAATGCCACCGACTCGGTCGGACGCCTGCGGGGCGGGCTGGAGAAGGTGCACCGCAAGGCCCGCGACGAGCTCCCCACGAAGAACTTCCTCGCCCAGATCAAGGCCCGGGCGAAGGGCGGCAGCGGCGAGCTGTCTGCCATGGCGCGGCTCGTCGATGACGCGAAGCAGAAATGGAACGAGCTGCAGGCGTTCCTCTTCGGCCGCACCCGGATGGTGCGCGGCGTCGAGGTCAAGGACGACGCCGCGCTGGGCATCGTGGACCGCCTGGCGGGTGCGGTCCGCAACCAGGACTGGAGCAAGTTCGGCAGTGCCGTCGCCGACGCGATACGCGGGGCCATCAGCGGGCAGCTGCATCTGACTCGCATGCTCGAGCGGCTCGCGGATCAGATCGACTGGGTGAGGATCGGCGAGAGGGCCGCCGAGGGGGCGCCCGCCTTCGTCGCGGGGCTGGCCAAGGGGATCTTCAACGCGATCACGGGGCGAGGCTCCAAGGGGGGCATGAGCCTCACCCGTTGGATCAAGGCGGGCTTCGTCATCGCCCTCGGGCCGATCCCCTATGTCGTCGGCAAGGCCGCTCGGGGCATCGGCAAGGGCATCGTCCTGGGGGCCGTGAAGGGCTTCTGGAGCAACGTCACCGACCTCAAGGACCGGATCGTCGACGGCTTCTGGCGGGCCTGGCGGGCTGTGAAGAGCTGGCTCGGGATCTCCTCGCCATCCAAACGGTTCGCCGCGATCGGCCGCCAGATCGTCGAGGGCGCGATCCGCGGGGTGCTGGGCAAGCTCGACGGCCTGGCCGACGTCGCCGGCCGGATCGGCCGCAGGGTCATCGGAGCCGTGTCGGGCGCCGCGGGCTGGCTGAAGGACAAGGGCGCGAACGCCGTCCGCGGGCTGATCTCCGGGATCTTCTCGAAGATGGACTCTCTGGGGACCGCGGTCTCCGGGCTCAAGTCGAAGATCGTGGGCGGGCTGAAGGGCGCCGGGTCCTGGCTGAAGAACACCGGCGGCAACGTCGTCTCCGGCCTGGCCGGTGGGATCAAGGGCGCCGCCGGCGGGGCGAAGAACGCCGCGGTCGGCGTCGGCAAGGGCATCTACGGCGGCGTGCGGAACTTCTTCGGGATGCGGTCCCCGTCACGGCTGATGGCCCGCGTCGGGAACAACCTCATGATCGGGCTCGGCAAGGGCATCACCGCGAAGGCGGGCATGCCGAAGAAGGCCATGCTCAAGACGGGCGACCAGTCGGTGGCCAGCTTCAACAAGGGCTTCAAGCCACGCTCCGTCATCGCCATGGCGCTGAACATCTTCAAGAAGTTCACCGGGCACATGGCGAAGATCCCCGGGCCGCTCGGCCGGACGATGGACAAGGCGCACGAGAAGGTGAAGAACTTCCGCCGCGACTTCAACCGGCGCATGTCCGAGCTGAAGGGCAAGACGGTCACCGCCGGGGTGAACCTGAACGCCGGGGCGAAGCAGCTGCTCTCGAAGGGCTTCTCCTCGTCGAAGGTCGTGTCGCTGCTCAAGCAGGAGCGGGCGATGGCCCGCCGCGCGTTCGGTGGCGCGATCCGCGGGCCGGGCGGTGAGACGGCCGACCGCATCCCGGCGCTGCTCTCGAACAACGAGCACGTCTGGTCCGCGCGGGAGGTCCGCGGGGCGGGCGGGCAC
>JBOGEN010000098.1:0-58123 GCA_050743265.1 Actinomycetes bacterium
GCTGTGCCGGACGAGGCCGCCGCCCCGGAGCCGGGCCGGTCCGGGGCGTCACCGTGCTCCGCCGGCCCGACCAGCGCGCCGACCGGCTCGACCGTGCCCGCCGCGTGGAAGCCCCAGCGGAGCAGGCGCTCGGAGTCCTGCCAGGAGTCGTCCTCGGTGTGCATGACGGTGGCGATCAGCGTCCTGCCGCCTCGCCGTGCGGCGCCGATGTAGGTGCCGCGCGCCTTCGTCGTCCAGCCGGTCTTGACCCCGATCGTGCCGTCGAAGTTGTAGAGCAGCCGGTTGATCGTCCAGATCTCGTAGGTCTTCTTGCCCTTGCCGGGGAACGTGGCCTTGGTCGCGGTCGTGTACTGGCGGAGCCGCTCCTCAGCCAGGGCCGCCCTCCCCAGCAGGGCCAGGTCGTAGGCCGAGCTGAACTGGCCCGGGGCGTCCAGGCCGCTGGAGTTCACCGCGGTCGTGTCGTACGCCTGCAGGTGGTCGGCCATCGCGTTCATCTTGCGCACCGTCGGGCGCAGCCCGCCTGCCGCGTTGGCCACCGCGCTCGCGGCGTCGTTGCCCGAGACCATGAGGAGGCCCTGGAAGAGCTGGTGCACGGTGTACGTGTGGTCGGGGACAAGGCCGACCCGGCTGCCCTCCGCCCGGGCGTCCTCGTCGCGTGCGACGTACTCCGAGTCCGGCGGGAGCTCGGGCAGCAGTGTGAGCGCGGTGAGCACCTTCAGCGTGCTGGCCGGGCGGTACGGCGCGTGGGGGGCCCGGGCGGCGAGCACCTCGCCGGTCTCGGCGTCCGCCACGACGTACGCCTTGGCCTTGACCGTGGGCAGGGCCGGGGCGTCCGCCCCGGCGTCCACCACGACCCCGGAGCCGGACAGCAGCTCGCCCCCGACGGGGTCGTCGGACTCCGCGCGGCCCAGAGCGGTGGGTGCCGGACCGGCGTACGAGGGCGCCGCGCCCACGAGGAGGAGGAGCGCGGTCACGGAGAAGGCCAGCGCCGCCCGGCCTACGTGTCGAGGCATCGTGAGATCAAGGGTAGGGCCGGGGTCGGAGTGCCGAGGCACGAACGCACACGGACGGTAGTCAGACCCGGCTGTATGGTCCGCCGGGTCTTCCGCCGCTCCGCTCCGCTGCGCGTGCTCAGACCCGGCGGAACAGCAGGGCCCGCTTGACCTCCTGGATCGCCTTCGTGACCTCGATGCCGCGCGGGCAGGCGTCCGTGCAGTTGAAGGTCGTGCGGCAGCGCCACACCCCCTCCTTCTCGTTGAGGATCTCCAGCCGCTGATCGGCGGCCTCGTCCCGGCTGTCGAAGATGAACCGGTGGGCGCTGACGATCGCGGCCGGCCCGAAGTACTGGCCGTCGGTCCAGAACACCGGGCAGGACGTCGTGCACGCGGCGCAGAGGATGCACTTGGTCGTGTCGTCGAAGCGGGCGCGGTCCTCGGGAGACTGGAGCCGCTCCCGGCTCGGCTCGTTGCCGGACGTCACGAGGAACGGCATCACCTCGCGGTACGACTCGAAGAACGGCTCCATGTCGACCACGAGGTCCTTGAGGACGGGCAGGCCCTTGATCGGCTCGACCGTGATGGGCCGGGCCGGGTTGAGGTCCTTCACGAGGGACTTGCAGGCCAGCCGGTTGACGCCGTTGACGCGCATCGCGTCGGAGCCGCAGACGCCGTGTGCGCAGGAGCGCCGGAACGTCAGGGTGCCGTCGACCTCCCACTTCACACGGTGCAGCACGTCGAGCAGCTTCTCGGTCGGCTCGACGGTGAGCCGGTGGTCCTCCCAGTGGGGCTCGTCGTCGGTCTCCGGGTTGTACCGGCGGATGCGGAGGGTGAGGTCGAGGCTCATCGTCAGTACGTGCGCTCCATCGGCTGGTAGCGGGTAATCGTCACCGGCTTGTGCCCGAGCCGGATCGACACCGCCTCGCCGTCGACCTCGCGGTAGGCCATCGTGTGGCGCATGCAGGTGGCGTCGTCGCGGGTGGGGTAGTCCTCCCGGAAGTGCCCGCCGCGCGACTCCGTACGGGCCCGGGCGGACACCACGAGCACCTCGGCGAGGTCGAGCAGGAACCCCAGCTCGACGGCCTCGAGCAGGTCCGTGTTGAACCTGCGGCCCTTGTCCATCACGGACACGCGGGCGTACCGCTCCTTGAGCGCCGCGATGTCGGCCTCGGCCTGCTTGAGCGTGGCGTCCGTCCGGTACACCTGCGCGTTCATGTCCATGGTCTGCTGCAGGGCCGTACGGATCGCGGCCACCCGCTCGTCCGACTCCCGCGTACGCAGGCCCTCGAGCATCTCGATGACCCGGGCTGCCGGCTCGGGCGGTAGGTCGGGCTTGGGGACGAGGGCGGCGTACCGCGCGGCGGCCAGCCCGGCGCGCTTGCCGAACACGTTGATGTCGAGCAGCGAGTTCGTGCCCAATCGGTTCGCCCCGTGCACGGACACGCAGGCGACCTCGCCCGCCGCGTACAGGCCGGGGACGATGCTGGTCTCGTCGCGCAGCACCTCCGCGTCCACGGTGGTCGGGACACCGCCCATCGCGTAGTGCGCGGTCGGCACGATCGGCACCGGCTCGGTGTACGGCTCGACGCCGAGGTACGTCCGCGCGAACTCGGTGATGTCGGGCAGCTTTACGTCGATGTGGCTCGGCTCGAGGTGGGTGAGGTCGAGGTGGACGAAGTCGCGCTCCGGGCCGCACCCGCGTCCCTCGCGGATCTCGGTGTGGATCGCGCGGGCGACCATGTCCCGCGGGGCGAGGTCCTTGATGGTGGGGGCATAGCGCTCCATGAATCGCTCGCCGTCTGAGTTCCTCAGGATGCCGCCCTCGCCGCGAGCGGCCTCGGAGAGCAGGATGCCGAGCCCGGCCAGCCCGGTCGGGTGGAACTGGAAGAACTCCATGTCCTCCAGCGGCAGGCCACGCCGCCACACGATGCCCATCCCGTCCCCGGTGAGCGTGTGCGCGTTGGAGGTGGTCTTGAACACCTTGCCGAACCCGCCGGTGGCGAGCACGACCGCCTTGGCGCGGAACACGTGGATCTCACCCGAGTCCAGCTCGTACGCCACGCAGCCGACCGTGCGGCCCTCCGCGACGAGCAGGTCGAGCACGTAGAACTCGTTGTAGAACTGCACGTCCTGCTTCACGCACTGCTGGTACAGTGTCTGCAGGATCATGTGGCCGGTCCGGTCCGCGGCGTAGCAGGAGCGGCGTACGGCCGCCTCGCCGTGGTTGCGGGTGTGCCCGCCGAAGCGGCGCTGGTCGATCGTGCCGACGGGGGTCCGGTTGAACGGCAGGCCCATCCGCTCGAGGTCGAGCACCGTGTCGATGGCCTCCCGGCACATCACCTCGGCGGCGTCCTGGTCGACCAGGTAGTCGCCGCCCTTCACGGTGTCGAAGGTGTGCCACTCCCAGTTGTCGTCCTCGACGTTCGCCAGCGCCGCGCACATGCCGCCCTGGGCGGCGCCCGTGTGGGACCGGGTCGGGTAGAGCTTGGTCAGCACGGCCGTACGGGCCCGCTGCCCTGCCTCGATGGCCGCCCGCATCCCCGCGCCCCCGGCGCCGACGATCACGACGTCGTAGTCGTGGTGCTGCATCAGACACCGTCCGGGTCGAAGGTGAAGATCACGAGCGTCCCGAGGAACAGCACGAGCAGGGCGGACGTGTAGAGCAGCATCTTGAGCCAGAGCCGCGTCCCGTTGCGCTCGGCGTAGTCGTTGATGATCGTCCGCAGGCCGTTGACCCCGTGCAGCTCGGCCAGCCAGAGCTGGAGCAGGTCCCAGGTCTGCCAGAACGGGGACGACCAGCGTCCTGCCACGAACGCGAAGTTGACCTTCCGTACGCCGTCGTCGAGCACGAGCATGATGAGCAGGTGCCCGAGGACGAGGAACACGAGCAGGACGCCCGAGAGGCGCATGAACAGCCACGAGTACAGCTCGAAGTTGGTACGCCCGGCCCGAGTCCGCTGTCCGCGGCGCCGGGGGGCCTCGAGGGCAGGACGCTCGATGGAGGCGTCGGACGGGACGGCGGCGGGCATCAGACGTCCCCGAACAGGTCGGCGACGGTGTGCTCGAGCATGAAGTACGTCCCGGGCACCATGACCACGAGCCAGACCGCGACCACGGCCCAGAGCATCTGCCGCTGCAGCCGGGGGCCGCGCTCGGCGAAGTCCACGGCCATGATCCGCAGCCCGTTCAGCGCGTGGAACAGCACGGCCCCGACGAGCCCCACCTCGAGCAGGTTCACGACGGGGTTCTTGTACGTGGCGACCACCCGGTCGTAGGCCTCCGGGTCGACACGGACGAGTGCGGTGTCCAGCACGTGCGCGAAGAGGAAGAAGAAGACGAGTACGCCGGTGATGCGGTGGGCAACCCAGGACCACATGCCTTCGCGACCGCGGTAGAGCGTTCCCGCCGGGGCCTTGGGCACGGGAGGACCTCCGTGGGGTGCGGGTCGTGGGCTCCGACCCCGAGGGGTCGAGTCGGCCGCGTCGGCGGGTCGGACAGGGCGGCCGCCGGACAAACCCATGCTAGTCAGCGGGGCACCGGCGTCCGCAGGGCCGCCGCCGGGCCGGGTCCGCCCGACGCTGCGTACCTGCACGGATACGCTCGGAGCGTCCACGTCGGCGAGCAGGAGGCCCGTCCATGGCACGCGACTCGGAGTCGGGGCTGCCCCTCGACCCGGTGTACGGCCCGGAGTCCCTGGCCGGGTTCGACCCGGCGTCCCAGCTGGGCGTTCCGGGGGAGTTCCCGTACACCCGCGGCCCGTACGCGTCCATGTACACCGGGCGCCCGTGGACGATGCGCCAGTACGCCGGGTTCGGCACCGCGACCGAGTCCAACGCCCGCTACCACCAGCTCATCGAGGCCGGGACGACCGGCCTGTCGGTGGCCTTCGACCTGCCCACCCAGATGGGGTACGACTCGGACGACCCGGTTGCGCACGGGGAGGTCGGCAAGGTCGGTGTCGCCATCGACTCCCTCGACGACATGCGGGTGCTCTTCGACGGCATCCCGCTCGGCGAGGTCTCCACGTCGATGACCATCAACGCCCCGGCAGCACTGCTGCTCCTGCTGTACCAGCTCGTCGGGGAGGAGCAGGGCGTGCCGGGCGACGCGCTCACCGGCACGGTCCAGAACGACGTGCTCAAGGAGTACATCGCCAGGGGCACCTACATCTACCCGCCGCAGCAGTCTCTGCGCCTCACCACGGACGTGTTCCGGTACTGCCGTGCCGAGATGCCGCGGTGGAACACGATCTCGATCTCCGGCTACCACATGGCCGAGGCGGGGGCGACGCCCGCGCAGGAGGTCGCCTTCACGCTCGCCGACGGCGTCGAGTACGTCCGCGCTGCCATCGCCTCCGGCCAGGACGTGGACGAGTTCGCCCCCCGGCTCGCGTTCTTCTTCGTCGCCCGGACGACCCTGCTCGAGGAGGTCGCGAAGTTCCGCGCCGCCCGCCGGATCTGGGCGCACCTCATGCGCGACGAGTTCGGAGCGAAGGACCCGCGGTCGATGATGCTGCGGTTCCACACCCAGACCGCGGGCGTCCAGCTCACCGCGCAGCAGCCCGAGGTCAACCTGATCCGCGTGGCGCTGCAGGCGCTCGGGGCCGTGCTCGGCGGCACCCAGTCCCTGCACACGAACAGCTACGACGAGGCGATCGCGCTGCCCAGCGAGAAGGCAGCCCGGCTCGCCGTACGGACCCAGCAGGTCCTCGCGCACGAGACCGACGTCACCGCGACGGTCGACCCGTTCGCCGGGTCGTACGCGGTGGAGTCGATGACGGACGACCTCGAGGTCGCCGCCCGCGCCCTCATGAGCGAGGTGGACGGGTTCGGTGGTGCCGTGGCCGCGATCGAGCGCGGTTTTCAGAAGCAGGCGATCGAGCGTGCCGCGTACCGCACGGCGCAGGACATCGAGAGCGGCGACAAGGTCGTCGTCGGGGTGAACCGCTTCGTCCGCCCGGACGACGAGATCTACGAGCCGATGCGGGTCGACCCGACCATCGAGGCGCAGCAGGCGGAACGGCTTGCCAAGCTTCGGGCCGACCGCGACGAGGCCGCCGTACGACGCCACCTGGACGCGCTGCGGACGGCCGCGGGGGGCGACGACAACGTCCTGTACCCGATGAAGGACGCCCTGGCCGAACGCGCCACCGTGGGCGAGGTCTGCGCGGCGCTGCGGGACGTCTGGGGGGTCTACGTGCCCTCTGACGCGTTCTGAGCGTGTCGCCCGGCGAGGATCAGGGACGGGGGTGGGGCATGGACACGACGTTCCGAGGGTCCGAAACGGGAACGCTCGGCGTGGAATGGGAGCTCCAGCTCGTGGACGTGGAGAGCCGCGAGCTGTGCAACGACGCCGCTGCGGTGCTCGACGCGCTGCCCCCGCCTCCTGCCGGCACGCCCCCCACCGTGAAGCACGAGCTCATGCAGCACACCGTGGAGATCGTGTCCGGGGTGTGCCGCAGCGTCGCCGAGGTCAAGGCCGACCTGGCCGGCACGGTCGCCATGGTCCGGGAGGTCGTCGAGTCGCGCGGCCTCACGCTCGCCTGCGCCGGCTCGCACCCGATCAGCGACTGGCGCACCGCCACGATCGCGCCCGGCGAGCGGTACGCGGAGCTGCTCGAGCGGTGCCAGTGGCCGGTGCGGCGCATCCAGACGTTCGGCGTGCACGTGCACGTGGGCGTGGGCACCGGCGACCTCGCCGTCGCGGTGGTCAACGGGCTCACCGCGTACATTCCGCACGTGCTGGCGCTCACCGCGTCGTCCCCGTACTGGAGTGGTGAGGACACCGGGCTCGCGTCCAGCCGCGCGATCGTGTTCGGCGTGCTGCCGACGGCGGGGCTGCCGATGCCCGTCGCGGACTGGGCCGGCTTCGAGCGTTACGTGAACGCGATGGAGCGCGCGGGCACGATCAGCGACATCAAGGACGTGTGGTGGGACATCCGCCCGCAGCCCGCGCTGGGCACCGTGGAGAATCGGGTCAGCGACGGAATCCCCACCCTGCGCGAGGTGGGCATGGTCGCCGCCCTGACCCAGTGCCTGGTCGACGAGATGACCGAGCGGGCCGCGGCCGGTGACCCGCCCGAGAGACCCGCCCCGTGGGTGGTCCGCGAGAACAAGTGGCGTGCCGGACGCTACGGGCTGGACACCGACGTCCTCGTCGACGACGAGGGCGCCACCCGCCCGCTGCGCGAGGACCTTACCCGCCTGGTCGAGCGGCTCACCCCGCGGGCGGGCCGGCTCGGTTGTGCCGAGGACCTCGCCACGGTCACGGACGTGTTGCTGCACGGCGCGTCCTACCAGCGACAGCGTGCCGTGGTCGAGAAGGGCGGGGGGCTGGAGGACGTCGTGGACCTGCTCACCGGCGAGATGCGAAGGGACCAGATCGCTTGACCCCCGACCAGGCACCCGTCGACGCCGCCGCCGAGGTGGCCCGGCTCGTCGCGCCCTTCCGCGACGAGCTTGTCGCGTTCCGCCGCGACCTGCATGCCCACCCCGAGCTCGGCCGCGCCGAGGTGCGGACCACCGCCCGGGTCAGGGACCGACTCGAAGAGGCGGGCCTTGCCCCGAAGACCCTGCCGGGCGGCACCGGTCTGCTGTGCGACGTCGGTGGCGGTGACCGGATGGTCGCCCTGCGGGCCGACCTCGACGCGCTGCCGGTGCCGGACGACAAGGACGTCCCGTACCGCTCGACCGTCCCGGGGTCCTGCCACGCGTGCGGGCACGACGTGCACACCTCGGCCCTGCTCGGCGCCGGCCTCGTGCTGGCGGACCTGGATCGGGCCGGCCGGCTTCCCGGCACGGTACGGCTCGTGTTCCAGCCGGCTGAGGAGCTCAACCCCGGCGGTGCGCTCGACGTCATCTCCGCCGGCGGCATGGACGGGGTCGAGCGCATCTTCGCCCTCCACTGCGACCCGCGGACCGAGGTGGGCCAGCTCGGCGTCCGGGTCGGCGCCATCACCGCGGCGTCCGACCTGCTCCGGGTACGTCTCTCCGGACCCGGCGGGCACACCGCCCGGCCCCACCTCACCGCCGACCTCGTGTACGCGCTGGGGCGGGTGCTCACCGAGGTGCCCGCGGTGCTCGACCGGCGTACCGACCCGCGGGCCGCGCTCACGCTGGTCTGGGGCCGCGTCGCCGCCGGCGCCGTCGCCAACGCCATCCCGAAGACCGGCGTCGCCGAGGGCACGATCCGCTGTCTCGACGTGGCCACCTGGGAGCACCTGCCCGAGCTGGCCCGTGCGGCGGTCGAGGCCGCCGTGGCCTCGTACGCGGTCGAGGCCGACGTCGACTACGTGCGAGGCGTGCCACCGGTGGTGAACGACAGGGCGAGCGCGCAGCTGCTCGCCGCGGCGTCCCGACTGCACCTCGGGCCGGACAGCGTGGTCGACGCCGAGCGCAGCCTCGGCGGTGAGGACTTCGGCTGGTACCTCGAGCGGGTGCCCGGCGCGATGGCGCGTCTCGGGGTGCGCCGGGAGGGCCAGCAGGAGGCCCATGACCTGCATCAAGGCGTCTTCGACGTGGACGAGCGGGCGATCCCGATGGCGACCCGCGTCCTGGTCGGCGCGGCCCTTCTCTCGTTCGGGTAACGAACGGGGGTCAAAGTTCACGTTGTGGCATATGCACCCCCTGCCGGGCACTAGCCTTCGGCGGCTGAGAGCGCGTCCACAGAGGCGACGCGCTGCGGATCCTAGGAGTACCTTTGCGGAGGATTGTGAAGCTCGCGTCCGCGGTGCTCGCCGGGGCGCTCGTCCTGTCCGCCTGTGGGGGCGACGACGGTGACGGCGGCGGCGGCGGTGGCAGTGAGCAAGAGACCCTGAAGGTCGGCCTCGCGTACGACATCGGGGGCCGAGGCGACAAGTCCTTCAACGACGCTGCGGCCCGCGGTCTGGACAAGGCCAAGGCCGACCTCGGCGTCGAGACCAAGGAGCTGTCGGCGAGCCAGGGCGAGACGGACGCCGACAAGGAGGAGCGCCTGCGCCTCCTCGCCGAGCAGGACTTCAACCCCATCATCGCCGTCGGCTTCGCCTACGCCGTTGCGCTCGGCAAGGTCGCGCCCGACTTCCCTGACACGACGTTCGCCATCGTCGACGACGCGAGCGTCAAGGGCAAGAACGTCACCAACCTGGTGTTCGCCGAGCAGGAAGGCTCCTTCCTGGTCGGGGCCGCGGCGGCGCTGAAGTCCGAGACCGGGACGATCGGCTTCGTCGGTGGCGTCGAGACGCCGCTGATCAAGAAGTTCGAGGCCGGCTACATCGCCGGGGCGCAGAACGTGAAGCCGGACACCAAGGTCGAGGTGAACTACCTCACCCAGCCGCCGGACTTCACCGGGTTCGCCGACCCCGCCAAGGGTCAGGAGTCGGCCGCCGGCCTGTTCGACGCGGGCGCGGATGTCGTCTACCAGGCCGCGGGCGGGTCAGGCCCCGGCGTGTTCGAGGCGGCTGCCGACGCGGGTGGGCTCGCCATCGGCGTGGACTCCGACCAGTACAAGACCGCCGACCCGAGCGTGCAGGACGTCATCCTCACCTCGATGCTCAAGAAGGTCGACGTCGCGGTGTTCGACTTCGTCGAGAGCGTGCAGAACGGCTCGGTGAAGCCGGGTGAGGTCGTCTACGATCTCGAGGCTAACGGTGTCGACTACTCGACCACCGGTGGTCAGGTGGACGACATCGAGCCCCAGCTCGAAGACCTCAAGCAGCAGATCATCAACGGCGAGATCAAGGTTCCGACCGCGCCGTAGGCGATACCGTCGCGTGGCCGGGCCCGGGGGGCATTCCCTCTCGGGCCCGGGCGCGTCACGGCGAGGGAGCACACAGCCATGACTGCCCCGACCGTCCCGGCGCAAAGCCCCCGAACCGCTCCCGCGGTCGAGCTGGCCAGGATCACCAAGCGGTTCCCCGGCGTGGTCGCCAACCACGACGTCCACCTCACCGTTCGGCGCGGCACCGTGCACGCCATCGTGGGGGAGAACGGCGCCGGCAAGTCGACGCTCATGAAGATCCTCTACGGCATGCAGAAGCCGGACGAGGGCACGATCGCTATCGACGGGCAGGAGGTGTCGTTCTCCTCGCCGGGGGACGCCATCGCGGTCGGCGTCGGCATGGTGCACCAGCACTTCATGCTCGCCGACAACCTCACCGTGCTCGAGAACGTCGTGCTCGGCATGGAGCCGACCCGGGCCGGCCGCATCGACTTCGGCGCCGCCCGACGCAAGATCCTCGAGATCTCCGAGGCGTACGGGCTCGGTGTCGAGCCGGACCGCCTGGTCGAGGACCTCGGGGTGGGCGCACGGCAGCGCGTCGAGATCCTCAAGGTGCTCTACCGCGGCGCGCGCACGCTGATCCTGGACGAGCCCACCGCCGTGCTCGTCCCGCAGGAGGTCGACGAGCTGTTCGACAACCTGCGCGAGCTCAAGGCGGAGGGCGTCACCGTCATCTTCATCTCGCACAAGCTCGACGAGGTGCTCAAGGTCGCCGACGCCATCACCGTCATCCGCCAGGGCACCACGGTCGATACGGTCGCCCCCGGGCAGGTCACGATCAGCCGCCTCTGCGAGCTGATGGTCGGCAGCGAGCTGCCTGTGCCGGAGCTGCGCGACTCCACGGTCACCGACCGCCCGATGCTCGTGCTCGAAGGGCTCACAGTCCACACGCCGGAGGGGCGCGCCGTCGTCGACGACGTGTCGTTCACCATCCACGCGGGCGAGGTCCTCGGCGTGGCCGGCGTCGAGGGCAACGGCCAGGCCGAGCTCGTGGAGGCCATCATGGGCATGCGGCAGGCGGACAAGGGCAGCGTCCGCTTCGGCGAGGACGACGTCACGGCATGGGACACACGTCGACGCCGCGAGGCCGGCCTCGGCTACATCCCCGAGGACCGTCACCGCCACGGGCTCCTGCTCACCTCCCCGCTGTGGGAGAACCGCATGCTGGGCCACCAGACGACCGCACCCAACGCCAAGGGCTGGTGGGTCGACAGGTCGGGTGCGCGCGAGGACACGGCACGCATCGTCGCGCAGTACGACGTCCGCACGCCCAGCATCGACGTCGACGCGGACGCGCTGTCCGGCGGCAACCAGCAGAAGCTCATCGTCGGCCGCGAGATGAGCGGCCGGCCGCGCGTGCTCATCGCGTCCCACCCCACCCGGGGAGTCGACGTCGGCGCCCAGGCCGCCATCTGGGAGCACCTGCGGGAGGCCCGCGCCGAGGGTCTCGCCGTCCTGCTCATCTCCGCCGACCTCGAGGAGCTCATCGGCATGTCCGACACGCTGCGGGTGATCCTCCGCGGCCGGCTCGTCGCCGAGGTCGACCCGGCGTCCGTCACGCCGGAGCAGCTGGGCGCCGCGATGACGGGGGCGAGGGGTCCCGAGTGAGCACGACCGGACCGCGGTCCGGCGCCGTGGCCGGGCTCGGCGACCGCCTGCGGGCCCGCGCGACCCCGGAGCGCATCCTGCTCGGCCTGGCGGCCCCGGTGCTCGCGATCGTCGTCGCCGGGCTGCTGACGTCACTCGTGCTCGTCGTGTCCGGCGACTCACCCTTCGCCGTGTTCTCCTCGATGATCGACTACGGCGAGAACCCGGACACGATCGTCGCCGTGATCAACCGCGCCACCACGTACTACCTCTCGGCGGTGGCCGTCGCCATCGGCTTCAAGATGAAGCTGTTCAACATCGGGGTGGACGGGCAGTACCGGCTGGCGGCGCTGCTCGCCGCGGCCGTCGGCGGTGCGGTGGACCTGCCGGCCCCGCTGCACGTGCTGCTCATCGTGGTCGTCGCCGTCCTCGTCGGCGGCATGTGGGCCGGGATCGCCGGGCTCCTGCGGGTCACCCGCGGGGTCAGCGAGGTCATCTCGACGATCATGCTCAACTTCATCGCGACCGGGATCATCGCGTACCTGCTCCACACAGATCGGCTCGCGGTGGCCATCGCGGGCAGCAACAACATCGGCACCAAGCCGATCCCCCCGTCCGGCCGTGTCGGGGGGATCGACCTCATCCCGGGTGCGAACACGGAGGTGTTCGGCTTCGTCGTCGTCGCCGTGCTGGTCGGCATCGCGTACTGGGTGCTGCTCAACCGCACCCGCTTCGGCTTCGACCTGCGGGCGGCCGGCTCGTCGGCCACTGCCGCCGTCGCGAGCGGCGTCAACGTCAAGAAGATGATCGTGGCCGCCATGGCGCTCTCCGGTGCCGTGGCCGGGCTCGTGGGCATGCCGCAGCTGCTCGGCGCCTCCTACACGTACGCGCTGGACTTCCCGGCCGGTCTCGGCTTCACCGGTATCGCCATCGCGCTGCTCGGGCGCAACCACCCGGTGGGCATCGCGTTCTCCGCGCTGCTGTTCGCATACCTCGACCGTTCGGCGCAGATCCTCGACTTCGAGAGCGTGCCACCCGAGGTCATCCTCATCATGCAGGGGCTCATCGTGCTCTCGGTGGTCGTGGCGTACGAGGTGGTGCGCAGGTTCGGCCTCGCCCAGCAGCAGAAGAAGGTGGGCGAGCAGCTGGCCGAGGACGAGCCGGGCCCCGCGCCGGGCGGGCCGAGCGGCGGACCTGGGGGACGGCCCGGTGAGCCGAGCGGACCCGGCGACGGCGAGACACCTGCGCAGGAGGCACGGGCATGACCGTGGACGACCGGGGCCACCAGCCGGACGAGCAGGCCCTTGCCACCCCGAAGCGGGAGTCCGCGCCGCCCGGCGCCACCCGGCGGTTCTTCACCTCGCGGGCGCTCATCGTCGGGGCCGTGCTGCTCGGCCTGCTCTCGCTCACCCGAATCCTGACCGGTGCGGACGACCTGACCTCCTCGGGCACGACCTCGGCGGCGCTGCGGCTCGCCGTCCCGATCGGCATGGCGGCGCTCGGCGGGCTGTGGGCCGAGCGCTCGGGCGTCATCAATATTGGTCTCGAGGGCATGATGATCCTCGGCACCTGGTTCGGGGGCTGGGCCGGCTACCAGTGGGGCCCGTGGTGGGGCATCGTCGCCGGGGTGCTCGGCGGCGCGCTCGGCGGGCTGGTGCACGCCCTCGCGACGGTCACCTTCGGCGTCGACCACATCGTGTCCGGTGTCGCCATCATCCTTCTCGCCACGGGGGCGACGCAGTTCCTCTCCGTCATCGCGTTCGAGGGTGTCCCGGGAGGCGGGGAGACCCAATCGCCGCGGGTCGACCCGCTGCCCACGTACACGGTGCCGGGGTTGTCGAGCGCGTTGCTGGACCTGGAGAACGAGGGCTGGTTCCTGCTCTCCGACGCCGCCGGTATCCTCCGCGCCCTGGTGACGAACCTGTCCGTGCTCACGATCATCGCGGCGGCGACGCTCCCGCTGACGTACTTCGTGCTGTGGCGTACGTCGTTCGGCCTGCGGCTGCGCTCGTGCGGGGAGAACCCCGAGGCGGCGGAGTCCCTGGGCGTCCGCGTCTACACGATGAAGTACGCGGCGGTCACGATGTCCGGCGCGCTCGCCGGGCTCGGCGGTGCCTTCCTCACCATCGTCGCGGCGGGCATCTACCGGGAGGGCCAGACCGGCGGCCGCGGCTTCATCGGCCTGGCGGCCATGATCTTCGGCAACTGGCGGCCCGGTGGGCTCGCCGTGGGCGCGGGCCTCTTCGGGTACACCGACGCGCTGCAGCTGCGCCAGGGCGGCGACGCGGTGCACGCGCTGCTGCTGCTCCTCGTCATCGTCCTGTGCGGCGTGGCCGCCTGGCAGGTGTACCGGCAGCGGTACACGCACGCGCTGATCAGCTTCGCGGGCGGTGCGGCGCTGCTGTTCGCGTTCCTCGCGAGCGACACCGTGCCGTCCCAGTTCGTCTTCTTCACGCCGCACCTCACCACGCTGCTCGTGCTGTCCCTGGCGGCCCAGCGACTGCGCCCGCCCCGGTGGATCGGGCAGCCGTACCGGCGGGGCCAGGGCCGGTGAGCGAGGCGCGGCCCGAGGTCGACTGGGAGCGCCTCCGGCGCGAGGCGCGCGCGGCGATGCGTCACGCCTACGCGCCGTACTCGCGGTTCCCGGTGGGAGCGGCCGGCCTGGTGGACGACGGGCGTGTGGTGTCCGGCTGCAACGTCGAGAACGCCTCGTACGGCGTCGGCCTGTGCGCGGAGTGCGGCATGGTGTCCGCCCTCCACGCCGGAGGCGGGGGCCGCCTCGTCGCGGTCGCGTGCGTGGATGGGAACGGGGGACCGCTGATGCCGTGCGGGCGCTGCCGCCAGCTCCTGTGGGAGAACGGCGGGGCCGGTCTGCTCGTCGACACCCCGCACGGGGTGATGCCGATGTCCGAGGTGCTGCCGCACGCGTTCGACGCGCAGCAGCTTGACGCGTCCCGCCGCGACGAGCCCCCGGGCCAGGGGTCCTGACCGTGCACGCCGTCGAGGTCATCGCCGCCAAGCGCGACGGGCACACCCTCACCGGAGGGCAGGTCGCCTGGGTCGTCGACGCGTACACCCGCGGGGAGGTCGCGGACGAGCAGATGAGCGCGCTGTGCATGGCGATCTTGCTGCGCGGCATGGAGCCCGGTGAGGTCGCGGCCTGGACGGAGGCGATGATCGCCTCGGGGGAGCGGCTGACCTGGTCCGGGCTCGACCGTCCGACCGTCGACAAGCACTCGACCGGCGGGGTCGGTGACAAGGTGACCCTGCCGCTCGCGCCGACGGTGGCGGCGTGCGGCGCGGCCGTCCCGCAGCTGTCGGGGCGCGGGCTCGGGCACACGGGCGGCACGTTGGACAAGCTCGGGTCGATCCCCGGCTGGCGGGCGTCGCTGACCAAGGCCGAGATCCTCGGCGTCCTCCGTGACGTGGGCGCGGTGGTGTGCGCGACGACCGAGGGGCTCGCCCCGGCCGACAAGAAGCTGTACGCCCTGCGGGACGTCACCGGCACGGTGGAGTCCATCCCGCTCATCGCGTCCTCGATCATGAGCAAGAAGATCGCCGAGGGAACCGGCGCGCTCGTCCTCGACGTCAAGGTCGGCTCCGGCGCCTTCATGAAGACCGAGGCGGACGCGCGGCGGCTCGCCGAGACGATGGTGCGGCTCGGGACCGACCACGGGGTCACGACGGTGGCGCTGCTCACCGCGATGGACGTCCCGCTCGGGCTCGCCGTGGGCAACGCGCTCGAGGTGGCCGAGTCCGTCGAGGTGCTCGCCGGGGGAGGGCCGCGTGACCTCGTCGACCTCACGGTCGCCCTGGGGCGCGAGATGCTCGACGCGGCCGGCGTGACCGGCAACGACCCGGCCGACGCCCTGCGCGACGGCTCCGCGATGGACGTGTGGCGCCGCATGGTCGAAGCCCAGGGCGGTGACCCGGGCGCCGCGCTGCCCGAAGCCGCCGAGACGCACACGGTCCCCGTCCCGGCGACCGGCGTCCTGACCCGGCTGGACGCGCTCGCGGTCGGCGTGGCCTCGTGGCGGCTCGGCGCGGGACGCTCCCGCAAGGAGGACCCGGTGTCGGCGGTGGCCGGAGTCACCCTGCACGCCAAGCCCGGCGACGACGTACGCGAGGGTCAGCCGCTGTTCACCCTGCACACGGACGAGCCGCGCCGCATCGCCCGGGCCCTCGAGGTGCTCGACGGTGCGGTCACGATCGGGCCGGCCGGGTCCGTCCCCGACACGCTGCCGCTGGTCGTCGACCGGGTGGCAGGCTAGGGCGCATGCCCGAGCACATCAGCGCGCCCGTGCGCATCCCCGTCCCCGGCGGCAAAGTCATCGACGAGTACGTGGGCCGCGTGAGCACGCAGACCGAGCAGGCCAGCGTGGCGCGCATGGTCGCCCCGGGCGGATGGCAGGAGCCACCGCAGACGCCCGACTTCGACGAGGTCACGGTCGTGCTCGCCGGCTGCCTGCGAGTCGAGCACGGCGAGGGCACCCTGGACGTCCGGGCGGGGGAGGCGGTCCTCACCCGGGCCGGGGAGCGCGTCCGGTACACCACGCCGGAGGCCGACGGCGCCGAGTACGTGGCGGTCTGCCTGCCCGCGTTCTCGCCCGAGTTGGCGCACCGCGACGACGAGGGCTGAGCAGCAGGCACGGGGCGTCACCAGCGGCTAGCGTGGATGGGTGCTGACCAGACCGACGACCGACCAGATCCGCCGGGCCCCCAAGGCCCTGCTGCACGACCACCTCGACGGGGGCGTTCGCCCCGAGACCGTCGCCGACCTCGCCCGCCAGACCGGGTACGACCAGCTACCCGACACCGATCCGGAGGGGCTCGCACGCTGGTTCCGGTCGGCGGCCAGCTCCGGGTCGCTGGAGCGCTACCTCGAGACGTTCGCGCACACCGTGGGCGTCATGCAGACGAAGGACGCGCTGGTCCGCGTCGCGGCCGAGTGCGCCGAGGACCTGGCAGCCGACGAGGTCGTGTACGCGGAGGTGCGGTTCGCGCCGGAGCAGCACACTCGGGCGGGGCTGAGCCTGTCCGAGGTCGTCGAGGCGGTGCTCGAGGGGTTCCGGCAGGGGTCGGCCGGGCGCGGCATCAGGATCGGCACCCTGCTCACCGCGATGCGCCACGCCGCCAGGTCGATGGAGATCGCCGAGCTGGCCATCCGCTATCGAGACGCCGGCGTGGTCGGCTTCGACATCGCCGGCGCCGAGGCGGGGTACCCGCCCACCCGGCACCTGGACGCGTTCGAGTACCTGCAGCGCGAGAACTTCCACTTCACGATCCACGCGGGCGAGGGGTTCGGGCTCCCCTCCATCTGGCAGGCGATCCAGTGGTGCGGCGCCGACCGGCTCGGGCACGGCGTCCGCATCATCGACGACATCGCGGTACGTGACGACGGGTCGGTGACGCTCGGCCGGCTTGCCGCGTACGTGAGGGACAAGCGCATCCCGCTCGAGATGTGCCCCACCTCGAACGTCCAGACCGGGGCAACGGCGTCCATCGCGGAGCACCCGATCGGGCTGCTGCGCCGGCTCTACTTCCGGGTGACGGTGAACACGGACAACCGCACGATGAGCGGGACCTCCATGACCGACGAGATGGCCAACCTCGTCGAGGCCTTCTCGTATGACCTCTCCGACCTGCAATGGCTCACCGTCAACGCTTTCAAGTCGGCGTTCATCCCGTTTGACGAGCGCCTCGAGATCATCAACACGGTGGTCAAACCCCGGTACGCCGCACTGCTGGGCGAGTCCGTGCGGGCCGGCCTCGTGACCCACGCGCCCGCGCCGGACAGCCTGCCCTGAGCCCCGAAGCGCTGCCCTGTGCCCTGAAGCGCTGCCGTCCGGCCCTCAGGGGGCGGGGGTGGACGTGCGGGCGTGCGCGGCGAGCCGGATGCGAAACAGGGCGTCCTCCCGGCTGCACGGGTACGTGCCCGACGTGACCTGCTCGGTCACCGTGACGGCCTCGTCGCGGTACAGCGCGATCCCGCGGCGGACGAGAACCGTCCGAGGCTTGCGCCGCTCCCCGAGGTCGCGGACGAGGCGCCGGTAGAACGTGACCGCCGGGTGCGCGCGCAGGCAGATCGCGTCGGCGAGGATGCCCCGCTCCCGGCAGCCGGCGACGAGGGTCCAGGCGAAGATGCCCTCGGCGACGAACGCCGGCGCCGACCCGATGTCGATCGGGTGGGTGCCGACGGCCCTGTCGTGCGCGATGTCGTACCGGGGCACGTCGAGGCGACGTTCGGTGGCGAGCCGCGCGACGGCCTGCAGGGCGCGGTCCGCGTCCCACGCCTCCGGTGCGTCCCAGTCGGGGACGCCGCGGACACGTGGCACCGTCGGGTTGTCCCCGTCCTTGTAGAAGCTGTCGAGCGCAAGCACCGGAAGGCCGCTGCTGCGCGCCACGTACGACTTGCCGCTGCCACTCGGACCGGTGAGCAGCACGACGAGCGCAGGAGCCGGAACCACGGCAGGGGAGTCTGTCATGTCCCGTGATGCCCGAAACACCCCGCTTCGGGGTCGGGCTCGCGCGAGCTTCGCCGAGCCCACGAGGCCGTCGGGGCTCAGATGCCGATCGGGTGCCAGACCGTCTTCGACTCGAGCAGCGCGAGCATGCGCTCCACGCCGGGCTCGGCGGTCCAGTCGACCTCGCCGGACGCCGGGCGCAGCACCCGCTTGAGGTTGTCGGCGGCGGCGCGCTCCAGGTCGGCGACGCTGTCCGGGGCCGCCCCCGCGAGGTCGAGCGCGTTCACGTCCATGTGCGAGGCGAGCCAGGGGGCCACCTCGGTCGTACGGCCGGTGAGGACGTTGACCACGCCGCCGGGCAGGTCGGACGTGCCCATCACCTCGGCGAGGGTGACCGCGGGCAGCGGCCGGTCCTCGCTCGCGAGCACCACGGCCGTGTTGCCGGTCACGACCGCCGGGGCCAGCACGGAGACCAGCCCGAGCAACGAGGAGCCCTGCGGCGCGAGCACGGCGACGACGCCGGTCGGCTCGGGGACGGTGAAGTCGAAGTACGGACCGGCCACCGGGTTGGTCGACCCATGCACGGCGGCGACCTTGTCCGCCCAGCCCGCATACCAGACCCACCGGTCGATCGCCGCGCCGACCTGGCGCTCGGCCTCCTTCGGCTTGACGCCCTCGCCGTCCTCGACTTCGCTGACGAATTGCGACCGGCGCCCCTCGAGCATCTCCGCCACCCGGTAGAGCACCTGACCCCGGTTGTACGGCGTGGCGCCCGACCAGCCGGAGAACGCTTTGCGGGCGGCCTGGACGGCGTCCCGGGCGTCCTTGCGCGAGGCCTGCGCGGCGTTGGCGAGGAACCGGCCCGTGGCGTCGCTCACCGCGTACGTCCTCCCGCTCTCGCTCCGGGGAAAGGCACCGCCGACGTAGAGCTTGTACGTCTTGCGGACCGCGAGCCGGTCGCTCACCGTGTCCCCTCCAGGTGCGACGACCCCTCCAGGTACGACGCGAGGCCCTGCCGACCGCCCTCCCGGCCGTAGCCGGACTCCTTGAAGCCGCCGAACGGGCTCGCCGGGTCGAACTTGTTGAACGTGTTGGCCCAGACCACGCCGGCACGGAGCCGGTCGGCCATCCAGAGGATGCGGGAACCCTTCTCCGTCCAGACCCCGGCGGACAGCCCGTACGGCGTGTTGTTCGCCTTCTCCACGGCCTCATCGGGCGTACGGAAGGTGAGCACGGACAGCACGGGGCCGAAGATTTCCTCGCGGGCGATGCGGTGCGCCTGGCTCACGCCGGTGAAGACCGTCGGCGGGAACCAGAAGCCCTTGCTCGGCAGCTCGCACGGGGCGGACCAGCGGTCGGCCCCCTCGGACTCGCCGACCTCCGACAGCATGCGAATCTTGGCGAGCTGCTCGGCAGAGTTGATGGCCCCGACGTCGGTGTTCTTGTCGAGCGGGTCGCCGAGGCGCAGCGTGGCCATGCGGCGCTTGAGCCGGTCGAGCAGGTCCTCGGCGACGGACTCCTGGACGAGCAGCCGCGACCCGGCGCAGCAGACGTGCCCCTGGTTGAAGAAGATGCCGTTGACGATGCCCTCGACGGCCTGGTCGAGCGCGGCATCGGCGAACACGATGTTCGCGGCCTTGCCGCCCAGCTCGAGCGTCACCTTCTTGCGCGTGCCCGCGACGCCGCGTGCGATCGCCTTGCCGACCTCGGTCGACCCGGTGAAGGCCACCTTGTCGACGCCAGGGTGCTCGACCAGGGCGCGCCCGGTGTCGCCGGCGCCGGTGATGATGTTCACCACGCCCGGAGGCAGGTCGGCCTGCTGGCAGATCTCAGCGAAGAGGAGCGCGGTCAGCGGCGTCGTCTCCGCGGGCTTGAGCACGACCGTGTTGCCCGCGGCCAGGGCGGGGGCGATCTTCCACGCGAGCATGAGCAGCGGGAAGTTCCACGGGATGACCTGCCCGGCTACGCCGAGCGGGCGCGGGTCGGGGCCCAGCCCGGCGTACGCGAGCTTGTCGGCCCACCCGGCGAAGTAGAAGAAGTTCGCCGCGACCTGGGGGATGTCGACGTCCCGCGACTCGCGGATCGGCTTGCCGTTGTCGAGCGACTCGAGCACGGCGAGCTCGCGGGAGCGCTCCTGCAGGATTCGGGCGAGCCGGTAGAGGTACTTGCCACGGTCGCGGGCCGGCATTGTCGACCAGACGGTGTCGTACGCGGTGCGTGCGGCTCGCACCGCGAGGTCGACGTCGCGCGGCCCGGCCGAGGAGATCTCGGCGAGCACCTCCTCCGACGACGGGCTCACCGACTTGAACGGCTCCCCGTCCGCCGCGTCGACGAAGTCGCCGCCGATGAACAGGCCGTACGAGGGCCTGATCTCGACGATCGCACGCGACTCGAGCGCGGGCGTGTACGTGAACTTCGGCATGCCGGATCAGTCCAGAGTGAAGTAGTCGGGACCGGAGTACCGGCCGGAGGCCATCTTCTGCCGCTGCATGAGCAGGTCGTTGAGCAGGCTGGACGCGCCGAGCCTGAACCAGTCGGGGTCGAGCCAGTCGTCGCCGACGGTCTCGTTGACGAGGACGAGGTAACGGACGGCGTCCTTCGCGGTCCGGATGCCGCCGGCGGCCTTGACCCCCACCTGTCGCCCGGTGGCGTCCCGGAAGTCGCGGACCGCCTCGAGCATCACGAGCGTGACCGGCAGCGTCGCCGCGGGGACGACCTTGCCCGTGCTCGTCTTGATGAAGTCGGCGCCGGCGAGCACGCTGAGCCACGAAGCGCGCCGTACGTTGTCGTACGTGGCGAGCTCGCCCGTCTCGAGGATCACCTTGAGGTGCGCGTCACCGCAGGCGCGCTTGACCTCGACGACCTCGTCGAAGACCTTGCGGTAGTGGCCGGCGAGGAAGGCCCCGCGGTCGATCACCATGTCCACCTCGTCGGCCCCTGCGGCCACCGCGGCCGCGGTGTCGGCGATCTTGACGGCGAGGGTGGCGCGTCCTGACGGGAACGAGGTCGCCACGGACGCCACCTTCACCGAGGAGCCGGCCAGCGCGTCCTTCGCGACCGGGACGAGGTCGGGGTAGACGCACACGGCCGCGACCGCGGGAGCGCTCGGGTCGGACGGGTCAGGGCGCATCGCCTTCGCGGACAACGCCCGGACCTTGCCCGGGGTGTCCTGGCCCTCCAGCGTGGTGAGGTCGATCATGCGGATCGCCATGTCGAGCGCCCAGCGCTTGGCGTCGGTCTTGATCGACCGGGTCGCCAGCGTGGCTGCCCGCTGCTCGGCTCCCACCTGGTCGACACCGGGCAGCCCGTGGAGGAAGCGCCTGAGTGCGGCGTCGCTCGAGGTCACGTCGGAGAAGGGGACCGCTGCCTCCGGCACGGAGGTGGCACTCGTCACCGTCCGAGGATACGTCCAGAATCGCCAGTCATGGACGAGAGCAGCACACGCGCGGTGTACCGGTCGGGTCTCGCCCGGGGGGGCTCGTACGTGTGGTTCGGCGTCGCCGCGCTCAACCTCGTGGACATCGCGCTGCGGGGGAGCGGGCGCAGTGCGTGGGTGGCGCTGGGCCTGGTGCTCTTCGCCACCGTCGTGGTGTACATGGTGGCGTTTCGTCCCGCCGTTGTGGTGGACGAGCGGGGTGTGCTGGTGCGCAACCCGTTCCGGGACGCAGAGGTGCCCTGGCACGCGCTGACCGGTGTCGACTCGACGGACTCGCTGCGCCTGCACACCGACGGGCGGGTGCACCGCGCCTGGGCGGTGCAGGCCCCCAACCGCGCCCGTGCCAGGGCCCACCGCCAGATGGGGCTGCGCTCGTCGTCCGGCCCCGGCCCGTCCGACGACGTCCGCACGGCGATGGCGGGGCGGACGCACGTGGACTACGTCGCCGACCGGATCAAGGAGACCTGGGGCCGCGCCGGGCCGGCGGACGAGGGTTCGTCCGGGGTGACCGTGCGCTGGTTTGTGCCGGGGATGGCCGCCCTCGTCGCTGTCACTGCGCTGCTCGTCGGTGCGCTGGTGGTCGAGTGAGCAGGCCGCACGTGCGGCTGCGCCCGCCTCAGTCACGGGACGTGGAGTGGTTCGACAGGTGGATGCGTACGCCGGGGGTCGCGGGAGAGTTCGGCGACTTCGGTCTGCCGGCCAGATCGTTGCGCGATGCGGTGGATCGAGTGGACCCCTCGCCCGACCTGGGCGGCACGCTGGTGGTCGAGCACGAGGGTGCGCTCGGCGGGACCGTCTCGTGGCACGCCGTCACGTACGGGCCGAACCCCGAGTCGCGGGCGTTCGACCTCGGCATCCTGCTCGTCCCCTCGATGCGCGGCCGTGGAGTCGGCTCCCAGGCCCAGCGGCTGGCGGTCGAGTACCTGTTTCGGACCACATCGGTACACCGGGTTCAAGCGTCCACCGACGTGGAGAACATGGCCGAGCGTCGCGCGCTGGAGAAGGCTGGCTTCCGCGCGGAGGGCGTTGCGCGGGGAGCACAGTTCCGCGCGGGGACCTACCACGACATGGCCCTCTACGGAGTGCTCCGCTCTGACCTGTGAGGCGTGCTCGCCCGACGCTCGTCGCGGCGTGACCGGCTGAGGTCGAAGATGTGCTCCGGCAGCGGGCGAAGCGTCGTCAGGAACGGGCCTGCCCACCAGTCGTACAGGTCGTGGACCTCACGAACGTCGAGGTGGGCCGGGTAGTGCCGGTGGGCCGCGTCACGTGGCCCGCCCGAGGGCATGGGTGTCAGAGGTTGGCCCTGGCCGTCGACGACGACGAGAGCGCAGCTGGTCGCAGTGAGCAGGCGCACGAGGATCGCGATGCGCGGGTTGGCAACCGGCCGGACTCGAGCGTGCCCACCGTGCCTGTTGACACAGCGGCCCGCGCCGCGAGGTCGCGCTGGGACAGGTCGGCGCTGCGTCGGGCAGCGCGCAGGTAGGGCCCGACGGGGAACGTACGCGGGCGAGGCATGGGCAGATCCTCGGGTGCCTCGCCGCCCGCGTGGCACTGTGTCGTCGGTACTTGTGGACCGGGTCGGTCGGCAGACGACCTGTGTGGATGACTCACTGCCCGCGGTCCGGTCGACTCTCGCCCCGCTATGCCCTGCTCACGCCACCCTGAGCAGGGCATAGCGCGCCACCGAGGACATGTCCAGTCGGGGGGGCGGGCGGATCGGGGCTTCAGCGCAGGCCGGCTGCGCGTGCGATGTCGCGCTTCAACGCGTCCAGGTCACGCCGTGCTGCCGCGCGAGCCGCGTCGACCGTGCTCTCCACCGGCACCACCACCTCGAGGTAGCACTTCAGCTTCGGCTCGGTGCCGCTCGGGCGGACCACGACCCGCGCTCCGTCCCCGAGCCGGTAGCGCAGCCCGTCCGTCGCGGGCAGACCACCCTCTCCGCGCGTCAGGTCGTCGGCCCGGGTCACGGCACGTCCGGCGAGCTCGGCAGGAGGGCGCTCGCGCAGCTGGGCCATCGCGTCGGCGATCTGCTGCAGGTCGGTCACCCGGACCGAGAGCTGGTCGGTGGCGTGCAGCCCGTACTCCTCGGCGATCTCGTCGAGCCGGTCGAGCAGCGTTTGCCCGGAGGCCTTGAGCTCCGCGGCGAGCTCGGCGACGAGCACCGACGCGCTGATGCCGTCCTTGTCACGCACGGTCGGGGGGTCGCAGCAGTACCCCAGCGCCTCTTCGTAGCCGAAAGCGAGGTCCTCCGCCGCCCGGCTGATCCACTTGAAGCCGGTGAGTGTCTCCACGTACGCCAGCCTGCGACGCTCGCACATGCGGGCGAGCAGCGACGACGACACGATCGTGGTCGCGAAGGTGCCGCGAGCTCCGCGGCGCATCAGGTGGTCCGCGAGAAGCGCGCCCACCTCGTCCCCGCGCAGCATCCGGCCGCCCACCGCGACGGCACAGCGGTCCGCGTCCGGGTCGTTGGCCAGTACCAGGTCCGCTCCGGCTTGCTCGGCGAGCGCGACCGCACGGTCCATCGCGCCAGGCTCCTCAGGGTTCGGGAAGGCCACCGTCGGAAATGCCGGGTCGGGTGTGAACTGCGTGGCCACCACCTCGGGTGCGGCGAACCCGGCCCGCTGCAACGCCGCGACGAGCACCTCGCCGCCCACCCCGTGCAGCGGCGTGTACGCCGTGCGCAGATCGCGCGGGCCGCCCGGCGTGACCAGTCCCGCCACCCGGTCGAGGTAGTCCTCGAGCACGGCGTCGTCCAGCGTGCGCCACGAGTCGGCCCGGGGTACCGACGCCAGCGGCCCGACGGCCGCGATCTCCGCCGCGATCTCCGCGTCGGCCGGCGGGACGATCTGCGAGCCATCCCCGAGGTACACCTTGTAGCCGTTGTCCTGGGGCGGGTTGTGGCTCGCGGTCACCATCACGCCCGCGGCACAGCCCAGGTGCCGGATCGCGAACGCGAGCACAGGAGTCGGCAACGGGCGCGGCAGCACGAGCGCGTCGAGCCCTGCCCCGGCCATGACCTCAGCCGTGTCCCGGGCGAACACGTCGGAGTTGCGCCGTGCGTCGTATCCGACGACCACCCGGCCTCCCCCGCGGGCGACCACGTACGCGGCCAGTCCGGCCGCCGTCCGGATCACGACCGCGCGGTTCATCCGGTTCGGGCCCGCGCCCATCGGGCCGCGCAGGCCGGCCGTACCGAACTCCAGGTGGGCACCGAAACGCTCGGCGAGTGCCCCGGCGTCCCGACGCTCCAGGATGTCGGCGAGCTCGGCACGCGTCTCCGGGTCGGGGTCCTCGGCCATCCAGGCCGCGGCCACGTCCTCCGGCATGGCCGGGTCGACGGTCACAGCCGGCCCAGCACCTTCGCGAGCAGGTCGCCCATCCGCCCGGCGGCTGTGCGTCCGGCCTCGAGCACCTCGGCGTGGTCCAGCGGCTCCCCGGTCATGCCGGCGGCAAGGTTCGTCACCAGGGAGAGGCCGAGCACCTCGGCGCCCGCCTCACGCGCGGCGATCGCCTCCAACGTGGTCGACATGCCGACGAGGTCCCCGCCGATCGCGCGCACCATGCCGATCTCGGCAGGGGTCTCGTAGTGCGGGCCCGGCAGCTGCACGTACACACCCTCGGTCAGCGACGGGTCCACCTCGCGGCACAGCGCACGCAGGCGTGCCGCGTACAGGTCGGTGAGGTCGACGAAGGACGCGCCGACGACCGGCGAGCACGCGGTGAGGTTGATGTGGTCCCGGATCAGCACCGCGTCGCCCGGCAGGTACTCGGGCCGGAGCCCGCCGCACCCGTTGGTGAGCACGACGACACGCGTCCCGGCTGCAGCAGCGGTCCGGACGCCGTGGACGACCGAGGCGACCCCGCGCCCCTCGTACAGGTGGGTCCGTCCGAGGAACACGAGTGCGTGCCGGTCACCGGCCCGCACCGACCGGACGCGCCCCGCGTGGCCGGCCACCGCCGCGGCCGTGAAGCCGGGCAGCTCCGTGACGTCGACCTCGGCGACCGTCTCGCCGAGCCGCTCCGCTGCGGGCACCCAGCCCGAGCCCATGACCAGCGCGACGTCGTGCGACCGGACACCGGAGAGGTCGCGGAGCCGGTCCGCTGCCGAGGCGGCCAGCGCGTACGGGTCGTCGGTCGTGCCATCACGCCGCGTCGTCTCGTCCACGTCGCGCGACCCTAGCCGTCAGGGACCGACCTTGCGGCACGGACGGGCCCGCAGCGCGGCGACGTAGTCGTCGGGGGCGCCGGCGTGCTCGGCCGCGTCCGCGACGATGCCGAGGTAGCGGCAGGACGGCAGCCCGCCCTCGTACTCGTCCAGCGTGTAGATCCAGGCCAGCACCTCGCCCTCCAGCGTGTGCACCCGCACCCGGATCTTCCGGTACAGCCCGACGTCGGCGCTCTCCCAGGAGTCCAGCGCCTTCTCGTCCTGCTCGGGGACGTCGTAGAGCATCACGAAGACCTGGGAGGTCGGGTGCTCGACGAGGGTGGCCAGGGCGCCCTCCCAGCCGACGTCCTCCCCGCCGAAGGTGAGTCGCCAGCCCATGAGCCAGCCTGAGCTGCGCGGCGGCGAGTGAGGGGCCCGCTTGGCCATCCAGTGCGGGTCCATGTTGCTGCCGAAGGCGGCGTAGATCGCCATGGCGGCAGGGTATCCGCGGTGACCTGGCCATCTTTGTCAGAATGGCGGCGTGACACGAATCGCCATCGTCGGCGGGGGTCCCGGCGGGTACGAGGCCGCGCTGGTGGCCGCCCAGCTCGGCGCTGAGGTCGCCGTCGTCGACACGGACGGCCTCGGCGGGTCCGCCGTGCTCACGGACGTGGTGCCGTCCAAGACGCTCATCGCCACGTCGGAGGTCATGACACTGGCCGCCGAGTCCGCCCACCTCGGCGTGATCATGGGGGACGGGTCGCCGCCCGACGGCGTCGTGGGGGTCGACCTCGGCACCCTGAACGCCCGGGTGAAACACCTCGCGCGGGCCCAGTCCGAGGACATCGCGGCGCGGCTCGGGCGTGAGGGCGTCCGCGTCGTGTCCGGGCGCGGGCGGCTGGACGGGCCACAGCGTGTCATCGCCGACCTGCCCGACGGGGGCTCCGAGACGCTCGACGCGGACGTGGTGCTCGTCTCGACCGGCGCCCACCCGCGGGTGCTGCCGGACGCCGTGCCCGACGGCGAGCGCATCCTCACCTGGGAGCAGCTGTACGACCTGGACAGGCTCCCGGAGCGGCTGGTCGTGGTCGGCTCCGGTGTCACCGGGGCGGAGTTCGCCTCCGCGTACACCGCCCTCGGCTCGCAGGTGGTGCTGGTCTCCTCCCGCGACCGGGTGCTCCCTGGTGAGGACGAGGACGCGGCGAAGGTCCTCGAAGGCGTGTTCCGGCGCCGGGGCATGACCGTGCTGAGCCGTGCCCGTGCCGAGTCGGTGAAGCGCACCGGTGACGGGGTCGTCGTCACCCTCGAGGACGGCGAGACGGTCGACGGGTCGCACTGCCTCATGGCGGTGGGCTCGATCCCCAACACGCACGACATGGGCCTGGAGGAGTCCGGCGTCCGCCTCGACGAGCGGGGCTTCATCGAGGTCGACCGTGTCTCCCGGACGTCGGCCCGCGGCGTGTACGCGGCCGGCGACTGCACCGGCGTGCTCATGCTCGCCTCGGTCGCGGCGATGCAAGGCCGGATCGCGATGTGGCACTCCCTGGGCGACGCCGTGTCCCCGCTCGTGCTCAAGGCCGTCTCGTCCAACGTCTTCACCGACCCGGAGATCGCGACGGTCGGCTACGCCGAGGAGGACGTCGCCGCCGGACGCGTGGAGGCCCGGACCGTCAAGCTGCCCCTGGCCACGAACGCGCGGGCGAAGATGCAGGGCCTGCGCGACGGGTTCGTCAAGCTGTTCTGCAGCCCCGGCACCGGCATCGTCGTCGGCGGCGTCATCGTCGCCCCCAAGGCCAGCGAGCTCGTGTTCCCCCTCGCGATCGCGGTCGACCACCACCTGACGGTCGACCAGCTCGCGCAGGCGTTCACGGTCTACCCGTCCCTCTCGGGGTCGCTCGCCGAGGCGGCCCGCCAGCTGCACACTCGGGCCTGACCGGGACGCGACGGGCACGCCGAAGGTCCGCGGCGACCTCCCCGCTGACCTCCCCGCTCAGGCGGCGTCGATGTCGCCGTCCTGCTCGACCGGCGGCGGACCCGGCTGCGGGGGGATGTACGTCGAGCCGAGCGTCGAGCCGAGCGGCGTGCCCAGCAGCAGGGTCGGCAGCAGCGCGGTCCCGTAGCCCTCGTAGTAGCCGCCGGCCCAGGGGCCGTACGGGGCGCCCGCGTCCCAGTACGGGCGGCGTGCGGTGCCGACAGGGACGGTCCGCGCGTCCGGCTCCGCGCCCTCGGCCAGCAGGATGGCGCAGTCCCCGCAGACCGGGACGAGCCGGGCGTGGCGCCGTGGGGGCGACCAGCGGGTCTCGGTGACGGAGGGCCCGTGCCGCGGGTCGAACACACACGGGGGACGACGCCGTGGTGGCGGCAGGCCCACCGCGGCCGCACGGGCGCAGGCGAGCGAGAACCGTCCGTCCTCCAGGGCGACGGTCACGGCGGCGACGTCGGACGGGCGCTGGGTCTCGAGCAGGGCCACCTGAGCGCGCTCGTGCGCGTCGACGGCGACCGCGTACGCGGCCTGGGCCGCCGGGTCAGCGCCGGGAGCGAACCCGGCGAGATCGGCGCCCAGGGCGGTGACGTCCTCGCCTGCCACCTGCCGGACGGAGGCCAGGTCTTCGGCGACCCTCGCCTGCCGGCGGCGGAACAGCAGGTACCCCGTGCCCATCACCCCGCCGATGAGGAACAGCGTGCTCCAGGGGATGCCCACGGGCCGCCTCGCGGGAGGCGCCTCCTGGCGGGCGTCGACGGCGGCCGCCTCGACCTGGTCAGTGAAGTCGAGGATCGCGGTGACCGGGTCGTTCGCGGAGGTGGCGTCCGCGTGCCTGGCCAGGGTCTCCGCCTCCTCGCCGATGACCGTCGACCCGGCGACGAACCGGCCGCCGACCAGGACGGCGTACGTGCCCGACGCGCCGATGCGCTGGTAGATGGAGAACGGGAGCGCTTTGATGCCGCCGCGGACCCGCGACCCCGCCGAGCGTGGGAGCACGGCGACGTAGACGGGGGTGGTGGCGCGCCCGAGGCGCTCCCGGACGGAGTCGCGGTCCACCGCGTCCACCCGGCCGCCCGCGTCCGGGTGGACATAGAGGGGCGACTCGTCCAGCCCGTCAGCCGCGTCGCCCAGCGGGTCGTCGGCGTACGCCGGGCTCGCGGTCACTGTGAGCAGGGCTAATGCGCACACGCACATGGCCACGACCAGGAGGGCCACGGCCTTTGCGGGGCGGGGGCGGGTGGCGCCCATGGCCTGAGTGTCGCACCGTAGACGCTCGCGCGCGGGCGAGTCCGCAGGTCAGAACCCGCCGTCGAAGCCCCCGCCGTCGAAACCGCCGCCGAAGTCGAACCCGCCGTGGTCGCCGGCGCCGGGGTCCGCCCACCGGTTGGAGTCGTCCATACCCATACCGCCCTGGTCGAAGCCGGCGTCGGAGCCGCCGCCGTCGCCGCCGTCACCGCCGTCGGAGCCCCCGCCGTCACCGCCGTCGGAACCCCCGCCGTCCCCACCGCCGTGCCCGGACGGGTCGGCGCCCCAGTCGGTGAAGGCGCCGCCGATCAGCGCCCCCATGAGGACGCCCGGAAGCAGGCCCGAGCCAGCGAAGCCGCCGAAGTAGCCCCCGGCGTACGGGGCGTACGCCCGGCCGCCCTGCCAGTACGGGCGCCGGCGGCCGTCGACGAGGACCTTGCGCTCGTCCGGCTCGGCTCCGGCACGCACCCGCTCGGCGTCCGCGGCACAGGACGGCACCGGGCGCGGCACGCCCCCCGGGGGTGCCCAGGGCACGTCCTCGACAGACGGCCCGTGCTGGGGGTTGAAGAAGCACGGGGGGCGCCGGACCGGCAGCGGTCGCCCGTCAACCCGGGCTCGCACGCACGCGGCCGCGTACCTGCCGTCCTCGAGCGCCTCGGTGACCGCCCGCACGTCCTCGGGGCGCGTCATCGCGGACAGCGCCTGCTTCGCGACCTCGTAGGAGTCGAGGGCCCGGGACCAGTCCTGCCTCCCGCCCTCGTCCAGCGAGACCCCGGCGGTGTCGAGGTCGAGGGCGGCGACCTCCTCACCGAGGCGGGTGACGTCCTCCTCGGCCGTGCGGCGTACGGCCTCGAGCTCGGCCGCCTTGCGGCGTGCGGCGTCGCGCCTGGCCTTGAGCCAGGTGCGGGTGAGCAAGAGGGCGAGCCCGATGAGCAGCACCCACACAACGGCAGTTTCCATGGACCGATACTGCCGCACGCGGCAGCGCACGACGAGATCCTGGTCGTACGCGGCACGGCAGGACGAGGAGGGGCAGTCGATGGAGATCGCAGTCCTGGGGACCGGAATGGTCGGCCAGACCCTGGCGCGCGGGTTCGCCGGGCTGGGCCACGACGTCGTCGTCGGCACCCGTGACCCGGCGGTGACGCTGGCCCGCACCGAGGGCGACGCGATGGGCCCACCGCCGTACGCCACCTGGCAGGCCGAGAACCCGGGCGTGCGACTCGTGCCGTTCGCCGAGGCCGGGACGCACGGGCAGGTGGTCGTCAACGCGACGTCCGGGACCGCCTCGCTCGCCGTGCTGCAGGCCGTGGGGGCCGACCGTCTCGCCGGGCGCGTCCTGCTCGACGTGGCCAACGCGCTCGACCACTCCAGCGGGTTCCCGGCCCTGGCCGTGGCGAACACCGACAGCCTGGCCGAGCAGATCCAGCGCGCGTTCCCCGGCACGCACGTGGTCAAGGCGCTCAACACGGTGAACTGCCGGGTGATGGTCGACCCGGCCCAGCTGCCCGAGGCGCACGACGCGTTCGTCGCCGGGGACGACGCTGCCGCGAAGGAGACCGTGGTCGGGCTGCTGCACGCGCTGGGATGGGCGCCTGGCCACGTGCTCGACCTGGGCGGCCTGCGCGCGGCCCGCGGCATGGAGATGTACCTGCCGCTGTGGATCTCGCTCATGCAGCAGCTGGGCACGAGCGCGTTCAACGTGAGGGTCGTCCGCGGCTGAGGTGCCGTATGACGACGTCGCGGCTGTGACTGCGTCAGTCGGTGATGTCGTCAGTCCGTGATGTCGCAGACGACGGCGCCGGCGGTGACCGTCTTGCCGACCTCGGCGGTCATCGCAGAGACCGTGCCCGCCTTGTGCGCGTTGAGCGGTTGCTCCATCTTCATCGCCTCGAGGACGACGACGAGGTCGCCGGCCTCGACCTGCTGGCCGTCCTCGACCGCGATCTTCACGATCGTCCCCTGCATCGGGGAGGTCAGGCTGTCGCCGGAGACCGTGGCCGCCGACTTCTTGCGACCGCTGCGCGTGGGCTTCGCCGGCCCGCCGGCTGCCGCGGTCGCCCCCAGGCCCGCGGGCAGCACGACCTCGAGTCGGCGCCCGCCGACCTCGACGGTGACGCGCTCGCGCGGCTCCTCGGCCTCGGCCTCGGGCACGTCGCCGTCGTACGGGGGGATCCGGTTGTCGAACTCGGTCTCGATCCAGCGGGTGTGGACGCTGAACGGCTCGTCGGCGCCTTCGGGAGCGAACGCCGGGTCGCTCACCACCGCCCGGTGGAACGGGATCACCGTGGGCATGCCGTCGACGACGAACTCGGTGAGCGCGCGGCGCGAGCGCTCCAGCGCCTGCTGCCGGGTCGCCCCGGTCACCACGAGCTTGGCGATGAGGGAGTCGAAGGCGCCCGGGATCGTCGCGCCCGCGTCGTAGCCGCCGTCGAGCCGGATGCCGGGCCCGGACGGGGCGTGCCAGTGGGTCAACGTGCCGGGCGCGGGGAGGAAGTTGCGGCCGGCGTCCTCGGCGTTGATGCGGAACTCGAAGGAGTGGCCCCGGTTCGACGGGTCGCCGTACCCGAGCGGCTCGCCGTCGGCGATGCGGAGCATCTCGCGGACCAGGTCGAGGCCTGTGACCTCCTCGGTGACCGGGTGCTCGACCTGCAGGCGCGTGTTGACCTCGAGGAAGGAGATCGTGCCGTCCTGGCCGACGAGGAACTCGCAGGTCCCCGCGCCGACGTACCCGGCCTCACGCATGATCGCCCTGGACGACCGGTACAGCTCGTCCTGCTGCTCCTGGGACAGGAACGGGGCGGGCGCCTCCTCGACGAGCTTCTGGTGACGCCGCTGCAGCGAGCAGTCCCGGGTGGAGACGACCACGACGTGGCCGGTGGTGTCGGCGAGCACCTGCGTCTCGACGTGGCGCGGCCGGTCCAGGTACCGCTCGACGAAGCACTCACCCCGCCCGAACGCGGCCGTGGCCTCGCGGACCGCGGACTCGTACTGCTCGGCGACCTCGTCCAGGGACCGGGCCACCTTCAGGCCGCGCCCACCGCCGCCGTACGCGGCCTTGATGGCGATCGGGAGCCCGTGCTCCTCGGCGAACGCGACGACCTCGTCCGTGCCGGACACCGGGTCCTTCGTGCCCGCGACCAGCGGGGCGCCCGCCTTCTGCGCGATGTGCCGGGCCTGCACCTTGTCGCCGAGGGACCGGATCGCCGCCGGGGGCGGGCCGATCCAGGTGAGGCCCGAGTCGAGCACGGCCTGGGCGAAGTCCGCGTTCTCGGCGAGGAAGCCGTAGCCGGGGTGGACGCCGTCGGCGCCGGACCGCGTCGCGACGTCGAGGATCTTGCCGATGTCGAGGTACGACCCGCCGGGCGTGGCCCCGCCCAGGGCGAACGCCTCGTCCGCGACCGTGACGTGCAGCGCGTCCCGGTCGGGCTCGGCGTAGACCGCCACGCTCGCGACGCCGGCGTCGCGGCACGCCCGCGCGATGCGGACGGCGATCTCGCCCCGGTTGGCGATGAGGACCTTGCGCACGGTGCGGTACCTCCCTCGGCTCGCGCGGCAGTCTACGGACGGGTCGGGATCCCGGACGCCTCGCGCGCCGGACGCCTCGGCACCCACAGGTCTGTCACCCGCACCCCGAGGTCCGCGAGAAGCGCCCTGAGCAGCGGCAGGGACAGGCCGACCACGTTCGCCCAGTCCCCGTCCACCCCCTCGACGAACCAGCCGCCCAGCCCGTCCAGGGTGAACGCGCCGGCCACCTCCAGCGGCTCGCCGGCGGCGACGTACGCGGTCACCTCGGCGTCCGAGGGCGTGCCGAACCGGACCGTGGTGGCCCCCACCGCGCGGACCCTGCGGTCCGCGGAGGTGTCCACCAGGCAGTGGCCGGTGCGCAGCACGCCGGCGCGGCCGCGCATCCGGCCCCACCGGGCGATGGCGTCATCCGGGTCGGCGGGCTTGCCCAGGGCCTCGCCGTCCAGGTCGAGCACCGAGTCGCAGCCGAGGACGAGGGCTCTGGGGCCGACCCGGGACGCCACCGCCTCCGCCTTGCGCGTGGCGAGGTCGCGGGCCACCTCACCGGGGGTTCCCGAGGTCCCGTCCTCCGCAACGCCGCTCACCTCGACCTCAGGGTCGAGGCCGGCGTTGCGGAGCAGGGCCAGCCGGGCAGGGGAGGCCGAGGCGAGGACGAGGCGGGGTCTCTGGCCGGTCACCGGGACACCCGCCGTGCGGCGTTCGGGGCGACAGGCGGTCACGGGCGCCCACGCTACGTCTGCCTCTCGACGGCGAGGCCGTACGGGTCCACGATCCAGCCAGGGGGGCGCAGCCTGCCCGAGCCCACAGGTGGGGCTCGGCCGGCTCGTCGAGCCCGGTTCTGCCGTCCACCCGGAGGTACCCGATGACCACCACCGACGTCGTCGAGCTGCACCGGCGCAGCGTGGAGCGGTTCGCCGACCTCGTCCAGCAGGTCCGCGCGGACCAGTGGGACGACCCGACGCCGTGCTCGGACTGGTCCGTCCGCGACCTGGTCAACCACCTCGTCGTCGAGGACAGGTGGACGGCCCCGCTCATGCGCGGCTCGACCATGGCCGAAGTGGGGGACAGACTCGACGGCGACCTCCTCGGCCGCGACGCCGTCTCCGCGGTGATCGACGCCGCGAAGGAGGCCGTGTACGCGGTCGGCGAGCCCGGGGCGACCGATCGGGTCGTCCACCTGTCCTTCGGGGACGCCCCCGGCGCGGACTACGCCTGGCAGCTCTTCGCCGACCACCTGGTGCACGGGTGGGACCTCGCGAAGGCCATCGACGTCGACGACCGGC
This sequence comes from Actinomycetes bacterium, assembly GCA_050743265.1. Lineage (GTDB taxonomy): Bacteria > Actinomycetota > Actinomycetes > JBOGEN01 > JBOGEN01 > JBOGEN01. The sequence goes on from JBOGEN010000098.1 coordinate 33,427, forward strand.
TGGACCCCGCCCTCGTGTCCGCGCTGGCCGACTGGTTCGCCGGGGTGGAGGAGACGTACCGCAGCATGGGTGCGATCGGCCCCCGGGTCACGCTGCCGCCCGACGCCCGGGCACAGGACAGGCTGCTCGCCGCGTTCGGACGGGACCCGTCCTGGGGGCGGGACGCCGTCCTGGTCCGCCGCTTCGGCGCGGCGTTCGACCGCGGCGACCTCGACGCGATCATGTCGATGATGACCGAGGACTGCGTCTTCGAGTCGACCAACCCGGCGCCGGACGGGACGCGTATCGAGGGCGCCCCGGCCGTCCGAGCGGCGTGGGAGCGGATGTTCTCCGAGACCCGTGCGCCGCGGTTCGAGACCGAGGCAGTCGTCGCGTGCGGGGACCGGGCCGTGCTGCAGTGGGTCTTCCACTGGCAGCAGTCCGACGGGGCGCCGGGCCACGTCCGCGGTGTGGACGTGCTGCGCCTGCGCGACGGCCTGGTCGCCGAGAAGCTCTCGTACGTGAAGGGCTGACGCAGGCCCGCGCGTGGGGGCGAGCCCGAACGGCCGACCCCGGCCGGTACTACGGTCGGGGGCATGGACGTGGTCATCGCCGGAGGACACGGCAAGATCGCCCTGCGCCTCGCGCGGCTGCTCGCGGCCCGCGGAGACAGGCCGGTGGGCGTGGTGCGCAACCCGGACCACGTACCCGACGTGGCCGAGGTCGGGGCGGACCCCGTGGTCCTCGACCTCGAGAGCGCGGAGGTGTCCGACCTCGCCACGCACCTCGAGGGTGCCGACGCCGTCGTGTTCGCCGCTGGGGCGGGCCCGGGCAGCGGTGCGGCTCGCAAGGACACGGTCGACCGGGCCGCCGCCGTGCTGCTCGCCGACGCCGCCGAGCGTGCGGGGGTGCGCCGCTACCTCCTCGTGTCGTCCATGGGGGCCGGCGCCGACCCCTCGCCCGGCACCGGCGAGGTGTTCGCGGCGTACCTGCGGGCCAAGACTGCCGCCGAGGCCGACCTGGCCCGTCGCGACCTGGGCTGGACGATCCTGCGGCCGGGCAGCCTCACCGACGACCCCGGGACGGGGCTCGTACGGCTCGGCCGCCAGGTCGCCCGTGGCGAGGTGCCGCGCGACGACGTGGCGGCCGTGCTGCGCGCCCTGCTGGACGAGCCCGCCACCGCACGGTTGACCCTCGAGCTGGTCGGCGGGGACACGCCCGTCGTCGATGCGGTCGCCCACGCCGTCGCCGACGGCTGAGCCAGCGGCTCAGACCGGCCAGGCGGACGCCCGCCAGGACCCGGGCCCGTGGGACAGCGGGCGGCGGAGCAGGGCGGCGCGGTCCGCCCAGCGTGAGACCGGGGCCGAAGGCCGCGGCTCACCCGCGGCCGTACGGGAGGCGAGCACCGCGACCAGGGCGGCGATCTCCTCGGGCGAGGGGTCTCCGCGGACGACCCGCAGCACGGGCCGGGCGTGGTCGTCGCTCACTGCTCGTCCTCCCCGGGATCCGCGCCCCAGCCCGGCGGGAGGCCGTCGGCCTCGTCCCCGTCGTCGGCGAGCAGGCCGAACGGCTCAGGCTCGCCGCGGGCGATGCCCAGCTCCGGGACCTCGTAGCCGGCGTCCTCCAGCCGGGTGACGATCTCGTACCCGGCCTCCTCGACGATCTCGAGCACCCCGTCGAGGGCCTCCTCGCTCGACCCGGGGGTGGCCACGACGGCGAAGTGCAGGTGGAAGGAGTCGGCCGGGACGTCGTCCTCGTCCTCGGCTCCCTCCGACAGCACCGTCGCCCCGGCCGTGGCCTCGGCCGCAAGGTCGTCCGCCACCCAGGCCATACCCACGTCCGCGGTGAGGCCGAGCTGCTCGGTGCAGGCGTCCTCGAGACGACCGAGGGCAAGAGCGGCCTCCCGTGCGGCCACCTCGAGCCGCGGGTCCTCGACCGCCTCTGCGGCGCCCGACGACTCACCACGGACGCCGACCGCCACGTCGACGTAGTAGTGCAGCGCCGTCGCGTACGCGGTGACGAGGGCGTGCAGGTCCGTCGTGGACTCGTCGGCACTCAAAGCGGGATGTTCCCGTGCTTCTTCGGGGGCAGGGTCTCGCGCTTGCTGCGCAGCGTCCGCAGCGCCCGGACGACCTCGGGGCGCGTCTCGTGCGGCTGCATCACGGCGTCGACGTAGCCGCGCTCGGCCGCGATGTAGGGGTTCGCGAAATGGTCCTCGTAGTCGGTGATGAGCTCGGCGCGCTTCGCGTCCGGGTCCTCGGCGTCGGCGAGCGTGCGCCGGTACAGGATGTTCACCGCCCCCTGGGCTCCCATCACCGCGATCTGCGCGGTGGGCCAGGCCAGGTTGATGTCCGCGCCGAGGTGCTTGGACCCCATGACGTCGTACGCCCCGCCGTACGCCTTGCGCGTGATGACAGTGATCTTCGGCACGGTCGCCTCGGCGTACGCGTAGATGAGCTTGGCGCCCCGCCGGATGATGCCGTTCCACTCCTGGCCCGTGCCGGGCAGGAAGCCGGGTACGTCGACGAACGTGAGCACAGGGATGTTGAACGCGTCGCACGTCCGGACGAACCGCGCCGCCTTCTCCGACGCCTCGATGTCGAGCGTGCCCGCGAAATGCAGCGGCTGGTTCGCGACGACGCCCACCGAGCGGCCCTCGACGCGGCCGAACCCGCACACGATGTTCTGCGCCCACAACGCGTGCACCTCGAGGAAGTCGCCGTCGTCGACGACGTGCTCGATCACGTTGTGCATGTCGTACGGCTGGTTGGCCGAGTCGGGCACGAGCGTGTCGAGCTCCCGGTCGATGTCGGTGACCGCGAGCACCGCCGTGCTGCCGGACGTGGCCGGGTCGTCGAACACCGGGGGGTCGGAGAGGTTGTTGCTCGGCAGGTACGACAGGAGCTCGCGGGCGGTCTGCAGGCACTCCTCCTCGTCCGCGGCCGAGAAGTGCGCCACGCCGGACTTGGAGTTGTGCGCGTACGCTCCGCCCAGGTCCTCGAAGTCCACCGACTCCCCGGTGACGGCCTTGATGACCTCGGGCCCGGTGATGAACATGTGCGAGGTCTTCTCGACCATGAGCGTGAAGTCGGTGATGGCCGGGGAGTACACGGCCCCGCCCGCGCAGGTGCCCATGACGAGCGAGATCTGCGGCACGACCCCGGACGCCCGGACGTTGCGGGCGAAGATCTCGCCGTAGAGGCCGAGGGAGACCACACCCTCCTGGATGCGGGCCCCTCCGGAGTCGTTGATGCCGACGACCGGGCACCCGATCTTCATCGCCAGGTCCATGACCTTGACGATCTTCTCGCCGAACACCTCGCCCAACGAGCCGCCGAACACGGTGAAGTCCTGCGCGAACACGCAGACCGGTTGCCCGTCCACGGTGCCGTAGCCGGTGACCACGCCGTCGCCGTACGGGCGGTTGGCGTCGATGCCGAACGCGTGGGCGCGGTGCCGTGCCAGGGCGTCCGTCTCGGCGAACGACCCCTCGTCGAGGAAGGCCTCGATCCGCTCTCGGGCGGTCATCTTGCCGCGCTTGTGATGCGCCTCGACCGCCTTCGCCGACCCGGCGTGCACCGCCTCGTGGTGGCGCGCCTCGAGCTCGGCGAGCCGCCCTGCTGTGGTGTGGATGTCGATGCCGGCGTGGGCCGGCGGCTCGTTCTCGGGTAGTGACGCGGGTTCGGCTGCCATCTGGTCCTCCGTCGGATCCTTCGGGCGTGGGTCAGCGTAGCCGCGGACAGGGCCCTCCCGGCCCGTCCCTAGCATGGGCGGGTGGCCTTCCCCGGGACGAGGACCCCTGCCGACGGCTCGGCTCGTGCCGCCCGTCCGGCAGGTCGCGGGACCACCCGGCGCCGCGCCCCCCGGGTGGAGCGCAAGGCCGCCCGGGACGAGGTGCCCGAGGCCCTCCGGGCGGACGTCCGGCAGCTGGGGGAGCTGCTCGGGCAGGTGATCACCGAGCACGGGGGTCCGGACCTCTTCGACGACGTCGAGGCCCTGCGCCAGGGCGTGATCGCCGCCCGCGAGGACCCGGCGGGGGACGACGGCAAGGTCGCCGCCCTGGTGGCCTCCTGGCCCGTCGCGCGGGCCGAGCAGGTGGCCAGGGCGTTCACCGCGTACTTCCACCTCGCGAACCTGGCCGAGGAACGCCACCGCGTCCGTACGCTCGCGGAGCGTGACGAGCCCGGGCACGCCCTGCCGGAGTCCCTGGCCGACGCGGTCGAGACGCTGCGCGCGGGGGGCGAGCCACGGCTGGCCGCGTCGGTCGGCGGCCTGGAGTTCCACCCCGTGCTCACCGCCCACCCGACCGAGGCGAGGCGGCGTGCCGTGGTCGCGGCGATCCAGCGGGTGGCGGCGCAGCTCGACGTCCTGGACGACCCGCGCGTCTCGGCGCGGGACGAGGTCGAGGCACGCCGCCGCCTGCTCGAGGAGGTGGACCTGCTCTGGCGTACCGCGCTGCTCCGCAGCAGCCGGCCGGACCCGATGGACGAGGTCCGCACCGCGACGGCGGTGTTCGACAGCACGCTGTTCCGCATCGTCCCCGACGTGTACCGGACACTGGACACCGCGCTGTCGCCGAGCGACGCCGGCCGACGCCCCCCTCTCGCCCCGGCCTTCGTCCGGCTCGGCTCCTGGGTCGGCGGCGACAGGGACGGCAACCCGTCGGTGACCAGCGTGGTGACCCGTGAGGCGATGACGGTGCAGGCCGACCACGTGCTGAGGGCGCTGGAGAACGCCACCACGCGCATCGGCCGTGCCCTCACCGTGCACGTCGCGACGACCCCGCCGAGCCAGGCGCTCTCCCAGGCGCTGGCGCAGGCCCGCGCGGCCCACCCCGACCTGCTCGACGACGTCGCCAAGCGCTCGCCCGGCGAGCCGCACCGGCAGATGCTCCTGTACGCCGCGGAGCGGGTCCGGGCCACCCGGCTGCGCGACGCCGACCTCGCGTACGGGGCGGCGGACGCGCTGCTCGCCGACGTGCGGCTCGTCCAGTCCTCGCTCGCCGAGGCCGGTGCCGTCCGAGTGGCGTACGGAGAGCTGCAGCACCTCGTCTGGCAGGTCGAGACGTTCGGCTTCCACCTCGCCGAGCTGGAGATCCGCCAGCACTCCCGGGTGCACGCCCGCGCGCTGGAGGAGGTCCGCTCCGGTCGTGCCGCGTCGGAGGAGACCGAGGAGGTGCTCGCCACCCTCCGCGTCGTCGCACGGCTGCAGGAACGGTTCGGACCGGACGCGTGCCGCCGCTACGTCGTCTCCTTCACCCAGGACGCGGCCGACATCGCTGCCGTCTACGAGCTGGCCGGGCACGCGACCGGCGGGCACCCGCCCGTCCTCGACATCGTCCCGCTGTTCGAGACCGAGCAGGACCTCGACCGCGCCGTCGACGTGCTCGACGGCATGCTCGGGTTGGAAGCCGTGCAGGAGCGGCTCGCCGACGCGCGACGCCTCGAGGTGATGCTCGGCTACTCCGACTCCGCCAAGGACGTCGGCATGCTGACCGCCACGTTCGCGCTGTACGCGGCGCAGGCGCGGCTCACCGACTGGGCGCACCGCCACGACATCGAGCTCACGCTGTTCCACGGCCGGGGCGGCGCCCTCGGTCGCGGGGGAGGGCCGGCCAACCGTGCCGTGCTCGCGCAGGCCCCGGGCTCGGTCGACGGGCGGTTCAAGCTCACCGAGCAGGGCGAGGTCGTCTTCGCCCGGTACGGCAACGCCGCTATCGCCCGCCGGCACGTCGAGCAGGTCGCGTCCGCGGTGCTGCAGGCCTCCACCCCGGGGGTGGAACACCGGGCGGCCGAGGCCGCGGAGCGGTTCTCCAGCCTCGCCTCGACCATCTCGGACGCCGCGCGGGACGCGTACCTCGGCCTCGTCGAGGCGGACGGGTTCGCCGACTGGTTCGCCCTCGTGAGCCCGCTGGACGAGATCGGGGCCCTGCGGCTCGGGTCGCGTCCCGCACGCCGGTCCGCCGCGCGCGACCTGGAGGGGCTCCGCGCGATCCCGTGGGTGTTCGCCTGGGCGCAGACCCGCGCGAACCTGCCGGGCTGGTACGGGCTCGGCTCCGGGCTCGCCGCGGGCGACGAGAGCGAGCTACGCGAGGCGTACGAGGCGTGGCCGCTGTTCCGGGTCATGCTCGAGAACGCGGAGATGAGCCTGGCGAAGACCGACCGGCGCATCGCTGCCCGCTACCTCGCCCTGGGCGGCCGTCAGGACCTGACCGACCGGGTCCTCGCCGAGTACGACCGCACCACCGCCCGCGTGCTCGCGGTCACCGGCCACGAGCGGCTGCTCGAGGACAGGCCGGTGCTCTCCCGGGCGGTCGAGCTGCGCGACCCGTACGTGGACGCGCTCTCCCACCTGCAGCTGCGCGCGCTGGAGGCGCTGCGATCCGACGACGCGGAGCCGTCCGAGCGTGAGCGCCTGCAGCAGCTGCTGCTGCTCACGCTCAACGGCGTCGCCGCCGGGCTGCAGAACACGGGATGAGGTGAGCGACGTCCCGGCGCCCCGCCGGGTGCGGCTGTCGGAGGACGAGCTGGCCCGACTGCTCGCGGACGTTCCCGGGCCGGGCGGGCAGCCCTGGCGGGTGCGGGTCGTGGACTCGGCAGGGTCGACGAACGCCGACCTCGTCGCGCGCGTCCGGGCGGCCGAGAGTGCCGGGACGTCGGGTGAGGCACCGGGTCAGGGCGGCCTCGCGGGCGAGGTGCTCGTCGCCGAGGAGCAGAAGGCCGGCCGGGGACGCCTCGGGCGGACATGGACCGCGCCCGCCCGCTCCGCGCTCACGTTCTCGGCCGTCCTGCATCCCGGTGACGGCGTGGCGGACTGGGGCTGGCTGCCGCTGCTCGTGGGCGTCGCCGTCGCGGACGCGGTCCGGAGCGAGACGGGCGTACCGGTCGGCCTCAAGTGGCCGAACGACCTCGTCCTGCCCGACGCGGACGCGGACGCGGACCGCAAGCTCGGCGGCGTGCTCGTCGAGCGGGTGGGAGGGGCCGCGGTCGTCGGGGTGGGGCTCAACGTGTCCCTCACGGTGGAGGAGCTCCCGGTGCCCACCGCGACCTCGCTGCTGCTCGCGGGCGCTGGCGAGGTGGCACGGGAGCCGCTGCTCGTCGCCGGCCTGGCCGCGCTGGCGGGGTGGGACGGCCGGTGGCAGGCCGTGGGTGGGGACGCGGGCGCGAGCGGGCTCCACACGGCGTACGTGCAGCGGTGCGTCACGCTGGGCCGGGCGGTCGCGGTGCACCTGCCCGGCGGGGGCGAGACTCGGGGCACCGCGGTCGCGGTCGACCCGGACGGGCAGCTCGTGCTCGACACCGGCCAGGGGCGGCACCCGGTGGCCGCGGGTGACGTCTGGCACGTCCGCTGAGCAGCGGACGGTCTTCGGCGCTTCGCCGCCTGTCATCGGCCTTGCCGGGGGTGGGGCGTGCCACGATCTCCCCGTGAGCTCCCAGGACCGTCTGCTCGGCGAGGACGAGGACGTCGTGCTGGAGATGCGCACACACGCGAAGGTCCTGGTGCGGCCCGCGATCGTGCTCGTCGTCACGACCGGGGTCGCCTCGTATCTCGCGTCCGCCGTGCCCGCGGGCGACGCACGCCTGTGGGCGCGGCTCGCTGTGGCCGCGGTCGCCCTCGTCATCGTGCTGCGCTGGACGGTGTGGCCGTACCTCGTCTGGTGGACCTCGACGTACACGCTGACGGACCACCGGTTACTGCTCCGCTCCGGCGTCCTCTCCCGGCAGGGGCGCGCCATGCCGCTGGCCCGGGTCAACGACGTGCACTTCTCGCACTCGTTCGTGGAGCGCCTCCTGGGGTGCGGCACGATCGTCGTGGAGTCGGCGGGGGAGCGGGGGCAGCTCGTACTCGACGACGTCCCCCAGGTCGAGATCGTGCAGCGCGAGCTCTACCGGCTGCTCGAGGAGGACGACGCCCGTCGGCGTCGGGGCGAGCCCGAGCCCGTGTGGGACGACGAAGACGAGTGGGACGACGAGGACGAGGAGGACGAGGACGAGGAGGCCGACGAGCCCGCCGTGAAACGCCGGTGGTTCTGAGTCAGGGGGCCTGGTCGTCCTCGACGTCGGATCCCCAGAGCGGCTCGTCCGAGCCCCTCCCCTCGTCGTCCCACGAGGAGTAGTTCGCCACCGTGACCACGACCAGGGGGATCAGCGCGGCGACCACCCCCACGATGATCGCGCCCGTCACCGACACGGGACGGATCACCGCCCAGGCCAGCACGAACAGGCCCAGGCAGGTCCCGATGAGCAGCGGGTACGCGCGCCGGTGCCACATGGCCCCACCGTAGGGTCGCCGAGGACAGCCGACGAGGGTGGGTGAGGTGGCGCCGTGACGCCGTCCCAGGGCCACAGCGCGATCTGGCTGGAGCAGGTGCTGCTTGGCGGGGTCCGCCGGTACGCGCGGGAGCAGGTCGCGGACTTCACCGGGGTACCCCTCGACGTCACCCGGCAGCTGTGGCGTGCCATGGGGTTCGCCGACGTCCCGGACGAGTCGGTTGCCTTCACCGAGGCGGACGTGACGGCGCTGGCCCGGCTGACCGGACTGGTGTCCACCGGGCTGGTGGACCAGGAGCTCGGCATCCGGATGACCCGGGCCATGGGTCAGACCCTGTCCCGGCTGGCCGAGTGGCAGGTGCAGACCTTCGTCGAGCACCTCGAGCAGCAGGACGGCCTGGCCCGGGACGAGGCCGTGGCCACCAGCGTGGAGCGCATCGGCCGCCTGCTTCCCGAGATGGAGGCCCTGCTGCTCTACGTCTGGCGGCGCCAGCTCGCCGCGGCGGCGACGCGCACCCTCTCGGTGTCGGACCACGAGGCGACCGCCCGCGTCCAGGTCGTCGGGTTCGCCGACCTCGTCGGGTACACCCGGCTGGCCCGTGGGCTGGAGGAGCACGAGCTCGCCTCCCTCGTCGAGTCGTTCGAGTCGCGGGCGGCCGACATCGTCGCCTCGCGCGGCGCCCGCCTGGTCAAGACGCTGGGGGACGAGGTGCTGTTCGTGGCCGACGAGGTGGAGGTGGGCGCCGACACCGGGCTCCGGCTCGCCGAGGAGATGGTGCAGGACCCGCAACTGCCCGACGTGCGGGTGGGTATGGCGGCGGGCACCGTCCTCTCGCGGATGGGTGACGTGTTCGGCACGACGGTCAACCTCGCGAGCCGGCTCACCGCCCTCGCCCGTCCCGGCAAAGTCGTGGTCGACGCGGGATTCGCCGAGGTGGTGCGGACCCTGCCCGGCTTCGCGGTGACCACGCTGTGGCGCCGCCCCGTGCCCGGGCTGGGCATGGTGGAGCCGTCCGTGCTGTCCCGCGCGGGCGCCGCGGATGCGGCCACGGAGCCCTCCGGCGAGCCCGTCGGCTGACCCATCAGGCGGGCCCGTCCGTCGGTGCCACGCGCTCGGCCGATATGCCCTGCTCACCCCCTGCTGAGCAGGACGTCCTGCTCAGCGCAGGGTGAGCAGGGCTGACGGCGCGGCGGGCTCGCCTGACCTCGCCCGTCCTCGGCCGGCGCCCGCACACGGCTACCCTTCGCGGCGTGGTTGACGACACGACGTATGAGACCGAGACCGCCGCGTACGAGGGCGTCGCCGTCCGCAGGCACGGCCCGCGGGGGCACGTGGCCGAGCTGATCCTGAACCGGCCCGAGGCCCACAACGCGCTGTCCACCGCGATGGCGCGAGGCCTGGCCCGGGCCACCGACGACCTGGCCGCCGACCCCGCCGTCCGCTCCGTCGTGCTCACCTCGGCGGGCGGGAAGGCGTTCTGCGTGGGCGCGGACCTCAAGGAGCGCGCGTCCTTCTCCGACGCCGACCTGCTGCGCCAGCGACCGCACTTCCGGGCCGCCTTCACCGGTGTGCTCGACCTGCCGGTGCCGACGGTCGCCGCGGTGCACGGCTTCGCCCTCGGGGGCGGGTTCGAGTTCGCCCTCTGCTGTGACCTCATCGTGGCGGACGAGACCGCCGTCGTCGGGCTGCCTGAGGTCACCGTCGGCCTGGTACCGGGCGGAGGCGGGACCCAGCTGCTGGCCCGCCGTGTCGGGTCCTCGCGGGCGGCAGACCTGATCTTCACCGGACGTCGGGTTGGTGTGGACGAGGCCGAGCGGCTCGGCCTGCTCGACCGCCGGGTCGAGGCGGGCGCGGCGCGTACGGTGGCGCTGGAGATCGCCGCAACCGTCGCGGCGAACTCACCGGTCGGCGTCCGTAGCGCGAAGCGGGCGCTCCGGCTCGGCGACGGGGTGGACCTGCGTACCGGGCTCGAGACCGAGGACGCCGCGTGGCGGGCCACGGCCTTCTCCGCCGACCGGGCCGAGGGCATCGCGGCGTTCAACGAGAAGCGGCGCCCGGTCTGGCCGGACCCCGAACCCGACCCCGACCGCGACCCCAGGGGAGGCCACACGTGAGCGACCTTCCGGCCAGGATCTCGCTCCGCGAGGTCGGGCCCCGGGACGGCCTTCAGAACGAGCCGCCTGTCCCGACCGAGGCGAAGATCACGCTCATCGACGCGCTGTCGCAGACCGGGGTGCGGCGCATCGAGGCCGTGTCCTTCGTCCACCCGACGGCGATCCCGCAGATGGCGGACGCGGACGACGTGTGGGCGGGCATCACCCGCAACCCGGACGTGCGCTACTCCGCCCTCGTGCCGAACCGGAAGGGGGCCGAGCGTGCCCTGGACGCGGGCTTCACGGAGCTCGAGGTGGTCGTCTCCGCGTCCGACACGCACAACCGCAAGAACGTGCGGCGCTCCACCGAGGAGTCCCTCGACGACATCGCGGGTCTGATCGCGCTCGCCCACGAGCGTGGCGCCACCTGCCAGGTCGTCGTGTCGACGGCGTACGGCTGCCCGTACGAAGGCGACGTCCCGGTCAGCCGGGTCGTCGAGGTGGCGGGCCGGGCGGTTCGTGACGGAGCGGACGGCGCCTCCTTCGGGGACACCACCGGCATGGGGACGCCGGGCCGGGTCACCCGCCTCGTGGGCGAGTTCCGCAGCGCGTACCCGGACACGCCGCTCAACCTGCACTTCCACAACACGCGCGGGACCGGCCTGGCCAACGTGCTCGCCGCGCTGCAGGCGGGCGTGGACGACTTCGACGCCTCGGTGGGCGGGCTCGGCGGGTGCCCGTACGCCCCGGGCGCCACCGGCAACATCGCCACCGAGGAGCTCGTCCACATGGTCGAGGACATGGGCATCGACACAGGGATCGACCTGGACCGCCTGATCGCAGCCGCCGCCGTGGCCGAGCAGCTCATGGGGCGGAGGCTGCCCTCCCAGGTGTTGCGGGCGGGCCCGCGCACGCGCACCATCACCGCGTAGGCATCGCCCGGCCGGGCTCTGAGTCCACCCTCCCCCCGACCGACGGGACGACGTGGAGGAAGGAGGCCGTCATGGTGGCGCGGCCGTTGCCTGTCGACGAGCGGCTCTCCGCGCTCGTCGGCATGGGCCGGGCCCTGCGGGCCGCCCGCCGGTACTCCGACGTCGTCGAGCTCGTGGCCGAGGAGGCCCTGGGAGCGCTCGGAGCCGCCAGCGTCAGCCTGTCCCGCTGGGAGGTCGACCGGCAGCACCTCCGGGTGATCGTCAACGTCGGCCGCCTGACCGAGGACGAGCAGCGGTGGCCCGTCGACGAGACGTACGCCGTACGCGTGCACCCCGAGCTCTACCCCCGGCGTCAGCAGGGTGAGGCCTCCGTGTTCCGCGTCGACGACCCGGACACGCCCGCCCGCGAACGGGCGCTGCTGACCCACCTCGACAAGGCCACCTCCTTGGCGACGCCGATCCGCTACGACGGCGGCTACTGGGGGGAGCTGTACGCGACGAGGGATGTCTCCGACCCCCCGTTCACCGACGACGACCTCGTGTACGCCGAGGCCGTGGCCGACTACGTCTCGGTGGGACTCGCCCACGCCGACCACGTCGCGCAGGTCGGGCGGCTGGCCTTCGAGGACGGCCTCACCGGCCTGGCGAACCGTCGCGCCCTGGACGCCCGCCTCGACGAGGCGTTCGAGGAGGTGCGCGACGCCGGCACGGTGGTGAGCCTGCTGCTCGTCGACGTGAACGGGCTCAAGGGAGTCAACGACGAGCACGGGCACGAGGCCGGGGACGCCGTCCTCGTCGAGGTCGGGCGCATCCTGTCCGCGGTCGCTGCCGACGTGCCGGACAGCCTGCCCGCCCGGCTCGGGGGTGACGAGTTCTGCCTGCTCCTCGTCGGGCCGTCCGCGGACACCGCGGCGGAGCTCGCGGAGGAGGTCGTGCGGTGCGGCCGTCTCGTGTCCGGCGTGTCCGGGCTCTCGTGCGGTGTGGCGTCCACGGGCGAGCCCGTGCTCGGCCGGGTCGAGAGCCCTGCCGTCCTGCTGCGTCTGGCCGACGCCGCGCAGTACCGCGCCAAGCGGGAGCACTCCCTCGAGCCGGTCGTCGCCGGACGGACCGCGCTGGGTGTCGAACGTGACCTCGAGGCGAGCGAGCCGGCCGAGCGCCGGTCCCGTCGGGGCAGGCTCTCGCCGGACGTGGGACGGTTCCTCACCGGGGCCCTGGCCGCGCTGGACGGCGTGCCGGACGCGTCCGACGAGGAGCGGCTGCGCGTCCTCGCCGCGGCGGCGGAGAGCAGCCTCGATGCGGCCGCCTGGTTCGTGAGCAAGGTCCCTCCGCAGGGCGACGTGCTCGTCGCCGTCGCCGAGTCCACCCCGCGGCGCGGCGTCAGCACGGATCCCACCTGGTCCGGCTCGCTGGTCGGGACGGAGTGGCCGCTGGCGGAGTACCCCCAGTCGCGGGACGCCGTTGCGGGCGGATGGTTCGCCGTCGAGCTCGGCGGGCCGGGGAACGACCCGGCCGAGGAGGCCGTGCTCGTGGCGAGCGGCCACACCTCGATGGTCGCCGCCGGTGGCACGGCGGCCGGGGGGTCGGCCTGGCTCGTCGAGGTCTTCGCCGACGCGCTGAGCCTGTCCGTGGTCGGGCTGGGTCCGGCGTTGCGCGGGCTGGTGGCGGCCGCGCTCGCACCCCGCCACGGCACCGGGCCGGGCAGCACGTCGGCCTCGTACGCCGTCCCGCACCAGCGCTGACCCGCGCCTGCGAGGGACCCGACCGTCCCTGTGGCCCGAGCTAGACCGGGTCGTGAGACGCCGATGTGTGTCCCCTGCCGATCATGGGTACAGCGCGCGCACAAGGCGACACGGGGAGGTCCCTCCATGGGGCTGACAGCAGTACTCGACCGCGAGCGCACGATCGCTGGACCGGGCTTCAACCGCTGGTTGATCCCTCCGGCCGCCCTCGCCATCCACTTGTCCATCGGTCAGGTCTACGCGTTCAGCGTGTTCAAGACCCCGCTGGTCGAACGCTTCGGGACCTCGCTCACGCCGATCGGGATCATCTTCTCCATCGCGATCGTCATGCTCGGGCTCTCCGCCGCGTTCGGCGGCCGGTGGGTGGAGCACAACGGCCCGCGCAAGGCGATGACGCTGTCGGCCCTGTGCTGGTCGACCGGGTTCCTGGTCTCCGCGGTCGGCGTCGCCGGAGGCCAGCTGTGGCTCGTCTACCTCGGCTACGGCTTCCTCGGGGGCATCGGCCTGGGCATCGGCTACATCTCCCCGGTGTCCACGCTCATCAAGTGGTTCCCTGACCGGCCGGGGCTCGCGACCGGGCTGGCCATCATGGGCTTCGGCGGTGGAGCGCTCGTCGCGTCCCCCTTGTCCGCGCATCTCCTGGAGACGTACGCCAACAGCCCCGCGAACGCGGTCGAGCCCGCTTTCCTCACCCTCGGCCTGGGCTACCTGGTCGTCATGCTGCTCGGTGCGTTCACCGTGCGCGTTCCGGCGGCTGACTGGTCTCCGCCGAACTGGACTCCCTCGCAGCGGGTCGCGGGCGCTGACGCCGGCCCGTCGTCGGGCATGACCGCGGTCACCGCGATGCGGACGAAGCAGTTCTGGCTCCTCTGGACCGTGCTGTTCTGCAACGTCACCGCCGGCATCGGCATCCTCGAGCAGGCAGCCCCGATGATCGCGGACTTCTTCAGCGAGGTGAACGCGGCGGAGGCGGCCGGTTTCGTCGGCGTGCTCTCGCTGTGCAACATGACCGGCCGCTTCGTCTGGTCGTCCACGTCCGACCTGCTCGGGCGACGGCGCACGTACATCGGCTACCTCGGCATCGGCGGCCTGCTGTACGTGCTCGTGGCGACCACCGGCACCGCGTCCGTCGCGTGGTTCGTGCTGCTGACGGGCGTCATCATCTCCTTCTACGGCGGCGGGTTCGCCACCGTCCCGGCGTACCTCAAGGACCTGTTCGGGGTGCGCGAGGTGGGTGCGATCCACGGGCGGCTGCTCACCGCGTGGTCGGCCGCCGGAATCGCGGGCCCGCTCATCGTCAACGCGGTCGCCGACTCGCAGACGGCCGCCGGACGGTCGGGGGCCGACCTGTACACGCTGTCGCTGTTCGTCATGGTGGGCTTCCTCGTGGTCGGGTTCGTTGCGAACCTGCTCATCCGCCCGGTTTCGGCGCGGGAGTCGACACACGACACGGCGAGCGCGCAGCGCGTGGCCGACGCTCAGGCGAGTACGAGGAGGAGCTGACCCATGCCGACCGACGTGACCAGGCCGTCAGAGGGAACCGGCGAGGTCGTCCGCGCGGCGCTGCTCTGGGTGCTCGTGGCGATCGCGCTCACCTACGGCATCGTCCAGACCGTACGTTCGGCAGCCGCGCTCTTCGGGTGACGCGCGGGTGGTGACAACCCCTTGACGTTGCACGCTCGGGAGACGAGGCTCCCGGGCGACCCTCGGGGGTGGGCGTAGCCGTTCGCGAGGTGCGTATGGCGACGTATGAGTACCGCTGCGCGGGCCACGGCCGATTCACCGTCCAGCATCCGATCGGCACCGCTCCCGAGGACGAGGTCTGTGCCGCCTGCGGTGCGGATGCACCCCGCGTGTTCAGCCCCCCGCTCCTCGGCCGGACGCCGGCCGGTGTCGCGCGTCTGCGCGGCCTGGAGGAACGCAGTACCGATCACCCCGACGTGGTGACGCACGTGCCGCCGAAGCGGGGGCCCGCACCCGCGCCGGTGCACCCGTCGTGGGCGAACTTGCCGCGGCCATGAGCCCGGCATCCGAATCCGACCGGGCGCGCGCCCGCGTCCGGAACGGCTTCTGCTGACCGATCGGCTCCCGGCCGGACGGTCGGGTGCCGGAGTTCCGGAGGTGCGTATGGCCGCAGTGGGCCTGCTCTATGTCGGAGCGATTCTCTTCCTCAACGGGGTCATGCTCCTGGGCCTGGTGGACCCGAAGTCAGCGGCACCGCTCAACCTGTTCGTAGGCGGGCTGCAGGTCGTCACCCCGACCGTGCTGATCATCCAGTCGGGTGGCGACCCGGACCTGATCCTGGCCGCGTCCGGGATCTACCTCTTCGGGTTCACGTACCTGTACGTCGGGATCAACCTGCTCGCGGGCCTCGACGGCACCGGCGTGGGCTTCTTCTCCTTGTTCGTCGCGATCGCCGCGCTCGGCTACTCAGCGGCGTTCTTCGACAACCTCGACGACGAGCCCTTCGGGGTGATCTGGCTCTACTGGTCGTTCCTGTGGCTGCTGTTCTTCCTCGTTCTCGGGCTGAGAAAGGAGCGGCTGACCAGGTACACGGGGGCCGTCGCCGCCGTCGAGGGCTGGGTCACCGGCGCCATCCCCGCGATGTTGATCCTCACCGGCCGCTGGGACCAGGACGACTACTCCACGATCGCCGTCGTGCTCGCCGTGGTCGGCGTCGTGATGGTGGTCGCCCTGTGGCCCCTCACCCGTCCGCCGGCCATCGCGGAGGACTCAGGTGCGGCCGAGGGCGTCTCCGTGCCGCAGGCCCGCGCCACGGGGACCACCACATCCGAGGCCGAGACACCCGAGAGGAGGTGAGTGCTGACCGCGCCCGGAGCGCGCCGAGGAACCGAGTGAGCGATCAGTGAAGGAGGGCGGGACATGCCAGAGGTCGTGTTCAGCGTCGACCAGTCCAAGTCCATGCGTGACCAGGTGGTGCCCGGCCACAACCGGTGGCACCCCGACATCCCCGTCGCCGCCATGGTCCGTCCCGGTCAGGAGTTCCGGGTCGAGTGTCGCGAGTGGACCGACGCCCAGCTCGGCAACAACGACTCCGCCAACGATGTCCGCGACGTCGACCTGTCACATGCGCACATGCTCAGCGGTCCGATCGGCGTCGAGGGCGCCGAGCCCGGGGACCTCCTCGTCGTCGACATCCTCGACCTCGGGGCTTGCCAGCCGCCGCAGGAGTACGGGGACGCCCCGGGGCAGGGCTGGGGCTACACCGGTGTGTTCGCCAAGGTAAACGGCGGCGGCTTCCTGACCGACTACTTCCCTGACGCGTACAAGGCGATCTGGGACTTCCACGGTCAGGTGGCCACCTCACGGCACCTGCCGGGCATCCGGTACACGGGCATCACCCACCCCGGGCTGTTCGGGACAGCACCGTCGGCGGAGCTGCTGGCGCGGTGGAACCAGCGCGAGCGGGCCCTCATCGCGACGGACCCGAACCGCGTCCCGCCGCTGGCGCTGCCTCCGCTGGAGCAGAACACCCTGGGCGGGCAGGCCAACGGGGGCGTGGCCGCCGGCATCGCACGCGACGGCGCACGTACGGTCCCCGCCCGTGAGAACGGCGGCAACCACGACATCAAGAACTTCACACGCGGGTCGCGCGTGTTCTACCCCGTCCATGTGAAGGACGCCAAGCTCTCGGGCGGCGACCTCCACTTCAGCCAGGGCGACGGTGAGATCACGTTCTGCGGCGCCATCGAGATGGGAGGCTTCATCGACTTCCACGTCGACCTCATCAAGGGCGGCATGCAGAAGTACGGCATCTCGACGAACCCGGTGTTCATGCCGGGCAACGTCGAGCCGCGGTACTCCGAGTTCATGACGTTCATCGGCCTCTCCGTCGACCACGACACGGACACGAACTACTACCTGGACGCGACCGTGGCGTACCGGCGGGCGTGCCTGAACGCCGTGGAGTACCTCAAGACGTTCGGCTACACCGGCGAGCAGGCGTACCTGCTGCTCGGGTCGGCCCCTGTCGAGGGCCGGATCTCCGGCATCGTCGACATCCCGAACGCCTGCTGCTCGCTGTACGTGCCGACGCGGATCTTCGACTTCGACATCCGTCCGACGGCCGAGGGCCCGCGCCGGCAGGACCGGGGGCAGTGTGCGGTCACCTCGTGAGCCGGTCACCCCGCAGGCGGTGACCTCTCGTAGGCGGTGACCTCTCGCAGGCGGTGACCTCGCGCAGGGCCGCGACCTCGCGAAGGCCGTGATCCTCGCCGGGTCGTGACCCCCGTGACGAGGGGCTGGACGCCGGGAGCCTCGTGCTCCCGGCGTCCGGCGCGTGAGTTCGGGCACGCGCCGTGGGCGATCTGCCCCTAGACCTCCCGTTTTTTCCAGGATTGACCTGCCCGTCTGCCGGGAAAACCTCAGGCACAGGGCGGTTCTGCCGCCCTCCCTGTCGGTTCCCGGGAGATGCGGAGGCGCTCCCGTCGGGTGCGGGAGCGAGCGATGACCCCGGAGATCTTCTCCGCCTGGACGTGCCCGGAGTGCGACGTCGAGGGGCGTAGCCCCGCCGGCGATGCGGTGACCTGCTGGAACTGTGACGGGCCCGTCGTGGTGACCGCCCGTCCCGTGGTCCGCAGCCGGACGGACTGGCTCCGCGAGGCCGGCTGACCCGAGGTCCGGCCGGCCCCGAGGCGGCCGGCCCCGAGGCGCTACCCGGCGTCCCCCCACAGCCACAGCGCGACCGCACGGCCTGCTGTGGCCGCACCGATCGTGGTCGCCACCGTGGCGACCACGTTGACGGTCGCGACGAACCGCGCGCCGTCCTCGGCCAGCCGGATCGTCTCGAAGCTGAACGTCGAGTACGTCGTGAGCGCGCCGCACAGGCCCGTCCCGAGGAGCGCGAGCAGCGCGGTGCCGAGCGCGCCCGAGCCCGCCGCCGTGACCAGCAGCCCCAGTACCAGTGAGCCGACAGCGTTGACGGTGAACGTGCCCCACGGGAAGACCGTGTCGTGCAGGCGCTGGACGAGCCGGTCCGTGAGGTAGCGCAGCGTCGCGCCGAGCGCGCCGCCGGCAGCGACAAGCAGCGCCGTGCTCATCCGGCCTTGGTGTCGCTGGTGTAGCGGACGACCTCGACCTCGTCGAGGGTGACGAGCCCCTGGGTCATCAGGTCGTCGAGCTGTGGGAGGAAGGCGCGCACCCGGTCCTCGACGTCGACCACCATCACGGCGACCGGCAGGCTGCCCCCGAGACTGAGGATGCGGGTCGTGTGCACCACGTTCGAGGTGCCGAACCCCTCCACGCCGTGGAACACCGAGGCACCGGCGAGCCCGGCCGCGTGCGCGCGGTGGACGATCTCGCTGGCGAGCGGCTTGCCGTGCCAGGTGTCGTCCTCGTCGACGTGCACCGTCAGCCGGAGCTCGCGACTGTGCTCGCTCACGACCTCACCTCCCGTGTCGGCGGGCTCGGAGTAGGGCCCGCGTCAGGCTGACGCCCGCCAGCGCCGCAGCCAACGCTACTGCCGGCGTGGCGACCAGGTAGACCAGCGCGGTGCCCGTGGCCTGGTCCTCGACGAGGGCGGTGTACTCCACGGCGTACGCGGAGAACGTGGTGAACCCGCCCAGCACGCCGACACCGAGGAACGGGCGGACGAGCCGGTGCGCGCGGTACGCCTCGCTGATGAACACGAGGAGCATGCCGATGGCGAAGCATCCGACGAGGTTCGTGAGGAAGGTCGCCCACGGGAACCGGCCCGTCTCCGGCGGCAGCGCCTGGGTCATCCCGTACCGGGCCAGAGCTCCCAACGCGCCACCGACCGCGACCGCGGCGACCGTGAGGCCCTCACCCGCGAGGGCGCGGTACGGGGAAGCCGCCACCGTGTCACCGGACGACGAGCAGGTGCTCAGAGCGTGGCACCAGCGCACCCACGACCGGAGCGCCCGGCACCTCTCCCGCGACGAGGAGCCCGCCGGAGGTCTGCGCGTCCGCGAGGAGCAGCCGGTCCTCCTCACCGGTGTCCCCGAAGTCGGTGTGGTCGGAGACCCAGTCGAGGTTGCGCCGGGTGCCCCCGGACACGTAGCCCGCCCGGACGGCCTCCCGCGCCCCGTCGAGGTACGGGACCGCCGCCGCGTCCACCACCGCGGTCACCCCGCTCGCCCGCGCCATCTTCAGCAGGTGCCCGAGGAGCCCGAAGCCCGTCACGTCCGTCGCGCACACCGCGCCGGCCGCGAGGGCCGCCTCGGACGCCTCCCGGTTCAACGCCGTCATCGCGGCCACGGCCTGCGGGAACGCCTCTCCCGTCGCCTTGTGCCTGCTGTTGAGCACGCCGATGCCGAGCGGTTTCGTCAGCGTGAGCGGCACTCCCGGCCGGCCCGCGTCGTTGCGCAGCAGGCGGGCCGGGTCGGCCACGCCGGTGACGGCCATGCCGTACTTGGGCTCCGGGTCGTCCACGCTGTGCCCGCCCGCGACGGGACAGCCGGCCTCGCGGCCGACGTCCATGCCGCCGCGCAGCACCTCCCGTGCCAGCTCGAGCGGGAGCACCTCGCGCGGCCAGGAGAGCAGGTTCACCGCGACGACGGGACGCCCGCCCATCGCGTACACGTCGGAGAGGGCGTTCGTCGCGGCGATCCGGCCCCAGTCGTAGGCGTCGTCGACGACCGGGGTGAAGAAGTCGGCCGTGCTGACCAGGGCCTGGCCACCCGCGATGCGAACCACCGCCGCGTCGTCGCCGTCGATGAGCCCGACGAGCAGGTCCTCGGAGCCGGGACCACCCAGCAGGCCGGACACCATCTGTTCGAGCTCGCCGGGTGGGATCTTGCAGGCGCACCCGCCGCCGTGGGCGTACTGCGTGAGCCGGTACGTGCGCTCGACGGTGCTCATGCCTCGAAGCCTACGTCGGCGCCGCGACCTGGCCCGCGGGGCGTTGGCGGCGGTGGCCGGGCCGGCACCGTGGCGTCCGCCGGGACGGCCACGGCCCCTGCACGTGGCCGGCCCGACGGGTGGACCCCGTCTCAGAGTCGTCCGTTGCGGGACGTGACTCAAGACCCGACCCCGTGACCGCCCGGATACGGACAGTACCTTGTTGCGAGCGTTTTGCAGATACTTGGCCGACGCATATTCTGACCACGAGCGGTGACCCACGGCCTGGCCGCTCGTCCGGCGCACACAGGAGCAGCATGCACGTCCCCGACGGGTTCCTCGACGTGACGACCTCGCTGGGCACCGGTGCCGTCTCGGCCGGCGTCGTCGTCGTCGCGCTGCGACGGGCCCGCGACGAGCTGGACGAGCGCACCACCCCGCTCGCCGGGCTGGTGGCGGCGTACGTCTTCGCTGCGCAGATGCTCAACTTCCCCGTGGGGGTCGGCACCAGCGGCCACCTCATGGGCGGGGCACTCGCCGCCGTCCTCGTCGGGCCGTGGACGGCCGTGCTCTGCCTCACCACCGTGCTGACCGTGCAGGCGCTGCTCTTCGCCGACGGGGGTCTCTCCGCGCTCGGGACGAACGTCCTGCTCATGGGCATCGTCACCACGGTTGTCGGGTGGCTCGTGACCAAGGCGGTGCTCGCGATGCTGCCCCGCCGGCCTCGCTCCGTCGTGCCCGCCTCGCTCGTCGGCGCCGCGGCGTCGGTGCCCGTCGCCGCCCTGGTGTTCGTCGGGCTGTACGCGGTGGGCGGGGCCACGCCGCTGCCGATGTCGGCACTGGTCACCTCGATGGTCGGGTGGCATGTGCTCATCGGCGCGGGGGAGGGCGTGATCACCGCCCTCACCGTCGGCGCCGTCCTCTCCGTGCGGCCCGACCTCGTGTACGCGGCCCGGGGACTGCAGCCCGACCTCACCCTCCGCACGCCCGAGGGGGACGTCACGGTTGCGGCCACCTCGCCCTCGCCGGCCCTTTTGCGCGTGTCCACCCGGGGCCTTCTGCTCGGCGTGGCCGGAGCGGCCCTCGTCCTGTCCGGCCTGGTGAGCTTCCTCGCCAGCGGGTCACCTGACGGGCTCGAGCGAGTGGCCGGCGACCGCGGCTTCCTGGGCCAGGCGCGCGACCACGCGTTCGGGGGGTTCGTGCTCGCCGACTACGGCGAGGTCGGTGGCATCCCCGTGGGGGTCGCCGGCGTCATCGGGGTGGCGGCGACCGTCCTGGTGAGCCTCGTGGTGTTCTGGCTGCTCGGTCGCGGATCTCGACGGGACGAGCGGGCGCCCTCCGCCCCCGCCGCCTCCACCGCGGCCTCCACCGCGTCCCGGGGCTGAGCGGTGGGCGCCGGCCACGCGCATCGGCTCGTCGTGCACGCCGACACCCCCGTGCACCACCTGCCCGCACACACGAAGCTCGTCGCCCTGCTCGGCTTCGTGGTCGTCGTCGTCGCCACGCCGCGGACCCAGGTCTGGGCGTTCTGCGCGTACGCGGTGCTGCTCGCGGTCGTCGTCCGGTCCGCGAAGGTGCCGTTCCGCATCGTGGCGCGCAGGTCGCTGGTGGAGCTGCCGTTTGTGGTCTTCGCGCTGCTGCTGCCGTTCCTCGCACACGGCCCGCAGGTTGAGGTGCTCGGCCTGTCGCTCTCCGAGGACGGGCTGCTCGGCGGGTGGAACATCCTCGCCAAGGGCACGCTCGGCGTCGTCGCCGCGACGGTGCTCGCCGCGACCACCGACCCGCGCGACGTCGTCGTCGGGCTGTCGCGGCTGCGGGTGCCCTCGTTGCTCGTGCAGATCGTCGCGTCCATGGTGCGGTACGTCGACGTGGTGGCCGCCGACCTGGCGCGGATGAAGGTGGCACGGGAGTCCCGGTGCTTCGACGGGCGCGGTGTGCGCGCGCTGCCGGTCGTGGCCCAGGCGGCGGGGGCGCTGTTCGTGCGGACGTACGAGCGGGGGGAGCGCGTCCACCTCGCGATGCTGTCCCGCGGGTACACCGGGACGATGCCGCGCTGGGACGACGGTGGCGCCACCCGCGCGCAGTGGTGCACCGCGGCGCTGCTCCCGGCGGCCGCGCTCGGCGTCGCGCTCGCTGCGAGGATGGCGGCATGAGCGACGCCGCACGGTGGCCCTCCCCGGAGGCCGAGGCGGGCGCAGGCAACCCCGCCGACGCCGGCAAACAAGCCGCGCCCGCGTCGGAGGCGGCGCCGCCCAGCCTCGACGTGCGCGGCCTGGCGTACGCGTACCCGGACGGGCACCAGGCCCTGTTCGGCGTCGACCTGCGGATCGAGCGGGGCGAGCGGGTGGCCCTCCTCGGCCCCAACGGCGCCGGCAAGACGACGCTGGTGCTGCACCTCAACGGCGTGCTCTCCGGCGGCGTCGGCACGGTGAGCGTCGGCGGCCTGCCGCTTCGCCGGGGAAACCTGGCCGAGGTCAGGCGCCGGGTCGGCATCGTCTTCCAGGACCCGGACGACCAGCTGTTCATGCCGACGGTCCGGGACGACGTCGCGTTCGGCCCTGCCAACCTCGGGCTCCGCGGCGCCGAGGTGGACGCCCGCGTGCAGCGGGCGCTCGACCAGGTGGGCATGACCGACGTCGCGGACCGGCCGCCGCACCACCTCTCCTTCGGGCAACGCCGCCGCGTGGCGGTGGCGACCGTGCTCGCGATGGAGCCGGAGATCCTCGTGCTGGACGAGCCGTCGAGCAACCTCGACCCCGCCAGCCGCCGCGAGCTGTCCGACGTCCTGCGCGGTCTCGACGTGACCGTGCTCATGGTCACCCACGACCTGCCGTACGCCCTCGAGCTGTGCCCGCGCTCGGTCGTGCTGTCCGGGGGAGTGGTCGTCGCGGACCGGCCGACACGGGACGTGCTCGTCGACGACGACCTGCTGCACGCGCACCGGCTCACGTTGCCGTACGGCTTCGACCCCACGTCGGTGGGCCCGAGGTGAGCTGAGCCGAGGTCAGGCGACCGGGTCGTGCCGCTCCAGCGCCACCAGCCGCGGGCCCCCGGCCCCGTCCGGCCGGTGGGCTGCACGGGGTGGCACGAGGTGGAACACCCACATGCCGCCCTTGCCGGCCGTCGGGTCCTCGGGGACGGGGTGGTTCAGCGCCTGGCACGTGGACACCACCAGGTCCTCGATGACGGACCCGTGGGTACACAGCGCCGTCGGGCGCGTCCCGCACACGAGGCCGAGGTAGCGCGCCCGGGCGGTTGTCGGGTCGGCCGCGAAGCCGGGCTCGGACCACAGCGGGTCGCTCTCGACGTGCAGCCCGGCCTGGACCGCATACGGCGTCACGGTGTCGAGGCAGCGCACGGTGTCCGAAGAGACCACCCGGGTGACGCCGTGCGCCCCGAGCAGTCCGACCAGGGCCTTCGCCTGCGCGCCCCCCGCCGGGTCCAGCGGGCGGGCGCCGTCCGGGCCTGCCCAGGCGTCTCTGTCTCCGGCCCCGGCGTGCCGGAGGAGGACGCTCGGCACGGTCGGCACGCCAGGCCTCGCCCGGGCGGTCAGAGTCGCGTACGCGTCCAGCACCGGCCGGTCGCGATCGGCCGCCACGAGGTCGAAGGCCTCCGCGAGCGGGAGCCAGCGCACCTCGTCCACCTCGCGCGAGGGGACGAACGCGCCGCCGGCAGCCTCCATGGCCCAGTAGCGGACCCGCTTCGGCCTGCCCTTCGCGACGTACCTGGCCTCGGCGAGGTACGGGCCGGGGCGTGCACGCGAGCCGGTCTCCTCCTCGACCTCCCGCAGGGCGGCGAGCAGGGGGTGCTCGCCGGGGTCGAGCTTGCCCTTGGGAATGGACCAGTCGTCGTACCGGGGACGGTGGACGAGGGCCACCTCGACCGGGCCGTCCGACCCGGTGTCACCGGCGGAACGCCACAGCACCCCGCCGGCGGCCTCGACCAGCGGCTGGTCGGCCACCCCGCCCACTCAGGCGTCCTCGAACCAGCGGCGGTACCGGCGACGGGACACGTCACGCCACAGCGGCGGGAAGTCCTGTCTGAGCCTGGTGGCGGTCTGCTGCTCGCGGGCGAAGAGCACACCCAGGGTGAACGAGGCGGCCGTCCCCATCCCCCGACGCTCGGCCAGGTCGAGCAGTGTCCGCCCGGCCACCACGGCGTCCTGGTGCTCGCCGAGGTGGTCCTGGACGGCCTCGCACCGGCGGGCGAACCGCGTCGGCGGCTTGCCCAGTGCCGGGGCGACGGCCTCCGCGGCGTACCGGGCGCGCTTCGCCGCGATGCGGACGTTGTGGTACGCGACCGGGTCGCCCTGCCCGGCCTCCGCCTGCGCGACCCGTCGCGCCATTCGCTGCCACGTCCTGCGGACCAGGGGCGGAAGCACGACCCGGGCGGGACGGCGCGCAGCGTCCGTCAGCGGCGGCGCGGCGGCGCCCTCGACGAGCCGGTCCACCAGGTCGAGGTACCGCGTGGACCGCAGCGCCTCCCGCGCCCGGTCGAGCGCGGTCTCGAGGTCGGCGCCCAGGGCCCTCTCCACGCGGGCCCGGGCGTTGCCCCGTACGACGTCCTCGGGCAGCAGGTCGATCTCGTGCAGCAACCGCGCGCGGAGGACCTCGAGGTCGCGGGCGGGGCCGAGCTCGCCGGCGAGCCACCCGAGCTCGTCCCGCACCGGCTGGGCCCAGTCGGGGTCGAGCAGCGGGCCGAACGTCCGCAGGCCACCGCGCAACCGCCGTGTCGCGACACGGACCTGGTGGACGGCGTCGTCCAGGCCGAGACGGAGGCGGGGATCCTCGGCGAGCAGCCGCGCGACGTGGTGGCGCAGGTACGCGGTGACGGCGAGCCCGGCGGGCTTGTCCCGGCCTGCCTG